>JBCNPS010000083.1:0-17401 GCA_039593235.1 Chitinophaga sp. | reverse complement strand
AAATTACGCTCTCCGAAAGAGTTGAAATGCTGTAAGGAATTATAACTTCCGAAGAGAACCGCTTTCACATCGTCGCCGGTCTTAATCTGGTCCGGCGTTATTTGTTGCTGAGGGAGTACATCCAGTTTGTTATTGCATCCATAACCTGCCAGCAGCACAAGCCCTAACGATATATGGATTATATATTTTGTGATTTTCATGACTTACGAGTTTTTAATTTAAATAACCAAACATTGATTGCAACCGGCAGATCAGAAGCGGACGTTTAATCCTAATGTAAACGTTCTGGCCTGCGGAATGGTATAAAAGTCAACCCCGCCAGAAGTATTGTTGGACGTATTGGTATCTGATGCCAAAGGCGCCGTATTTACTTCAGGATCGCTGATATAATGTGTTTTAGTCCAAAGGTTATAAGCAGCTGCATATACCTTTATGCCCTGGATCTTCAACGCAGAAATCGCTTTTTTAGGCAGGTTATAACCTAATGTCAGGTTTTTTAAACGTATGTAGGAGCCATTGTAAATATAGCGGGATGTTGCCTCACCACCAGTACCATATGACAGACCCACTTTAGGAACATTAGTGATATCACCCGGTTTCTGCCACCTACCCAGGATGTCGTGTGTTTGGTTATCCAATCCATTTGCAAACCCGGTAGTTTGATAGATACCTGCCTGGTTGTAAATGGAATTACCACTCACAAATGTGAAGAATACGCTCAGATCAAATCCTTTATAGGAAAAGTTATTGGTGAAACCACCTGTGAAATCAGGATTGGAATTACCAACAATTACATTAGGCGCCCTGCTGAAATCAGTTGTTGTTTTCCCTGAAGAATCGAGGTATAAAGCTACTCCTGTTTGCGGATCAGCGCCTGCAAATCTTGGTAAATAGAACGAACCGATGGCCTCTCCTTCTACTGCGCGCTGAACGCCGGTATTAATGATCTGACCCTTGAGGTCTGTGATCTTGTTCTTATTAAATGCAATATTGAAGGTAGTGTTCCATTTAAATGCGCCTTCCAGGTTCCGGGTAGTCAAAGAAAATTCTACTCCTTTGTTTTCCATTTTACCAAGATTCTGGTAGATGCTGGCGTAGCCAGTTGTCTGCGGAATATTTACACTCAGCAACAAATCGGTCGTTTTCTTTTTATAAACGTCCACCTCACCGGAGATGCGGTTATTGAGAAATCCGAATTCAAGACCACCATCCATCTGGAAAGTTTTTTCCCATTTCAGATCGGGATTACCGATGGTAGCAGGTTGGAAGCCTGGCAGGTTAGGATAGTTAGTGATGTTGTACAGGGAAAGGAACCTGCTTTCGCCAATTTCAGCATTACCTGTTAAACCTGCGCTAACTCTTAATTTCAGGAAACTCAGCGCTTTTGATTCTTTCAGGAAGTCTTCCTGTGAAATTACCCAGCCCAATGAACCCGCAGGGAAGTAACCATATTTGTTGTCAGGACCGAAGCGGGAAGACCCATCTGCTCTTACGCTGAATCCTGCAAGATATTTATCGTTATAGCTATAGTTAGCTCTGAAGAAATAGGAAAGAAAAGTATACCTGAAATTATCTGAACTTCCGAAAGTCACGGTAGTAGCTCCGGACAGGTTTTTCACCGCATCGGAAGGATAGCCTTCTGCCTGTATGGATGCAGAGCGGTTATCATTCTGAAGATAGCTCATACCCAATACCATATTGAGTTTGTGCTTACCGCCAAGATCCGGGGTGATGGTAAAAAAGTTATTGGTATTAAGGGATATACTTTGTGCATTAATGGACTGCCCTTTACCAATCCCCGCTCCATCCTGTGATAACTTACTTTTGAAGTAATCTTCATTCATGTTAACGATATCTGTTCCTAATTCAGAACGGAAGTTCAACCAGGGCAGAAAATTATAGCTTGCATAGATGTTACCCAGTGTACGGAAAGTAACCTGTTTATCTGTATCATATAATGCATCCAGCAAACCATTGTCGTATAGCGTTCTGCCATTGGGTTTTCCTGTTTCAGGATCAATCAATGGAGAAATAGGCAATTGCGCCACCAGCTGGCCTGGTGTAGAGAAGGAATTATCATCGGTAACCCTGTCGAGCTGTGAGCGGTTTACACTCATGTTAATGCCTATCGTTAATTTATCGGTGGCAGCATGATCGAGGCTCAGGCGTGCGCCATAGCGGGTAAATCTGTTATTGATCACTATCGCGTCCTGTCCGGAGTAAAATCCTGATACAAAGAACCTGGTTTTCTCATTACCGCCTGTGGCAGAAAGATTGACCTGGTTTGACTTTGCCACATCGCGGTATACCTGGTCTTCCCAATTAACATCCACCGCCTGTTTACGCCAATCGGTACCCAGTGAATACTGGTCGAGGATACCTTCATAAGATTTAGTATAGTCGTCTATTGCTTCCTGTTCGGTAGTATAGCTGGTATTAGGGTCTGCAAAATCTATCTTGGCATCATTTACCGCAGCTTCAAGAAGCAGGTCCACATATTGTTTGGCGTTAAGGAATCCACGTTTCTTCGTTGGTTTTGCCCAGCTGGTGTTAACATCCAGATTAAACACTGTTTTCTGGTTGAGCTTACCTTTTTTAGTGGTCACCAATACTACCCCGTTAGATGCGCGGGCGCCATAAATAGCTGAGGCGGAGGCATCTTTCAGCACTTCCACTGATTCAATGTCGTTGGGGTTAAGGTCTACGAGGGGGTTCGTTAACTCGTTATTGGCATCCGTCTGGAGATTGCTTTCTACGGGCATACCATCCACGATATACAATGGCTGGCTGCTGGCGGAGATAGAAGACGTTCCACGGATCCGGACCTTGATGCCCTGTCCTACTTTACCACTACCAGATTCGATTACAACACCAGCGGCCTTACCCTGAATGGCTTGTTCAAAGCTGGGTACCGGAATATCTTCTATTTCTGCTGCATTTATTTTAGAAATGGAGCCGGTAACATCCCTTTTACGCTGGGTACCGTAACCTACCACCACCACTTCGGAAATATCCTTTGAGCTGGATACCATGGATACATTGATCACATTTCTGCCAGAAACGGGTATTTCCTGGTCGCTATATCCTATAAAAGAAAACACCAGTGTGGTAGCATTTTCATCTACATTTAATTTAAAAGTGCCATCAGGGCTGGTAACAGAGCCCTCTTTAAGGTTCTTTACCTTAACGGTCACCCCCGGTAGCGGACTGCCGTCTTTCTGATCAGTAACCTTACCGGTAATTTGTTTGGATTGGGCAAACGAAAGCATGCAGAGTAGCAATAACACGCCCACCAACGAGTAGAATCGCATCATGGTTCTTAGTTTAGATTTATGTATGATAACAAGCAGTTTGAATATATTTGGTTGACAGACATTTGGGCTTAAATTCTCAATTTATAAGCAAAAACTATAGGTATTTGGCTGAACTCTAATTCTCCCGGTAAAACTAAAAAATATTTTCCATTATACTTAAGAAAATGTTAAAATAATTAGAGGGTAACTTAAAAAAGAAATAAAAAAAGGCGACCCCATAGGATCGCCTTATAGTTATTTCTTAACTGTTAATTAGTCCCTGTTCCTTGCCCCCATATAAATTAATATATACTGCACAAGTGTGGCAACAGAAGCAAGCGCGGCCACTACATAAGTCATGGCGGCCCACCAGAGCGCGTTTTTGGCCTTATCATGCTCTTCCCTGCGCATAATGGTGGTATTATCCAGCCATGCCAGCGCCCTGCGGGAGGCATCAAATTCCACAGGCAGCGTTACCAGCGAAAATACCGTGGTAATTCCGAAGAGGATGATACCTCCCAATAATAGCTGTGGAAAAGTATTTATGAGGAAAATACCGGCCAGTAACACCCAGGAAACGATATTGGAGCTAACCTGTACCACGGGCACCAGCCTGGACCGGAGGCCCAGCCATGGATAAGCCGCTGCATGTTGTACGGCGTGCCCGCATTCGTGGGCTGCCACCGCTGCCGCGGCCACATTGGCCCCGTTATATACATCCGGGCTCAGATTTACGGTTTTATCGCCCGGGTTATAGTGGTCAGACAAAAATCCCTCTGCTTCACGTATCTGAACATCATATATCTGATTGTCTCTCAACATCTTCTCTGCAATTTGCCTTCCCGTTAAACCGGAAGAGGTGGGTATTTCGCTGTAAGCCCGGAACTTACTCTTAAGAACGAAGCTTACCAGCAGGCTGATCCCCACAAAAATCAGCGATAAAAACATAATTCCAGGTGTCATAATAATATAAAATTAGATGATCTTATGGCACAAATATCTCACCAGATGCCCCCTTTTAAGTTTTATTTAGCACTAACCTGCCAACCCTTCTTTTTGTTGCGTAATAATAAATTTAACACTGTCATTTTGGCGTTTAAATTATTTTTTTTGATAAAAAAGCGCCTGTTTGTCATTTATAAAAATCTATTTTATTAACATTTTTTAATATACAAAAATCATCAACATCAACCCTATTTATCAACATTTTACGAGCCGCCAATGAAAGTAATATTGGATAAAAACAACCCCTGAAACAAGCGATGGCAGCCACTTTCTCCAATCAAACAATTACCTTAAAAGTTATTCACATCAATTAAATAAACTTTTTTATTCTGAAGCCATTTTGTAATTTAGACCTGAATTTAATGGGTTAGTAAGTAGAAAGAGTCAGCGGAATCTTCCGTTTGGCTCTTTTCTCTTTTTATACCTCATACTTCCCTTTTTTAACACTTCTCTCCTCATCATTTCGGTTCAATAAATGTAAAACCGTTACTTTGTAACGCATCCTTTTTTATGAAAATTATGAGTAAAATTAAAACCGCTTTTTTCTGTCAGAATTGTGGATATGAATCAGCTAAATGGAATGGAAAATGTCCGAGTTGCGGAGAATGGAATACGTTTGTGGAAGAAAGAGTGCAAAAAGATATTCCACTTAAACAGGCTGATTGGAAAAACAACGACAATACTTCTTCCCGGACACATAAAATAATTAACCTTGCTGAAGTAGTCACTAAAGATGAAGAACGGATCTTAACCCCCGACAATGAATTGAACCGTGTGCTGGGAGGCGGCATAGTAGCGGGTTCGCTGGTACTGGTTGGCGGAGAGCCCGGCATCGGGAAGTCAACACTTTTCCTGCAGAATGCATTACAGCTGAAGCATATCAAAACACTTTATATCAGCGGTGAAGAAAGTGAACAGCAGATAAAAATGAGGGCCGACCGCATTCAAAATTCCAACGAACAATTCTATCTGCTCACAGAAACTTCTACACAAACCATCTTCCAGGAAATTAAAAAATTACAACCGCAACTGGTCATCGTTGATTCAATCCAAACACTACATTCGCCGTTCATTGAATCTGCCCCGGGAAGCGTATCACAAATCAGGGAAACTACCGCGGAATTACAACGCTTCGCCAAGGAAAGCAATATCCCTGTATTCCTCATCGGGCACATCACCAAAGACGGGTCCATTGCCGGTCCGAAAGTGCTGGAACATATGGTGGATACGGTTTTGCAGTTTGAAGGCGACCAACACTATGCCTACCGCATCCTGCGCACCATCAAAAACAGGTTCGGTTCTACCGCCGAACTGGGCATTTATGAAATGACCGGTACTGGCCTCAGACAGGTAACCAACCCTTCGGAAATCCTTATTTCCCAACGGGAAGATCTCCTGAGCGGCGTAGCCATTGCGGCCACGATGGAAGGAATGCGTCCGCTCCTTGTGGAAGTACAGGCCCTTGTTACACAATCTGTTTACGGAACACCGCAACGCACAGCTACCGGCTTCGACCTCCGCAGGCTGCAGCTGCTCCTGGCCGTGCTGGAAAAACGGGGCGGCTTTCACTTCGGTGTAAAAGATGTGTTTCTCAATATTGCCGGTGGCATCCGCGTGGAAGACCCGGCCATTGATCTGGCTGTATTGTGCGCCCTGCTTTCTTCCTATGAAGACAATGCCATTTCTCCCAAGATTTGTTTTTCGGGAGAGGTAGGTCTGAGTGGTGAAATAAGAGCTGTAAACCGCATTGAACAAAGGATTGCGGAAGCGGAAAAACTGGGCTTTGAGAAAATATTTATTTCCCGTTACAACAAAAAAGGAATTGATTTCAGTAAATTCCATATCGAAGTAATTGCTGTAGGAAGAGTGGAAGAAGTATACCAGCGATTATTTTAAATACTGCATCATCATATCTTTAAAACCATCCAATGTTTACCAGTTTGTTTTCCCCACTGGTTCATCTGTTCTACCCGCATTGCTGTGAGCTCTGCGGCACTGACCTGCATCAAACAGATGAACTGCTATGCCTGCGTTGCATGCAGGCTTTACCACTTACCCACTTCCAGCGTTACCCGAACAATCCCGTGGCGCAGGTGTTCAGTGGAAGGATTGCTGTACAACAGGCTACCGCTACTTATTATTATAACCAATCAACCGGCCTGCAACAGCTTATTCACCGGTTCAAATACCATCAACGCCAGGATATCGCTACCTGGCTGGGCAGGCAAACCGGTTACCAGCTGCAGGAAAGTGAATGGATCAGCACCGTCAGTTTCCTTGTACCGGTTCCACTGAACCCGAGGAAGGAAAAAAAGCGGGGTTATAACCAGGCCGCACTGCTGGCCAATGGCATTGCACAGATAATTCCCTCCCTCCCGGTGTACCCTGCCGCCCTCCGCCGGCAACAGTTCACCTCCACGCAAACAAAAAAAGGACGTGCAGACAGGTGGCAGAATGTGGCCAGCGCCTTCCAGGCCAGCGGCAACCTTCCGCAAGGTTGCCACGTATTACTGATCGACGATGTAATTACCACCGGCGCTACTACAGAAGCCTGTTGCAGGGCCCTGCAACAGGCCGGCGCCCTGGTAAGCGTATGCTGCCTGGCCTACGCATGGAAATAGAAGCACGAAATTCTTCTGCATTTTTACTACGGGAATGCTAACTTTACAAACGCAGGCCTAAACGGCTATTTTAATCTGTCTTTAAAAAAAATCTATATGTTCAGATTAGCTATACTATCAGTTGTTATGTTCTTTACCTCATCCCATCTTTATGACTTCAAAGTAGATGCTGTTGACGGAGGAAAAATCGATTTCTCCAAATACAAAGGAAAGAAAGTATTGATCGTAAATACCGCCTCCCTGTGTGGTAATACCCCGCAATACGAAGGGCTGGAAAAACTTTACAAGAAGTACCAGGACAAACTGGTTATTATTGGTTTCCCGGCCAACAACTTTGGTTCACAGGAACCCGGCTCCAACAAGGAAATACAGGAATTTTGCACCAAAAAATATGCAGTTACCTTTCCCATGGCCGCCAAAATATCTGTAAAGGGTTCCGACATCCATCCCCTGTACAAATGGTTGCTGGCGGAAAGTAAGGCCAAACACATGGAACCAGCTGAAGTTACCTGGAACTTCCAGAAATACCTGCTGGATGAAAAAGGCAATCTTGTAGCTGTGTTTTCTCCGAAAACGCAACCCGAGTCTGCCGAAGTGATTGCTGCAATTGAGAAATAGTTCTTACAAACTGTCGCTGATTTCTTTATAAAAGAAAACTACAGGTACCGGCGTAAACGTATATCCGTTTACGTAGGTACCTGTTATTAATTGTACAACGCGCTCCCATATTCATGAAACACTACCTTGCTCCTGCAACCAATACCCTGCCGCTGATGGCATTGCTGTGCATTTTACTGACTGCCTGCCAGCACGATGAGGATCTTCCTTCTCTTTCCTGCCCGGAAATGCAGATGGTTACTACCATTGGTAACACTACCAGTGTCATGAACTTTAGCCGGAGCCTCCTGTTCCGCGAACGGACAGATACCGGTGGTCTGAAATTTCTGAGCGTGGAAACCGTGTCGGATTCCTGCAAAGTGGTATTTAACCTGACAGATGGTATGTACGACGAAACAGGATTGCGGAATGATAGTCTTCATCTGAAAACTTATACCTATACCCGCCAGGGAGCACAAACAGGCGGCCTGGTAGCTGTAGCAGTAAAAAACAGCAACGGCGAATTTGCTTTTCTTACCACAGATTCTTCCAGTGTCACGATCCGTAAAATGAACCTACGGACGCAAACAATATCCGGCAGCTTTTATTTCGTTGACAATGAGAAGAAGATCAACGGCGCGGGCACTTTTGAAAATGCCTGTTATGTATCTCTTCAATAAATGATTAGCCCCCTTTTCATTATCTTGCGCCCATGCTTTTTTCTGATATCATAGGACAAGGAGAGGTAAAACAACAGCTTATACAATCCGTTCAGCATAACCGGTTAAGTCATGCCATGATACTGCTTGCCCCTGAAGGCGCAGGCGGTCTTCCGCTCGGACTGGCCTTTACCCAATACCTGGTTTGCGAAAACAAACAAACGCACGATGCCTGCGGACAATGCGCCGCATGCGTCAAAGCCTCACAGTTCATACATCCGGATATTCATTATTCTTACCCTGTTATTCCCCGCAAAGCGGGAGATAAACCGGTAAGTACAGACTATATCACAGAATGGCGGGAGTTTGTTGCCACACATCCATATGGTAATGCGTACGACTGGCTGCAGTTTATAGGCGCTGAAAACAAGCAGGGTAATATTACTGCTACAGAATGCCAGGATATTATCCATAAACTGAACCTGAAAAGCTTTGAAAGCGGTTATAAGATACTGGTGATGTGGATGCCTGAATACCTTGGCAATGAAGGGAACCGCCTCCTGAAACTGATCGAAGAGCCGCCTCAGAACACCCTGTTCATCCTGGTGGCGGAAAACCAGGAACAGATACTGGCCACCATCTTATCAAGAACACATCTTATCAAAATAAACCCGCTTACAAAGGAAGACCTGGTAGCTGCACTGGAACAAAAAAGTAATGTTCCTGCTGCAAAAGCCCGACAGATGGCTACTATTACCGCCGGCAACTACCGCGAAGCCCTTTACCTGCTGCAGCATTCAGACGACGACTACCACGAACTGCTCCGCAGCTGGCTGAACCACCTTTTCACCGGTAACCGGGTAGCGCTGCAGGAATGGATAGAAAGTATTTCCAGCGCCAAAACCGGCAGGGAAAACCAAAAGCAGTTCCTCCGCTATTTCATCAACCTACTGGAACATACCCTGCGCCTGCAATATCTTGATAAAAACCAGCTGGCCTTTTCCCCGGAAGAAATGGACTTTGCCGCCAAACTGGCCAAACTGGCCAACCTGGACCAGATGCAGGAGATTTCCGACGCCCTCAACAATGCCAGCTATTATATAGAACGTAACGCCAACGGGAAAATGCTATTTCATGCCTTGTCTCTCAGGCTCCAATATATATTTAAAAAGAAACCTTTACCGGTTATGTAATAACCACCGGCTTCCTGCGGGTCTTATCGGCTCCTTTTCCCTATCTTTGTTGCTTCCGGCCTTTTGTTTTTCTGAAAGGAAAAACGTATTTTGAAGAACTGGAATAACCTGAAATGCTTATTTATAAAATTTAAACTAATTAATAATATGGCTTGTGCCGGATGTGGTACGGGTGTGGAAGGAAAGCCGTCAGGATGCAAGAGTAATGGAGGATGCAGCACAGGAGGTTGTAACAGACTAAACGTGTTTGACTGGCTGTCCAATATTCCCCTGGGAGATAGCTTAGCACCATTCGACATTATAGAGGTAAGTTTTAACAATGGCAGCCGCAAGGACTTTTTCCGAAATGTGACCAAACAATTCTTTGATAAAGGAGAGATGGTAACAGTAGAAGGAGTTAGCGGATTTGATGTTGGAACAGTAAGCCTGACGGGCGAACTGGTAAAACTACAGATGAAGAAGCGACGCGCGGAAGATACACCCGAAGTAAAAAAAGTGCTGCGACGTTCAACGAACGACGACCTGCAGCGAATGAATGACAACAAGTCCCGCGAGAAGGAGGCCCTCATAAAATCCCGGGCGCTCGCACGTAACCTCGGACTTGAAATGAAACTGGCCGAAGTGGAAATACAGGCCGATGGCCGTAAAGCCACGTTCTTTTACACCGCAGATGATCGCGTTGATTTTAGAGAACTCATCAAAGTATATGCCTCTGAGTTCAGGGCCAAAGTGGAAATGCGCCAGATAGGCGCCCGCCAGGAAGCCGGAAAAGTAGGTGGCATTGGCAGTTGTGGCAGGGAGTTATGCTGCTCCACATGGCTGTCTGACTTCAAAAGCGTGAACACCACCGCCGCCAGGTACCAGAACCTGTCTATCAACCAGGCGAAACTATCCGGACAATGCGGCCGTTTAAAATGCTGTCTCAACTACGAACTCGATACCTACCTCGATGCACTGAAAGATTTCCCCGAAGATGCTGATAACATTGAAACTGCCGGTGGCGTTGCCCATCTGCAGAAACGGGATATTTTCAAAAGCCTCATGTGGTATTCTTATGAAGGCAGCAATAAACAGTATCCGCTTACCATTGCCAGGGCAAAGGAAATACGCCTGCTGAACAGGCAGGGTATTAAGCCAGACGACCTGAAACCGGTTGAAGTGGTAACTGCCAAACCGAAGGAAGCGGATCTCGGATATGCAGATGTGGTAGGATTAATCAGTCTGAAATCTCTCGAAAAAACAGCACAGAAGCGCAAACAGAAAGATAAAGACAAGCAAAGGCAGCAAAGAAACGGAGAACGCGCTGAACGCGGCGAACCAAAACAAGCGCAAGGCCAGCCAAGAACAGATGCACCGAAAGGAAGCCAAAAGCCGGACAACCGCCAGTCGTCCGAGCGTAAACCGAAACCTGATAACCGCCACCAGCGGCAACAAGGCGGAGGCCAGCCCAAACAGGGCCGTGAACAGCAACCTCGCAATGAACAACAGCCGCCACGGCAGGAACAGGGACAACGGCAGCAGGCTCCCAGGCAACCCGGCCAACAAACGGCGCAACCGGGACTGCCTGGCGGACAAGGAGCCACCAATCCTAAACAGGACCAGCGCCCGCCACGGCATAAACACCGGCCGCATAATCCCAACAAGAACAACAATCCTGAAAAAGGACAATAAATAAAAACAAAAAAGACAACCAGCCGGTTGTCTTTTTTGTTTACATACTGTAAGTATTTCTTATAAAATAAAAGGCCGCCCAGACGAGGCAGCCTTTGTTAACAATTGGTTTTTGCTTATGAGAAAACTTAAAAATGCTATCTTATATCTCTTCACAAAATCAATCACACAGGCGCCCCTACAGGCTATTACACCAACCTACGCTTCATTTTCAAACAGTAATTTATAATAGTTCATGTTCGTGGCTTCATCAAAACCGCGCTCAATCATCTCGCGGTTGCCATGAATATATACATGAAAGTTACGATCCAGCTTCAGAATGCTCTTAAATACTTTCTGCTGTTTTTTTACAGCAGGTGCAGATATTTCAAATTCGTCAGGGATATCTTGTTGAAAATGACTCGCATATTCATTTCGGTACTCTTTAAAAGAAGCGATGGCGTCGGGATGGCCCAGTACTTCTTTCGCAAAATCATCCAGTTGGAATTGTTCTTTTTCTTTAAAATAAGCGGCTGATTTATTTAACAGATCTACCTGGTCCACTCTGTCCATCTCATACTCGGTTGGCAATTTGTTGTGTATAAACTGTTTACACATGTCCACCGCTGTTTCTGTCTGATGGTAACTATCTTCCCGGCGCTGCACCTGTAAAAATGCGTCTCTCCAATACACCGCTTCGGCCTGTTTGCTGTTACTATCTACTATACTTACTTTAAAACCCTCGGATTCTTCCGTATTAAAAACAAGACAACCTTTATCGAGCTTACTAATATTTATGCCGTCTTCGTAGTTTACCTGGTAATTTTCATCAGCCAGGAATACTTTCAGATAGGTATCGCGGTTCTCCGACTTGAAAATACCTATGGCTTCTATCTCCTCTCCATCCACCTGGCACTTGCTAAAGTAGGCTATATAAAGCTCTCCCCCCTTGATTTTAGGATGGGTGGAATGTTTATATAGATGTTTGGCAATATTGACCGACTGCTCCTGAAATTCATTTTGGTCAGTAAATATACGTCGACAATATTGAAATATTTCATTCAATTGCAGATCTGCGTCATGACGGAACCTGAAATACTCTGCAGCATTGGCAAACGGCTGAATAAAATATGTTACCAATAACTGGCTGATCGTTTCATCCTCCAGCTGCAAAGGCGCCTTGGAACAGAGCAGGGCCTCGTCGTTAGTGGGATTTCCTACCTTGTGTATCGTTAATTGCGCCAAATCTTTAAACTCCGAAACATGGATCATGGGCGCAAAATTAATAAATTAGTTGACAGGCAACAGAACCGTTTCTCCCGGTAATTATTTCTTGATAATTTCATTACATACCCTATCCCCTATCCATATACGCTGAAAATTCTGGAATAGTTCCTTAATTTAAAGTTTCAAAACAAAATGAACATGAGAAAATATATCTGCCTGCTGGCAATGGCCGCCGGATACGGCCTCCCGCTGATGGCCCAGCAAAAAAATGCCGACAGACCCGTATATGAAACCCGCGACCTGACAGCAGAAAATATGTTTTCCGTAAACATTGAAGGACCCAACTTTGACAAAGCCGGCAATTTTTACGTTGTAAATTTCAAACAGGATGGCACCATTGGTAAAATAAATACCAAAACCGGCGCCGGCGAAATCTTCGTTACCCTCCCGGACAGCAGCGTGGCCAATGGTATACACTTCAACAGCAAAGGAACCATGTTCCTTCCGGACTTTATCCGGCATAATGTACTGTCCATAGATATGAAAACCAGGAAGGTCAGTGTATTTGTCCATTCCGACCAGTTCAACCAGCCTAATGATCTCTGCATCAATAGTAAAGACCAGATCTTTGTGAGCGACCCCAAGTGGGCCGCCAACACCGGCCAGATCTGGCGTATAGACCCTGATAATCATACCCCTGTACTGCTGGAAGGCAATATGGGTACCACTAATGGTATAGAATTAAGCCCCGATGAAAAAACACTGTACGTAAATGAAAGCGTGCAACGGAACATCTGGAAATATAAGGTAGACAAAGCCGGTAACATCTCCCGGAAAACCTTATTCGCTACCTTCCCCGATTTCGGGTTCGATGGAATGAAATGCGATAAAGTAGGAAACCTCTATGTAGCCAGATGGGGAAAAGGAGTGATTGCTGTACTGTCGCCCAAAGGAAAACTGATCAGGGAAATACCCCTGAAAGGAAAGCAATGCAGCAACCTGGTGTTTGGAGACAAAGACGGCAAAACCGTATATGTTACCCTGCAGGACCGGAAATGCGTGGAAACTTTCCGGGTAACGATACCGGGTAAACGCTTTTAGAAGGCCTTCGGCCTTGTAAATTGTCTTGGAACACTGATTACGCTGATTTTAATGATTAATTTGATTTTGTTTTTTTGAATTTGATAATAATTAAGGGAGATATATGCGGGTTTCGCTTATATCTCCCTTAATTAATAAAATCAAACTAATCATTAAAATCAGTGTAATCCTGAGTCAGACAAAATCCGCTCTTACTTTATTATCAGCAGCCAGCCCTTATTCTTCTCTACAGGGATATCGGCGTCTTTGCCGAATACCTGCCCCTGCTGAAAGTTCCGTATATCCGGGGCTGTTATCACTGCCTTTGCGGGGTCGATGCCCAGGGCCTTCCAGTCGATAGTAAGTTTAATGGTGGTATTTTCCGGCGCCCAGCTGGCAAGGGATACCAGCACCGCTCCATCTTTCCGGTATATGGTGGCCGGTACCAAAGGATTATTGGTTTTAACGGGGTTGTTTTCCACCCAGTAACCAATCATTTTTGTTCCCTGCATTCCAAAATCATCCCATACTTTCCAGATAGGACGCGGATCAGAAGTAGCTGTCCACGGCATGCGGTTGGTCATGCCATACACCATACCCCGCCACTGGTTACCGCCATCCTGGAGCATTTCACCCATCAATCCAAACGGGATACCACTTACTTCTGTGAGGAAGAAAGCCGGATCATTCTTTTCATAATCGAAATACTCACCAAACCAGAGCCGGTTCAGGTAAGGGAAATGCTCCATATAAAGTACTGCACTGTTAATAAATCCATCGGATTTATTATACTGGTTGGCAGAATGCAGGTCAATGATCCCCGGGTGGTTATCCTTTGTCAGCACACGTTTCACCCGCTTCATAGTAACCCGGTCAAAAGCCACATCATCCAGGTAAATACCATCGATACCTACGTTTTGTACCAGCCAGCTCATTCCTTCCACATAGTAGTTATGCCAGCGGTTCATTCCACTGTTGATGATGGCTGCATCTTTAAACTCTGGCACAAACCACGCAGCGATATAGTCCTTCTCTATATGTTCCTGCAGCCAGGAGAAGCCTCCCCCCTTACCCGGGCTATATACCTCATGCCCCAAACTACGCAGTGGGAAGGTTTCCCAGGCATGGTTAGAAAGCTCTCTTACTGTATTATAGATCTTTACCTTAAGCCCGCGCTGATGCGCTTCATCAATGTAAGCCTTCATCGCTTTCCATTCAATGAACGGATAGTTGATCCATGGATTGATGTCGTTGCCGTGATGGATGTTTACCACAGTGGCTCCTGTAGCCTTGATGCTATCGAGGTTATTGTACTTGTGATAGAAACGGGTAGACCACTGGAAATCCGTGTTAACAGGATGGAAAGGGGTGATGATCAGGTGGAAATTATAATACAGTACCTCTCCTTTATGCAAGGTTCTTTCACCGCTGTAATTATTTACCAGTATTGATTTTCCTTTTTCACCAATGGTGATCCCCCCTTTATCGCCGTTACCCCATGAAGCCGGCAGCAACAAAGGCTTTTGCAGGTAAAAGTTGGTATTCAGCGGGCGCACATAGTTTTCATCTCTCAGGTTAAACTGGATACCTGCATTCACATCGCCGATCCATGCACCGTCCTGGTTTTTGTTTTTCACATCCCACTTCCAGTCGATTTTTTCAGGACGTACACCGCCTTTCTGGTTAAGGCCCATCATATACTTTGCCGCACCTTTATCAAATGGCAGGTGCATAGTGATTTCCTTCAGGGCTACCTCTTCCTGTGCAGTTACTTTCACGGTATAATCAAGGAAGCCGTCAAATTCAAGTGTGGCGGTTACTTCCATTTCCAGACCGGCAGTAGTGTTCAGGGCTTTCCAGCTGATTTTGCCCGGGGCCTTTTGGGTAATTTGCCAACCATGGCTTTGCCAATGGAGATCCTTTCCTGTAGCGGCCCCAATGAAATGGAAATGTACCGGCTCTGTGAAAATATTTTTAGGCTGTGCAGACAGCGAGGTCATTTCAGGTGTGAAAAAAGTCTGGATCTGTGCGGGGAAACCGTCTTTGTTGATACCTACTTTCCGGCCCAGCAAACTGATTACGCTGTCTTTCAGCTCCAGTGGAGTATACGATGCAATCACGGCGTCGTCCTGCGCCAGTGTGGAGTTCAGCCATTTCAAACGGGTTTGTTTCCACGGCTCATTAAAGCCGTTGTTCACCGCCTGTTTATTCGTTACCGTGAGCGTAATTCTTACCGGCATGGCGGGCATACCTTCGGCCCTGATGGTAGCAATTCCTTTATAAATACCGGCTGCAGCGTTCTCCGGCACATCTACCCCGCACCACATGGCCTGTACTTTCCCTGCGGGAATATTCACTGTGGCGGAAAAGGGCTTTGCATCATAGGTGGTACCGGTGGTATTAATACAGTTGAGTTGCGCAGCAGGAATAGTTTGTCCCGAGGCTGTTTTCAGATCAGCAAAGGAAATCTCTACATCTTTCATTTCGCGGCGGGCAAAAATACCCAGCTGGAATGCGTAGTATTCTCCTTTATCCGCTGTGCCGGAGAACGACTGGGATGGCCCTTTCTTTATCCAGCGCTGTGGCAGGTCATCGGTCATTTTTATCGGGAACTGCCTGTCTTCCGGGAACAACATATATCCTCCGCCGGGATGCTTTAGCAGCAGTTGTTTCCGTTCTGCTTCCGTAGCAATAACTTCCATGGGATAAAAAGTATTGAAGCTATCGATGGCTTCCAGCTGTTTCACGGTGGTATTGGGCCTTATGCCTGCCGGGATGGATTGCAGCCAGTTATTATTGGCTGTTTGCTCCGGCGCCAGGTATACGCCTTTGGGATAGTTGTTGCGGCCCTCATTTTTTGACGGCAGGTAATAGATATAGTAGTCGCCTTTTCCCGAGGTGGGTTCAAAGCAGATATCCCCGCGCTCACGGTTAAGTGTTAGCGCCTTTACGTTGCTAACCTTCTGTTTTGTTTTTGCATCTTCTATAATAATGCGCTTCAACTCGGGGTGTTCATCGCGGCGGCGCCAGGGTATTACTACACGGGCTACGGAGTTGCTGCCGTTAAAAGTAACTACTGCGCGATGGTTACCGAGCGAGTCTGCATTCCAGTTGTTGTTGCCATTAACATACTTCAATTCCTGGGCAAGTGCCGTAGTTAGAAAGCTGAAAGTAAATCCTGCCAGCAGCAATCCTCTCCTGAAGTTGCGGGAAGGGTGGTTTATCTGATACATGAAGGATAAGAAATTTTTTAGATGTTCACCGGTTATAAATTTACTACTGTTGCGGTATCTTTTCCGGAATATTTTATAAATGCAAAAGCCCCGTTCACCGGGGCTTTTGCAGGATAATTTTATTGAATTGGGTTTTGCACCAGGTTAGGATCAAGCAATATTTCCTGTTCGGGAATAAAGTGCACCACCCTTGCATCTGTATAAGACACTGTTTGCGGGTTGGTTTGTACGCCCGGGTAGTTGCGGTATACATTCCGGTTGTTGCGGAACAGATCAAATACACGATGCGTTTCAAAGGCCAGTTCCAGGCGGCGTTCATCCAATACCACATCCAATACGGAAGCATAGCCGTGCAGGTCGGATACGGAGAACAACGCTGCGCCGCTCAGGCCCGCCCTTTTGCGGATAGTGTTCACATCATCGATAGCGGCAGCGTTGTTGTTCAGCTTTGCATTGGCTTCTGCGCGGATCAGGTACATTTCAGCCAGGCGCAGTACTACCGGTGAACTAAGCGTAGGCACGTTATCCTGGTTGGAATATTTCAGCACATACCATTTGGGAACGCCGTTGCGGGAAGCCATTACTTTCTGCCCACCGGCGTTTACGGAATCCTTGCCGTCGGCGCCTTTCAGGTAAACGGCCTGCACAAAGGAATTACGGGCATCTCCCGGGTATTTGTGCAACAGGTCGAGGTACGACTGTGAAGCATACATTTCACCATAGCCCATCCCGCCCGGCGACATATAATACATGGAGCCAATGGAAGCCCAGGTACGGTCGTCCTGCAAGGTATGATGAATAGCAAAAATTGTTTCCTTGTTGTTTTCGTTGGTTTTAGTGTAG
>JBCNPS010000082.1:0-17409 GCA_039593235.1 Chitinophaga sp. | reverse complement strand
AACCAGCGTTTGCCTTTATCCGGAAAACAGCAATGAGCCGTTCAAAAATAGCGATCTGTATGGGAATGTATGCAAGAAATAAGCCCATACCCAACAGCAGCATCCACCAGAATGGCGTAAGCCACTGCAGCTGGAAAAAGAGCGTTGAAAGCCCGCTTAGCGCAAGACCGGCAAATATTAATACGAAAGTGTACCAGAAGGCAGTAACGCTTCTTTTAACGGCCGACAGGCAGCCGATGGCAATAAGTACAATAGCGCCGGAAATGCTTTCTGTTTTTGCAAATACATCCGGGCTCCAGCCTTTATCCAGCTCACTCCATACTTCTACGGAAAAATTATCCCTGAAGTCACGTAACATGGTTAACAGCGCATATACAATAATGATCCCCACAAGCCCCCACCGGTACTGCCGCCATACTTTTTGCTTGTCTTCCCTATTCATCGGCTGCCGCTTCGACCTGGCCTGTATATCCTTTTCCGTGGGTGCAGGGATGACGGACAGCATCCACACGAACAGGAGAAAGAAAGGAAGAAAGATCAATCCCACTACCGCCGGCAACCAAAATTCCGTGAGAAGCGGAAAGATGCCATGCACCTGCAGGTAAATTGTTTTCAGAAAACCTGAGGAGATGATAAGGCTGGTACTAAGTCCCATACTCAATACTTCGGTAAACCGTCTTCCTTCCAGGTAACTGAAAATAACACCCCACACCATGCCCAGCGGAAGGCCGTTCAGGAAAAGGCAGAAAAAATTATACGGCGCCGGTACTATACCCAAAAACACCAGTGATACTTCCGCAAAAAGAATAAGACTGATGATCAGCTTTTGCCGGTTGGCCGGTTTCAGCTCCGCTATTACTTTGATACCAATAAACTTGGATACCATATATCCGAGTACCTGTGAAATGATCAGCACCACTTTATAATCCAGGAAGCCTATATTATAACCGGCGTAGATGCCGGTATTAAAGGGCTTCCGGAATGCGTACATGCAAAAGTAAGTACCGAATGCAGCTGCCATACACCAGCAAACGAATAGTATATCTGAACTTTTAAGCAATCGTTGTATCCTGTTCATATCACTGGTTTACTTGTTGAAGAAATATACTTTTCCGGTGGCTTAACCGCTTTTCTTTAATGATCTTGCCATGGCGCATTTATCGAGCCATTCCCGGCCAAAGGGATCTATTTCCCCAAACCTGCCAATATCAAAGCTGTTGAAATCATATGGGTTCGGATGATCTGCCGCCATCTCAGCAAAAGCATGTCCAACACCGCCTGATACCGCGATCCCGGCGCCCACGCAACCGGTAGCCATCAACAGGTTTTCCTTGCCAGGCGCCTTTCCCATGGAAAGATTGTTATCGGGTGTATATCCTGAAAATCCTGCCATGTAATATTTCAGACCGGTTTCATATACCCCGGGAAAAAAGCGGGCAAGCCGCTCTATCACTTCCGAGAGATCCTGCATACCTTTATCAGGACTGAAAATAAAATTGCTGATATCAGCAGGTATCTCTTCCGGTGATACGCTGAAAGATTTCTTTTCCCTGATGCCAAATAAAAGACTGCCTCCTTCGGGCCGGGTATAAGCCTGGGCATCCGGTAATAATACAATGGGCGCATCTGCGGGAAAAACAGCGGCCCTTTCCGTGATCCAGTACTGGCTCCTTACCGGCGCCATTGGCAAGCCAATGCCTGCCTGTGCGGCAAACAAAGGCGACCAGGCGCCGGCTGCAATGATCACTTTACCGGACCTTATTTCTCCGTCTTTTGTGCGAACGCCAATGGCAGTGGCGCCGTCCATCAATAGTGAAGTCACTTCCACTCCCTGCCGGATATCAGCTCCCTGCATCTTCGCACAACGGGCATAAAAAGTGCCCAGCAAATAAGGATCGCAATAGGCTTCCTGCGGAATGTACCCCACACGTAACACCTCGCCTGTTTTCAGCCAGGGCGCTTTCCTGTGAGCTTCCTCCGGTGTTATATATGCCGAAGGCTCATTAAATTCCCTTGCAATGGTCATTAGTTCTTCCAGGTCCTTCACACTGCTTTCCGATGCCGCTACATGCATCACACCCACGGTTTTCATATCCAGGCCTTCTCCCAACTGCCGTTCCATTTCGCTCACTGCGTTGTACGTTTCGAGCGACAGCGGGATAAATGCTTTCTTTGGCCGTATCCTGGTCATGAGCGCTGCCGCGCGGCTGGTGGCCGCATTGCACAACTCATTCCGCTCCAGCACTACGATCTTCTTTCCCGGGTTGCTCCGGGTATAATAATAAGCGATGGCACAACCGAATATGCCCCCGCCAATTACTACCACGTCTGCTTTTTCAACATTCATGTTACTGTTTTTTATAGTTAAGTACTACCAGGGAACGGAGCATGTTTTAATAAACGAAAAACATTTAATGGCCTCTGTCACGCCTTCCTTGATGCCTAACCCCGAATCTTTTATCCCGCCAAAGGGAGAGCTTTCAATCCGGAAACCCGGAATTTCATTGATATTCACCGTGCCTACTTTCAGCTCTTTTATAAATCGCATAGCATATTCCATATTGCGGGTAACGATGCCTGAAGATAATCCATAGGCCGTGGAATTGGATAATGCAATAGCATCATCGATACCTGAGAAGGCCATCACCGGTGCCAGGGGGCCAAAAGATTCATTCACCACAACCGTTGCATCGCGGGGCACATCAGTAAGTATGGTTGGCTCTATCAGTGCGCCTTTCCGGTTGCCTCCCAACCAGATCTTTGCGCCAGCCTTTACGGCATCATTTGTTACGCTCTCCAGGTAAATGGCGGCTGCTTCATCTATCACCGTGCCCACCATTGTTGCAGGGTCCAACGGATCACCGCAGGTATATTCCTTCGACTTATCTACGAACTTCTCTATAAAATCGTTCTGTACTTTTTCATGTACCAGGATACGCTTTACTGCCGTACAGCGTTGCCCGCTGTTGCGGAACGATCCTTCGGCGGCCAGCAATGCCGCCAGGTCCAGGTCTGCATCCTCCATGATGATCAGCGGATCGTTGCCGCCAAGTTCAAGGATCACTTTTTTATATCCCGCTGTAGCCGCAATGCGTTTTCCCACTGCTACACTGCCGGTAAAAGAAACAATGTCTACCAACGGATTTTTCACCAGCGGCTCTGCTACTTCTGCAGTGTCTCCCAGTAATACGCTCAGCATATGCGGAGGTAATCCCGCTTCATAGAGCAATTCCGTAGCTTTGATAGCGGTAAGCGGTGTTTTTTCTGACGGTTTCAGGATCACCGGCGTACCCGCTACTATGGCAGGGGCAATTTTATGCAGCACCTGGTTCAGCGGGTGATTGAAAGGGGTGATGCAAACGCCCAGCGACAGCGGCTCCCGGAAAGAAAGGATTTTGCGTTGTTTTCCTTTGGGAGATACATCACAGGAAAAAAGCTGTCCATCATCTTTCAAACATTCAATAGCTGCAAACAACAATACATCATGCGCCCTGTCTGTTTCATACCTGGCCTCCCGGATGGCAAGTCCGGATTCCATACTGATCAGCTGCGCAAAGTCTTCCTTACGTTGCACCAATAAATGA
This sequence comes from Chitinophaga sp., assembly GCA_039593235.1. Lineage (GTDB taxonomy): Bacteria > Bacteroidota > Bacteroidia > Chitinophagales > Chitinophagaceae > Chitinophaga. The sequence goes on along the minus strand of JBCNPS010000082.1, from coordinate 13,825 downwards.
CGGGCCCTTTCTAGAATGGCATATCGTTCATAATGTGTAAGCCGTGTGCCTGCGTTCAGTGCGGCCAACACGGCATTTTCCACATCCCGGCCGGTGGCGGTATGAACAATGCCCACTACGTTATTATTGTATGGATTTACTACTTCCAGTTCCCGTCCCGGTTTCACTTTCTTTCCGGCTACATAGCAACTGAGCTGCATTACATCCGTTGTGTTAATTGTAACTGGATTCATAGGAATAATTATTTTGTTCCGTTAATGAGAAAATCGAACACCTGGAAATTCCTGGGATCCCCCGCTGCTTTCATGGTGTAAGCCTCATTGAGTGGATGCGATAAGATCATTGATACCATTTCTTCATACCTGCCGCCGTGCGACCTTAATGTACCATCCAGCGCAGAAAGATCGTGGTACCGGGGCCGGCGGCCTACTACCACGTCCCGCGCCGACAGCACTACAAGATCGCCGGTGCGGTCTTCCGGTTGTTCCAGCAACCTTACCGCCTCCTGCTTATCATATACCTCCGTGATCCCTGGTTGTGCGGCCAGCCATTCTTTCACTGCGGATATTTTCACTTTATCATCCACATGTACTACTACATAGGATCCCAATGCGCCATGATGTTTAACATAAGGGTCAGTAATGGGGCATATCACCCTGAAATTATTTCCAAACTGCGCTTCCAGCATATCCTCTACGAACAATACATTTGGTTTGCCATGTTCATCTACTTTGGCGTTCATGCCATGATCGGGTGTAGCGCCGATCATGGCCCCGGTAGCCAGTAAGCGCCCCAGTTCTGTGTCTATGGCTGCATAAAAATCCAGTGATGCTTCCGCTTCCGGTGCATAGGTATGCTGCATGTAATCTGTTAACGACAGGTAGAGGAAATCCGCCATTCCCTTTTCTATCAATGCCACGCCTGCGCGCAATACGAACAGGCTGGCCGCGGCGCTGTAAATTTCAGGGGTTTGATGCCCGGTGATCTTTTCCACATTCTCAATACCATGTGTATCCATTTTTGCCTGGGCCGCTTTTTCCGCGGAAAAAGCAATGCCTTTCATTTTGTGCGAAAGGATATCGCGCAGTTTTTCCTTAGCGGTTACCACCGCCACTTTTCTTCCTGCATTGGCAGCTGCAGCAAGGATCGTATCGGCCCGTAGATACTCCGCTCCATTCATCATGATCTCCTGGTTCTTCCTCTCATCATAAAAAAAATTACCGGAAATGCCATGTACAGCAGGAGAAACACCGGTTACGATCGACGAATTATTCACGTTTGTAAAAGATGGTAAAGCCCCTCTTACCAGTCCCCTGAAACCGGCAACGATCATCTTTTGCAGGTGTGGCATACGTCCTCTTGCCAGGGCTGCGTTATAATACTCATCTGCAGATCCGTCCATACAAATTACCACTACAGGTTTTGAGGGCGGATGATAGGTTTTACCATTTACTGTAAACGCAGTTGTTGAAATATCCATAGTTTTGATTTTATACATTATTTAATCAGCCACATAATGTCGTTCCGCGTATCGGAGCCTGCATATTGTTTTTGCAGGGAGGCTTTAAGATTGGATTCGTTGGTTGTATATTCCGATGTAGGATATGCCCAACGTACGGGGATCTGGTTATTATTTCCGTTTGCAGGACCAATATCAAATACCGGCAACCCCGTTCTGCGGAAATTGTAGTATGCCTGGCGACCGGAGTTTTCAAAGAAAGCAACGTACTTCTGCAACAGGATCTGTTTAAGGCCCTGCGCACTGTTACCTGAATAGTTATTGCCGGGCAAAAGGAAATAAGCAGCTATATCGCCGGTACTTACACCATAAAATTTCATGGAAGCAGTAATGCCTTTTTTAAAGTGATCGGCTGCATCGCCGGTTATCCAGCCCCTGTTAATGGCTTCCGCTATTGAAAATTCTGTTTCCGCAGCGCCAAATATAATGTTGGGTATACCGGTGGGAGAAGCCACCCAATAGTCGAAATTAATAGTAGATAATTTACCCGCTACTGCCTGCGCTTTGAGCGTGGTTTGCAGTTCCCCCGTTTTGCCACCGCGGAAGGAAGTAAACTTTGTGGCATATGCCGGATCGCCACTATCCTTTGCAGAGTCGGTAGGATTGGCCACAATAAAAACACGCGGGTCACTGGTAGCGGTAACAATGCTCATATAGGTATCCCCGATATTATTACGCAGGTCCTGTTTTACCACGATGCCATTGCTGGGCCACAACGGGTAATAATTGGAGGTAGTGGTGCTGTTGTACACCAGTTGAAAATTATCTTTATTGTCGAGGATCAGCGGATACTTTGCCGGATTATTTATAATCGTGGAAAACTGCTGTGCTACATTCAACTCCGGGGCATCGGCCGCCCTTTTACTCAAACTAATCAGCACCCTGAGCCTGTAAGAGTTGATGAACCGCTGCCATTTTGAAAGATCACCTGAATAGTAAAAGTCACCCCCCACTGTTTGGGTTAATTGTGTGCTGATATCGGCGTTTGCTTCTTCCAGCCATTGCAGGCATTGTTTATAGATATCCTGCTGTGGATCATAAGCAGGTTGGAAAACACCTTCTGTACGGCCTTTCAGTGCATCTTTCATTGGTATATCTCCCAGCATCTGCGTCATTTCCACGAAGAAATAAGCCCTGAAAAATTTGGCAAGCGCCAGGTATGGTTTACCGGGATCTCCCAGTTTTGCCGCCTGTGCTTCCAGCTGCAATACATTGCGCAGCTGATCGTAATTGGCCGTAGATCCCGTTCCCCAGGTATACGCCTGGTTGCCGTAATAACTTTCGTTGATCACCATAAACTGGTTGTTGCGCTGGTCTGTACCCCAGGGCGATTCATTCATATTCAGGAGAAGACCTGTAAATATCAATTGGGCGTTGGGATCATAAATGGCAGATGGATTCTGCTGAAGATCTGCTATTTTTTTGCAGGAGGCGCCCATTAAAACGGTGGCCAGGGCAAATGCGGATATATATTTCGTGAATTTCATGTTGATGTAATTGAACAGTTAGAAGGTCAGGTTTAAGTTGATCCCAAAACTTTTTACAGAGGGCGTTTCCAAACTGGATACACTTCCGGTGTACTGGTCAAGATCCATGTTCTGTGTTCCTTTTCCTGTGAAGTACAATAAATTCCTGCCTACGGCAGATATACTGGCGTTGTGTATAAAATGTGTACGTTCAAGCAGGGTGGCGGGGAAATTATAGGTAAGCACCACTTCCCTCAGTTTTGCGTAGGTGCGGTTGCGGGCAAGGTTATACCCGGACTGGTAATAGTTCCTGGCCCATGTTTGCCAGAGTACCGGTTTATCGTTGGGGGCAAATACTCTTGTGTCGGCAGTAATCTTTCCATCCTGGTCGGTGCTAAGCTGACCGGATACAATTTTTTGCCCGTTTGTCATTACAGAACCTTTCCAGTCGGGATCGTTGCGGTGGTTCCAGTCGAGCAGCCGGTAAGGACTGGCCGATGCAGGTTCGGTGCCTGCGCTCCATTGGTAACCATCCAGGTAGTTGTTGATAAGCCCGCCGAAGCGGCCATCCAGCTGGAAGGAGAAGCTGATGGCCTTATAACGGAAGCTGTTATTCAAGCTGGCTTCAAAGTTATTATCCGCATAACCTATCCGGGTAGTATAGGGATTATAAGCCGGCAACCCGTTGGTGCCTACAATCATTTGTCCTTTTTCATCACGCTGGAAGTCGGTGATATAATAGGCATCGGCGCGTTCACCGAGATGAATATTGCCGTCCCTGGTCAGTACGCCGTCAATTTTATCCAGCCAGCGATGGGAAGTAGACCAGTTGGCCAGGATATTCCATGAAAAGTTTTTACGTGCAATGGGCGAAGCAGTTACCGTAAGTTCCCATCCTTTGCGTAAGTAGGTATACGCATTTTTCTGGATGGTATTTACACCGGAACTGTTGGATACTGTTACATTCACGATACCTGGGCCTTCGATGTTCCGGTAACGGGCAAGGTCAAATCCCAGGCGGTTATTCAGGAATCTTGCTTCCATTCCCACCTCCACGGTTTTAATCCTGGACGGAAGTATGTCAGGATTATACAGGGTACCGGAATAGGAAACGCCTACATTATTGTTCCACCGGGTAGAATAGGTTGAATAGGAAGGGAGCAGGTTATACAGATCAGCGGGCTCAGTGCCGAGATCTGTAGCCACATTGGCATAGGAGCCGCGCAGCTTCAGGTAAGAAATTGCTTTGGGTAGTTTGATCATATCTGAAACAACCGCGCTGAGGGACGCAGAAGGATAAAAGTAAGTGTCATTTTTTTCCGGGAGGGTAGATGATTTATCAAAACGCCCGGTAACGCTCAGGAAGAGATAATTCTTATAATCGAGATCCAGGAAACTGTATGCGCTGGATACCTGTTTTGATGCTTTGGTATTCGTTGGCGAATTAGGTAATACGGAATTAGATAAGGTATATACACCGGGTACAACGAGGCCGCCGAGAGTGGCGCCGGACAACTGTTTATAGTTAAGCGTTCTCAGGTTGCCATACAGCGCTCCGTGAAAATGAAAGTTACCATAGGTATCCGTATAATTCAGCGACGCCTCTGTGTTATTTTCCCATAGTTGCGTATATGATTCTTCATAACCTCCTACGCTGTTATAGGGAGAATAGAAGGTACCTGATACGGGATAGCGGGTGGAACGGTTCAGGGTATAAGTACTTACGTTTGTTCTGGCGCTGAATTTAAATTTACTGCTAAGGGAGTAATCCATTTTAATGTAGCCGTAAAGGTCATCTTTATAATATCCCCGGAGATTTTCATAAGCAACCAGCCATGGATTATTGTAAAGTGTATATTCCCGGTTATATACCTGTATCCCTTCTTTACCCGGCTGCCAGTAGTTGCGCAGGTCGCGCACATCATAGTCCACACCACCCCAGATGGTCATCAGATAAATAAGACTTTGAGGGCCATAACCGAGTGAAGGATAATTTTTGGTATACTGTTTATTGTAGTTAATGTTTGTTTCGAAGCGCACTTTGGAGCCAATGTTCAAACCACCGTTGAAACCAAAATTGGTGCTGGCTACCTGGGTATTGGGTACTGTTCCTTTCTGGTAGGTTTGGGATACGGAAAGGCGCATATCTCCTTTATCGTTGTTGGCTGAAATAGCTATATTATTTGTACTCAGCAACCCGTTGCGGAGAAAGTTTTTCAGGTTGTCCTTTCCTCTTGCCTCCCAGGGAATGGGTACCAATTCGCCGGTTGACGGATCTACCGGGCTGTTATACTGGGTAATCAGCTGCCCTTCGAAGCGGGGTCCCCAGATAAAGTAATCGTTGTCATTAATACCGCTACCTTTACCATCTTTGAAGGCGTATTCAAATCCGTCGCCGGCGCCGTATTCCGTCTGATATTTGGGAATAGCATTGTAGCCTGTTTGCAGCTGGGTACTTGAATTAAACTCAACGGAAAACCCGCGTTTGTCTTTGGAGCCTCTGCGGGTGGTAATAATAATGGCCCCATTGGCTCCAAGGGCGCCATAGAGCGCTGCGGCGCTGGCGCCTTTCAGGACAGAATAAGACTCAATATCATCCGGGGCCAGGTTCCAGGAATCGGACTTTACGATCACATTATCTACTACTATCAGTACGCCGGAGTGGCCGCGCAGCAATACGCCGGGATCGCCGTAAAGGTTGCTGCTGGCCGCTATGGTAAGACCCGCCACTTTACCGGTGAGAGAGTTGAGTGCATTGGGTTCGCGCGCTTTTACCAGGTCGGCGCCCTTTACTTCCTGCACGGCAAAGCCAACAGCCTTCTTCTCTTTTTTAACCCCCAATGCGGTGACCACCACTTCGTTGAGCCCACCTTTGGATGGTACCAGCTGTATCTCCAGCGATTGTTCATTGTTTACTGTAACTTCCTTTGAAGCATAACCGATAAAACTAAAGGTAAGTGTGCCCGGCATTTTCATACTAATGGCAAAATTTCCTTTCAGGTCGGTGATCGCTCCTTTCCCGGAGCCTTTCAATAAAACCGAAACACCCGTTAGGGGTTGCGCATTTTCATCTGTTACTGTTCCTTTAACTTCCTTTTGTGCAAAAGCAGCTGGCAATGCAGCTAATAGGCTCAGGACTAATAAGAGCGTTAATTTCATGATAGTTGATTTTGGTTTTTTTCATTAATTGATCACTGAAACGTGGCTAATGGCTGACGGATGAAAAGCTAAGCAATTAAACATTTGTTAAGTAATATTAAACATTAATTTCCACAAAAGTTTATTTATACTAAACTTTTTTTCTTCAAAAAGAAGATCCCGGAAAGCTGGTCAAAAAATATAACCAGGAATTGTTTTAGATAAAAGAATGGATGACTAACCAGCGGGCCGGGCCTTTAAATAATCAAAAACAAGTGAAGTTAAATACTGCAAACAATTACAGGGGTACAAAATGGGGATCATGTTCTTAAAAAGGGAAGCGGAATGAGGTATATTTCCTGAACTATTTATAGAAATATCTATTAAACACCGGGGATGTGCAACACACCAATGTTTAGTATTTATATCTTTTTAAATTTATTAGATAAGCTATGTAAACCTTTGGCAGGATTAAAAATTCCATTGTAAAATAATTTCAGGATTATTTATTCGGATATAATGGGAGAGAGTGCATGCACAGTGCATGGGGAGTGTATCAGGAGTGTATTAGGAGAGTATCAGGAGTGTATGGGGCATGTATGACGAGTGTATGGTGACTGTATAGGGAGTACTACACATATACCAGTCCTAAGCCACCAGGAAGTAATCCAGAAGTATCCTCACTCCTACCCCTCCCAACCGGAAAATTTACCCCTGTACTCCTTTTTCTGCCAAAATTACCTCAAATTGCAGCCTTATCCACCGCAACAACCTTGAACTCAACAAACCAGAAAAACGAAGAAAAAAGCCTTAAAAGAGGCCTCCAGAACAGGCATATCCAGTTAATTGCCCTCGGCGGCGCCATTGGCACAGGCTTATTCCTGGGTATAGGCCCCGCAGCAGTACTGGCAGGTCCCTCTGTAATTTTAGGCTATGCATTGGCCGGTATCATTGCTTTTTTTATCATGCGCCAACTGGGCGAAATGGTGGTGGAAGAACCCGTGTCCGGTAGCTTCAGCCACTTTGCCTATAAATACTGGGGCTCCTTTGCCGGGTTTTCTTCCGGATGGAATTACTGGATCCTGTATATCCTGGTGAGCATGTCTGAGCTGACTGCCATAGGTGTATATGTGCATTTCTGGTGGCCGGAGATCCCTTTATGGTGTTCCAGCCTTTTCTTTTTCGTTGCCATTAATGCGTTAAACCTCAGCTCTGTTAAAGTGTATGGAGAAGCGGAGTTCTGGTTTTCGATTGTAAAAGTAGTGGCTATTATAGCGATGATCGCTTTTGGTATTTACTTACTGATCAGTGGCAGCGGAGGCGCGCAGGCAAGTATACAAAACCTCTGGAACGACGGCGGCTTTTTCCCGCGGGGATTGTTAGCCGCAGATGGAAAAGGTGGCTTCCAGGGATTATTCGCCGCCATTGCACTTATCATGTTCTCCTTCGGCGGACTGGAACTGATCGGCATCACTGCTGCGGAAGCCGACCGGCCGGAGAAAACCATACCTAAAGCTACCAACCAGGTTATTTACCGGATCCTGATCTTTTATGTGGGCGCACTTATCATCCTGTTTTCACTGTCGCCCTGGAAAAGCATTACCACAGACAGCAGCCCGTTTGTAATGGTATTTGAGAGCTTAAAAGGATTTCAGTTCCCTCTCTTTGGCAAAACCATTTATTTCACCAGCCTTATCGCAAATGTGTTGAACCTGATCGTTCTCACAGCAGCGCTTTCCGTGTACAATAGTTGCGTATACAGCAACAGCAGGATGTTATACGGATTGTCGAAACAAGGCAATGCACCCGCTTTTTTATCTCATCTGAATAAAAATCATGTGCCGGTAAAAGCCATACTGGTATCAGGATTGTTTGCGGCTATCTGCATTGTGGTAAATAAAGTGATCCCTGAAAAGGCGCTCGAAATATTGATGTCGCTGGTGGTATCAACGCTCATCATCAACTGGCTGATGATCACCGTTGTACACCTGAAATTCAAAAAAAGCAAAAGCGCTGATAACATCCGTACAAAGTTCCCTTCTTTTATATACCCGGTATCCAATTACATTTGCCTGGTGTTCCTGGTGGGCATACTGGCGCTGATGTGGATTACCGGCATGAAGCTCCCGGTGGAGCTGATCCCGGTATGGGTGGTGTTTTTGTATGTATGTTTTTTATTGGTGAAGAGGAATAAGACGAATGGCAGCCTCATGAGTAGTAATAAAAAACATAATTAGACAAAATCTGTTAACTGAGTTAAAACAAATTTATTATCTTAGTCCAGCTCTTAAAGCTATCCCTCGTTAAAAATTTGACCATTCTGAGTATTGAGCCTATATCTAACAACCTACTATTCTTTAATGTTAGAACATAAAACAATACTCTAACCAATGATTAATAACAAATTTGGATTCCAAAATCTCGCCAAAAAAAGCTTTGCTGTGATTACAGCGGCCTTAAGTGTATTTTCAAATACCAAAGGGGAAGTTCCCAATAACAATAATCACGAGCTCGAAAACGATAAAAATATTCTCATAGAAAATGCACATAAAAACGTTCTAAAACCCAAACTGGTATTGAAGCTTAACGTAATGAGTCCTTCAAATAGCTTTATCTTGATGCACAGTTCGCATAGCTCACACCGCTCACATTCGTCGCATAGCTCCCATAGTTCACATTATTCTTCATCATACAGTTCAGGTAGGAGCTACACTCCTCCTTCAACACCAACATATATTCCATCTTCTTCAGGAACTTCAAGTTCAGTAGGCACCACAAAAAGCACATCAGGTAAAACTTCCAACGCAGGAAGTTCGGTTACTGGCGCCACTCCTTTTTATAATTCCCGGACACCACCTGCTTCATCACTGGATAAAACAACAGGTTCTGGAAATATTGCATCTTCAGGGGATTCTTCAAATTTAAAACTGGGGGATCGTATTCTGTTCAAAGGTTGTGAAGGACGAGATGTAGAAATGCTTCAGAGACTACTAATGGCACTAAAAAAAGATATGTTTATAACAGGATATTTTGGATTGCAAACAGAAACTATCGTTATTCGTTTTCAACAGGAGAACGAATTGAGGCCTGATGGAAAAGTTGATGCCAAAACACTTAACCTGCTTAGAATTAAAACCAATGGAACCTCTGCTAAAAAATAATACCCTCAATTTAACCGTAGATGCAGAAATATATCCTGAAACTGTTTTATTTAAATGCCTCTACTGGTATACGAATGTTTTCAATATAGATATAACTAAAGAAAATCCGCTCCAGTATAAAATATCACTTTCACCGCTTCATAAATCAGAACCAATTGATTGGGAAGTCATTATTGCAAAACTAAAGCAGAATCTGGTAGATTTTAAGCTACGTCAATGCATTACAGATGAAACAAAGACTATAAGGGAACTTATCATTGCTAAAGCTTTTGCATATTATGATAATGAAATAATGCCTGCATCAGAAATAAGTGACCCAGTGGGCTTCGACCCTCAATCCATCAATGCATGACTATAACATCAACAAGAATAAACCGAAAATTCAAGGAATTTGAATATTATAGACCCGCTACACCTGAATATTTTTTACTTCCCTTCAGATTTCATCGTATCTCTGATAAAAAAGAAGTGATTGTAAATGAGGTTGGCGACTTTCTGATTGTACCTACAGGTACAACTGAAAGAATTGTGACCCGGCAAATAAATACTGAAAATGATCTGGACTTGTATGCGGATTTAATTGCTAATTTTTTTATTTCTGAAACCCCTGTTCCAAATCTTGTTGATATTATTGCAACCCGCTATCGGACGAAAAAGTCATTTCTTGATTATTTTACATCCCTACATATCTTCGTGATTAGCCTAAGATGTGAACATACTTGCCATTACTGCCAGGTATCAAGAGTTACTTCTGATAAGAATAAATATGATATGAGCATCCCTCATATTGATGCCGGGATTGCCATGATGATGAAATCACCCAACCCTCATGTAACAATGGAGTTTCAAGGTGGAGAAGCGCTGCTGGCTTTTGATAGCATCGTTTATGCCGTTGAAAAAACAAAAATTGAAGCCGGAAAGCATGGTAAACAGGTGACGTATGTAATCTGTACTAATCTTGCACCGCTTACTGATCAGATACTTCAGTATTGTCATGAAAACAAAATTCTAATCTCCACTTCCCTTGATGGTCCGTCATTCATACATAATAAAAACAGGCATAAGGCTAATGCCAGCAGTTATCAGCTCGCCATTGACGGAATTGAAAAATGCAGGCAAGTTCTAGGTCTGTCACAGGTTTCAGCATTACTCACCACTACCACGCTATCCCTGGAGTATCCCGATGAAATAGTAGACGAGTATGTCCGGCTTGGGTTCAGAAATATTTTTCTCAGACCTATCAGCCCTTATGGTTTTGCTACCAGGAGTCAGGAAAAAAATAAGTATGAAACGGGGAGATTCCTGGAATTTTATAAAAAGGCACTCAACAGAATTATTCAATATAATATTGATGGCTACTTTATCCGGGAGGACTATGCAAGCATCATTCTGAAAAAGATGTTGAGCCCGTTTCCTGTTGGTTATGTTGATCTTCAATCTCCAGCCGGACTTATTAACAATGTAATCGTCTTTAATTATGATGGGGCTATATATGCCTCAGATGAAGCCAGGATGCTTGCTGAAATGAATGATCAGACATTCAGGCTTGGAAAACTTACAGAAAATACCTACGAGGAAATTTTCTACGGAGAAAAAGCATTAATGCTAAGTGATGTGATGATCAATGAATCATTACCCGGTTGCTCTGAATGCGCTTTTCAGCCGTATTGCGGGGCAGATCCTGTTTTTAACCACGCCACCCAGGGAGATTTATGTGGGCATAGACCAACGAGCTCATTTTGCCAGAGAAACATGGAAATAATGCGCTATTTGATTGAATTAATGGATGAGAATAGTACTATAGAGAATATTTTCCGAAACTGGATAACAGGTAAAAGCTAATGCAATTAAAAACAAGAGGCATTCCTTCTGGAATTACCACACCAATAGTTGGAAGAATAACTTTTAGTCCTGATCGGGATGGGGAGGTTCTTATCGTAAATGACAAAATTCCTGTTTACTTGCAATCTTATAAAGTAATCCTTTCGACTAGCCCTAAACCCCATATATTTGACAAGCCAAACGTATATTCAATTCCTGACTTATCTCATTTATGTGAGGGAGATATCGTTGTTGTTAACACTGATGGTGTTATTTCTACCTTATACAGGGTAAATTCCTCACACAATTTCCTTTTATTTACAGAGAGATGTAATAGTAATTGCTTAATGTGTTCGCAGCCTCCCAGAGATAGGGATGATACGGGGTACTTATTTCATGTCCACTCCCAAAGTATCCCGTTAATCCCCAAAAATTGCGCTGAACTGGGTATTACTGGTGGCGAACCGACGCTTTTAGGAGACAATTTCTTTAAACTCCTCGAGCAAATTCAAACACAATTACCGGACACCGAAATACATTGCTTAACTAATGGAAGATCATTTGCCTGGTCCGGTATGGCCTCCAGACTTGGAGATATGTCTTTTCATCGACTCATGCTCGGCATACCAATATATTCAGATTACTATGCACAACATGACTATATAGTACAAGCAAAAGGAGCATTTGATCAGACTATTCAAGGACTATATAATCTCGCCAAAAGAAATATCAGAATAGAACTACGGGTTGTTTTGCATAAACAAACGTTACCACGGCTTCTTAAATTATCAAAATTCATTTACAAAAATCTACCATTCGTGGAACACATAGCATTTATGGGATTAGAACACCAGGGTTATACTCCCCACAATCTTGATAAGCTTTGGATTGATCCCATAGAATATGGAAAAGAGCTTGTGGAAGCCATCACTTATTTATCGGACCTCGGAATGACAACCTCCCTCTATAATTCACAGCTTTGCACTACTCCCCCTGAAATCTGGCAATTCTCAAGGAAATCTATTTCTGACTGGAAAAATATCTACCACGAAGAATGCAGTCAGTGTTCAATGAAAAATGAGTGTGGAGGTTTCTTTGCATCTAGTGTACTTAAACATAGCAAGGGTATAAAAGCCTTTTCTCAATTTGATAGTCTAATTTTCCCTGAGAAAATATCCACTACTTCATTACCTGGTTAAATCCATACCTTAAATTAATACTCGCTATAAATGCACTGAAAGGATCTTTCTCTTTCAGGTAATTATCAATACCCGCTTCCGCCACAATCCAAACACTTTTGGCAATCCGGAACTCTGTACCAAAATTAAACAGCAGGGATTTTTCAAAGCCATCGTAGTTCTGGTATTTAAACTGCGTTTCCGCAAATCCACGAAAGCTGGCGGTACCCAGGTAATAACGCACGTTCACGGTAGCATTGATAGCGGTGGTATCTTTAAACTCCGAGCGGGGTAAACTGAAGCTGCCACCTAATAACAACTGGCTGCTTTTCCCGATACCCAATGCCCAGGTAACCCAGGTATTGAAAGAAGAAAAGCCGGCGTTCTTAATCAGTGAATCGCGCGATTGTCCTACCCAGGCAATAGCGCCATCCAGGCGGGTGGTGTTCCAATGTTCGCTTTTAAACTTTTCTATGAGACTATCAACCGAAGTGTAGTATTTTTTCTTATCCTTGTCACAGCTTTTTTTAAAGGCATCATAACTGGCCTGTAAGGCAGTATCCGGGTTTTCTTTGAGATATTCTTCCGCTTTGTTTTCTGCGAAATCCCAGAACTCAGCGTCATGGTCTTTTCCATACTGCGCGCGTTCCGCCGGTGGTATTTCTTTGTGAACAATAACGATCCAGTTATTTTTAAACTCCTTTAATGCCAGCTGTTCCTGTTGTTGTGCAATAAACACCTCTTTTCTTTTGGCGGCGTTCAGTAACAGGTCGTCCCTTTTCCGGACAATGGAAAACCGGTAGCCAACTGCCAGCCTGGAAGATACATTTCCTGAATCAACAATAGCGCCGATACTAAAGGAAGAATTATACCAGAACCTCCTTTTACCGTAATCTTCCAGTGTCCAGTTCTTGCTGGCCAGTTTACCGGGAGAAAATTCCACGGCAAAATTACGGGGAATCACGCCCTGCCCGTTTGAATAAAAGGGCGACAGGCTAAGGGCAAATTTTTGAATATCGGAGGGCCGTAACAGGTTGGATGGATCTGCGCCCAGCGCCTTAAAGGCCGGCATGTCCGGAACAGAAAAGTTCAGCAGGTAATGTTCGGTACTGTCTGTTTTAAACTGTGCAGATGCCTGGAAGGAAACAAGCAACAGTAACAAACATATTTTTCTCAATGGTAACATACAAGGGTTTTAAAAGGATAGCATCAATTCTTTTTAGCAATCAACTGTAGCAAAATATCTTCTGTTTTACCGGTAACATCAGTACCTAAGGTAGCGGTGGTACCAGCGCCCACCTGGTCGCTGCCTATTACTTTAGCGGTATCAAAATCATCTCCCTGCAACACGCTTACTTTTAACTTATAGCCATTATCGTCTTTATACTTCCTTACCCTGAAGGAGATATCCAGCACTCTTTTGTCAAAACTGATCAGCGGTTCTCCGGGTTTATAGTCGTTTTGCACCAGGTAATGGTCAGGCTGGGGAAGTTCGTTGCTGTTCTGCCGGAGGGGCTTTGTCAGTATGGGCAGTTCATCGGC
>JBCNPS010000081.1:0-17672 GCA_039593235.1 Chitinophaga sp. | reverse complement strand
GTTCCGCCACGCTCAGGGTTATTATGCAATACCTGCTCTTCCCCGTTCAGGTATACTGCAATACCATCTCCGCTATTAAAACCTACCAGGTAGTCACCCCCTGCCGGTGCCGTAATTTCCTGTAAAATATAGCTCGCTACACTCCTGCCGGCGGTTAAAGTAATAGGAGCATCATTTTTCCAGTCGCTGTGCAATGTCCATGCGGCATTGTCTTTACCAGGCCAAGGTTGCGCCGGATCAATATTTTTTACGTTGCCATGTGTACCATCAATACCTGACCAGAAAGGCCCTGCACTGTACATTGGTCCCCATTGCAGGGAAGCAGGATCATTTTTCAGTGTAGTGGCAGTGCCTCCATCCAGCAACACTTCGCTGGTAGCGCCATTCATGGTGAGCGTAATACGTTTGCCTTTCTCCTCATCACTATACACCAGTTGCAACGCCGACGGCCGCTGCGCGGTAAATGCCCATGATTCGCCTACTTCGCTACGGTAATAACTTTCATAATCAACACCGGAAAAACTGAATAACGGGGTGGCATTGTGCCTGCTTAAACGGGTGGCATGGCGTAGTAAGTGAACAGGCGTAATATCTACCGCTCCTTTAAAGGCCACTGTCAGCACGGGGATTTCTTTGTCTGCCGGTTTGAAATCTGCCGGTAACCGGAGATAGGTATTATTATCTTTTACGGAGATTTTCACCGGCAACTTCTTCCCGTTGCCCAGTACAGTAACCTGGCTGATCTTACTGTTTAATCCCGGCAGCATAATAGTGCCCTGTTCCGGTTGCTGCAGTAAATGCAGGTATAATTTCCCGGGCTTCGCAGTTACTTCACCCCAGGTGAAGGTGGTATCAAACGGGTTGGCCGAAGCACCGTAAATGGCTTCTGCATTGAGTTTCAGCCAATCGCCGTTGAGCAGCAGTACTTCTTTTTCAAAGTCTACTACTGAACCATCGCCACGTGGACCAATATTCAGGAGGTAGTTACCACCACGACTTACCACTTTGATCAGTCCTTCCAGCTTCTCATGCGCCTTGTCTGTTGCCTTGCCATGCTGCTGCCAGCTGCGGTAGCCCCATGTTTCATCATACACCGATGCAGGCGTTTGCCAGGCGGAAGCAATCTTATAATCGGGGTACTGGTTATCTCCCATTACACAAAAATCACCCGCATCATTCCCCAGGCGTCCGCTTACCATACAACCCGGTTGCAGACGGTGTACAATATCCGCCAGATCGCGGCTCTGCTGCGCGGTAAGCGATCCCATATCAAACCAGATCTCGGATACAGGGCCGTAGTTGGTCATCAGCTCCGTTACCTGTTTCTTATTAAACTCGTGATGCTCGGGGGTAATAGGATCGCTGTTGCTGCTGGAAATAGGATACGCCTGCGGAAAATGCCAGTCGATCAATGAAAAGTACATCCCGAATTTCAGGCCATGCCGGCGGCAGGCAGCCGATAATTCTTTCAACACATCCCGCTTAAAAGGCGTTGCATCCACCACGTTATAATCGGTATAGGCTGTATGGAACATACAAAAGCCATCATGATGTTTGGAAGTCATCACCACCGACTTCATGCCCGCGGCCTTTGCCAGCAACACTATTGAATCGGCGTTCCAGTGTTCGGGGTGAAATTGTTTGGCAACATCGCCATACACATCACTGTAAATGCCGGCGTGCGACTGTATCTGTTCACTATATCCCCGGGTAACAGGTTTACCTTCCCAAACCCCGCCCAGCGTGGAATAGATCGCTCCCCAGTGGATGAACATGGAATATTTCTGGTTCTTCCACTCCGTTTGGGCAGCTGTCGCCTGCGCAAACAATAACCGGCCCAACAAAACAAGGCCCAATAAAATAACAAAGCTTTTCCTCATAGATATGAAACAGTTATAAAATCAGTGTAATCAGCGTAATCATTCTAATCCTGAGTCAGACAAAATCCGCATCGCCGAAGGCGATCAGCCCGTCATAAAGCTAAACCGATATACAGTTGAGTAAGCATAGGATTTTAGCAATTAGCAGTTCCTTTTTAGCCTGGCCTGTTAATGGAATTTAAAAGGCGGCTCTTGCGGTAGGTACGGCATCCAATGATGCAAAATCACCCGCCAGGTATT
This sequence comes from Chitinophaga sp., assembly GCA_039593235.1. Classification (GTDB taxonomy): domain Bacteria; phylum Bacteroidota; class Bacteroidia; order Chitinophagales; family Chitinophagaceae; genus Chitinophaga. Next base: position 15,552 of record JBCNPS010000081.1, on the reverse strand, counting down.
TATAGTGGGCAGTGATCGCAATCATACCTGCATTGTCTGTACAATATTCAAACCTGGGAATAAAAGTGCGCCAGCCATGTTTTTGCCCCCATTCCGTTAATGCAGCGCGCAAACCACTGTTGGCGCTTACACCACCGGCAATGGCAATATCGCGGATACCTGTTTCTTCTGATGCCTTCACCACTTTATTCAATAATATGCTGATGATCCGGTGCTGGATAGAAGCGCAGATATCGGGCAGGTTTTGGGAGATAAAAGCCGGATCTTTCTGCTGGTTCTCCTGCAGAAAATAAAGGATAGCCGTTTTCAGTCCGCTGAAACTGAAGTTCAGGTCGGGGATACGTGGCTCAGGGAATTTAAACCGGGCAGGATTGCCGGTTTTTGCATACTTATCGATCAATGGACCACCGGGATAAGGCAGGCCCAATATTTTGGCGCTTTTGTCGAAAGCCTCTCCGGCAGCGTCATCTAGCGTTTCGCCAATTACCCGCATACGCAGCGGGCTTTCACATAAAACGATCTGGGTATGACCACCCGACACGGTTAAGCATAAAAAAGGAAAATCCGGTTTGGGGTCATCAATCAGGTTAGCCAGCACATGCGCCTGCATATGATGCACGCCTATCAGGGGAATATCCAGCGCCATAGCCATGGATTTGGCAAAGCAGCTACCTACCAGCAGGGAACCGATCAATCCGGGCGATTGTGTAAAGGCAATTGCGCTTAGTTCCTCCCGCTTCACCCCTGCTGTTTTCAGGGCAATGTCCACCACGGGTACTATGTTCTCCTGGTGTGCGCGCGAAGCCAGTTCCGGTACCACGCCCCCGTACTGTTCATGCACCTTCTGCCCCGCAATATGATTGGATAATACCTTCCCGTCTACGATAACTGCTGCTCCTGTATCATCACAGGACGACTCTATAGCTAATATTTTAACCGACATAAGGAACAAAATTAATAAAAAAGGCGGGAAAACCCCGCCTGTACAACAGCCCCGCTGTTGCCGTTATTTTAAACCCCGCTTAGTTACTCCGGATGGCTACCACCGGATCCAGCTTACTGGCTGTATAGGCAGGAATAAAGCCCGCCAGTAACCCTACCAGGGCGGATATGCTCAGCCCGAATATCACAGATCCCGCGGAAAGTACCATCTCAAAAGTACCGGACAGGTTAATAATTACTGTAAGCAGGTATACCAGCAGCAATCCAAACGTTCCGCCCAACAAACACAAACTCACCGCCTCCAGCAGGAACTCCATCAGGATAATGCCTCTCCTTGCTCCTATGGCCTTTTTCAGCCCGATGATATTGGTCCGTTCCTTTACGGTTACAAACATAATATTGGCAATACCAAAAGCGCCTACAATCAGCGCAAACACTGCAATCAGGCCCCCTCCCATATTGATGGCGGCAAACATGGCATTCAGGCTGTCGTTCGCCGTACTGATCTCATTCAGCGAAAAATCATCTTCCTCTTTCGGCCTTAACCGGTGAGTGGCGCGTACTACTCCTCTCAGCTCATCTTTCAGCTGATCCATGCTAACATTGGGTTTTGCCTTTATAAGGATATACGGGTCCGCAAAACGGCGTTCATCCACCACTGTGCGGGCGAACCGGTATGGCAGGATAATGGCGTTATCGTACCCGATCCCGCCGATCATACTCTCGCCTTTTTTCTTCAGCACCCCTATCACCTTCACATCCCTGCCGGCTACTTTCACTACCTTGCCCATAGCTGCTTCCGCCGAAGGGAAAAGCCCGTCCCATATGGTAAAGCCCAGGATAGCCACATTGGCGCCGCTGTTGCTTTCACTGTTGGCAAAAAAACGGCCGTCCAGGATCTGTAAGGTCTGTATCTGGTCAAAATCATTGGTCACCGCCATCATTGTCACCCCATCCATATAATCATCTCCAAACTCTACTTTTTTACCACCGGATTCAAAGTTGAAGGAAGCAAAACTGGCGCTCTGCACCTTGTCCTGGATAGGTTTAAGATCCTTATACTCCGGCTCCGGGCGATTCATATATTTCCACCAGGGATACTCGCCGTTACCGCCCCAGGGCCACTTCTGCATATATACCACATCATCGCCCAGGTCGGCCAGGTCCTTCCTGATATTGTGTTCCAGGCTACCGGTAAGCGTAAATACCGCGATGATACAGAAGATGCCAATGGTAATCCCAAACAACGATAAAAAAGTGCGCAATTTATTCACCCGCAGCTCCTGCATCGCCATTTTGAAACTATTCCATAATATTTTAAGGGTCGCTATCATATTCCAAATTTAGCGGATTTATCGGCACGGGCAGCGCCAATAAACACGAAATATAGCCGGACAAAAAATTTAGTTACCTTTGCTGCCATTTTTCGGATATATATGAAGTACGCTAACGAAATCAGTAAAAGAAAATCCTTTGCTATCATCGCTCACCCGGATGCCGGTAAAACTACGCTGACAGAGAAATTCCTCCTGTTCGGCGGAGCTATTCAAACAGCCGGCGCAGTGAAGTCTAATAAAATAAAGAAACATACCACTTCGGATTTCATGGAAATTGAAAGACAAAGAGGTATCTCCGTAGCCACTTCCGTAATGACCTTCGAATACCGCGATATCCTGGTGAACCTCCTGGATACCCCCGGTCACAAGGACTTTGCGGAAGATACCTACCGTACGCTTACGGCGGTAGACAGTGTAGTGCTGGTGATCGACTGCGTAAAAGGAGTGGAAGAACAAACAGAAAGACTCATGGAAGTATGCCGCATGCGCGATACACCCGTGATCATTTTCGTGAATAAAATGGACCGCGACGGTAAATATCCCTTCGATCTCTTGGATGAATTGGAAGAAAAACTCAACATCCGTGTAAGGCCCCTCAGCTGGCCTATTAACATGGGCAGCGACTTTAAAGGCGTTTACAACCTGTACGATAAAAGCCTGGTAGCTTTCTTACCCAATAAGAAAGCCACCGATGAAGATGTAGTGCCGCTTACAGATCTCAGCAGCAGCTACATCGATGAACACTTCAACGAAAAAGATGCAGCCCAGCTGCGCGGAGATGTAGAGCTGATCGAAGGCGTGTACGACGCCTTTAACCGGGAAGATTACCTGGCCGGTAAACTCGCTCCTGTTTTCTTTGGCAGCGCCGTGAATAACTTTGGGGTGAAAGACCTGCTGGATACCTTCGTGGACATTGCTCCCATTCCGCGTAACCGCACGGCCACTACGCGTGAAATAGACGTGAACGAAGATAAGTTCAGCGGCTTCATATTTAAGATCCATGCTAACCTGGATCCGCGTCACCGCGACCGTATCGCCTTCCTCCGCGTTTGCTCCGGCAAATTCGAAAGGAATAAATTCTATCACCATGTTCGTTTAGACAAAGACGTTAGGTTCAGTAACCCTTACAGCTTCCTGGCCCGTGAAAAGAACGTGGTAGACGACGCATACCCCGGCGATGTGGTAGGTTTGTTCGATACCGGTAACTTCAAGATCGGCGATACCCTTACTGAAGGGGAAGACTTTTACATCACCGGCATTCCGAGCTTTTCGCCCGAACTGTTTAAGGAACTGGTGAATAAAGACCCGATGAAAACAAAACAACTGGAAAAAGGTATCCGCCAGCTCACAGATGAAGGTGTGGCGCAGCTCTTTACCCAACACGGCGGTAACCGCAAGATCATTGGCTGCGTGGGCGACCTCCAGTTTGAAGTGATCCAGTACCGCCTGCTCCAGGAATATGGCGCCGCCTGCCAGTTCAACACCCTGCCTTTCTATAAGGCCTGCTGGCTCACCGGCCCTAAAAACAAGATCGAAGAATTTACCCGTTTTAAATCTTCCAATATCGTGGAAGACAAAGACGGTCATCTTGTATACCTGGCCCAGTCCGAATGGTACCTGAATACAGAACGCACCAACAACCCTGATATCCAGTTCAACTTTACTTCGGAGATCCACAAGTAGCGGGCGCCTTCGGCGCGCAAAAAAGCCGCTTCCCGTGAACGGGTGCGGCATTACTTGTACGACCAACTCAAATTATTGCTTTATTGAGAATATTATGGTGCTGTGTATCGTGTGTGTCTCACAAAAATAGACACAGCGATCCGCTCTTCTCCCGCGAAGCGGGAAAATGATTTACGCAATCGGGAATCTTTAGTCCTGGGAAATAGAATACTGGAAAACGTATTCTTCTATAGTGCCGTCCCGTACGCCTTCCACGCGGGCGTCGAGGTGCCTGGCATCTTTAAAGCGGTAAGTGATTTTTTTTGGGAAATCGTTGTTCAGGTCTTCGGCTACAAAACCGATGGCCTTTAATACCCGTAGCCGGAGATGTTTGGTAGCGGGTTTGTCCTGCCCTTCATAGGCGGGAACATAATAGATATCAGCGCCTCTCCGCACCAGCTGCATGGACTGTTGCAAAGCGCTGTCGGCCCCCACTACCCGCCAGGTTTTGCCTGTCCAGGTAGAGTCGTTGCTCCGGCTCCAGGTTTCCACGATGGTGCTTTTGCGGGTATTCATTTTCCAGGTGCCTTCCAGCTTATCCAGGAAACGGAAATCCGCAGGGTTCACCTGGCCGGCAGTTTGCAGGCTGCCGGCAAGTAACAGGATCAGCAGCAGGTAACTACTGTTGTACCACCGCTTCTTCGCCATAGATCTGTTGTTTATATTTAAGAGAAGGGGAAGTAAGTAAAGGTCCCATGCCCAGTTCCGGCCATTTGGTATCCACTTTCCGGATAGTGGCATCGTCTGCCACGATAATATTGGGCCAATCGCGCTCGAAGTTGTCCAGCAGCCTGGTTTTGAGCGTGCCATCCATGCCAATGCCGCCCACATATCTGCCGGGTTCAGCCGCCGGTATGCGCACAATGAAGCTGTCGCGCTTGGGGTCCAGGTTATTGCAGAAACGCCATAATGCGGAGGCCAGGTCGCTCACATCTACTGTATGCTCCACGAAGAGGATCATTTTAACGCCGGCCAGTGCGGGCAGTGTATACAGTTGTTCATTCAGCTCACGTACATGCGATGGACGGGCTTTTTCCACTGCCACCAGTATGCAGGAAATATCCAGCTGAAGCAGGGAATCATTGATGCCTTTAATTTCAGGGAACTGCTGCATGATAGCGGCGGTGTCTATCTCGCGGGGGGCAGGTGCCGTTACAAAAGCAGTATCCTGTTCCTCTTCGTATTTGCGGGTACCGTCTATGCACATTTTGCCGCCAAAGCCCATTTTGGAGCAGGAATGATCCAGTACGTCCATGGGTCCCTGGCTCAGATATATGTCTGTAGCGGGATTCAGGTGTTGGAAGACATATTGCGCCAGCTGTTTATAATCATTGATCTTTGTGCCGTCGTCTGTTACTACCAGGATCTTGTTAAACATCATCTGGCCGGCGCCCCACATAGCATTCATCACCTTCTGTGCCTGGCCTGCATAGTCTTTTTTGATCTGTGCAATCACGAGGTTATGGAATACGCCTTCCACCGGCATTTCCATATCAATGATTTCCGGCACCAGGGTCATTTTAATAGGCGCCAGGAAAATACGTTCCGTAGCCTTACCTATCCAGGCATCTTCCTGCGGCGGGATGCCTACTATCGTTGACGGGTATACGGCGTCTTTACGATGCGTGATAGCCGTTACATGAAACCGCGGGTACCAGTCGGCCAGCGAATAATAGCCGGTATGATCCCCGAAAGGGCCTTCCCATATGAGATCTTCCGCAGGTTCCACATAGCCTTCTATAACAAAATCGGCATCTGCCGGTACTTCTATTTCCGGTTGGGTGATACATTTTACCAGTTCCACTTTCTTTTTACGGAGAAAGCCGGCCAGCATGTATTCATCCACGTTTTCGGGGAGTGGTGCAGTAGCGGAATATGTGTAAACGGGATCTCCGCCCAGTACCACGGCAACGGGCATACGCTTGTTCAGCTTCTTGTATTCCATGAAGTGTTTGGCGGATACCTTGTGTTTATGCCAGTGCATACCTGTCATATCTTTCTCAAATACCTGCATGCGGTACATGCCTACGTTGCGGGTGCCGGTAAGCGGATCTTTGGTATGGATCACGGGAAGCGTTATGAACGGACCACCGTCTTTAGGCCAGCAGGTAAGCACCGGTAGTTTACTGAGATCGGGATCGGCCATTACTACTTCCTGGCAACTGCCTTTGCCGCTCACTACCTTGGGCATCCAGGAGGCAAATTGCCCGAGCTTTGGCAGCAGGGCCAGTTTATCGAGTATACTTTCCTTTGGTTTGGATAATAATTTAAAGAGATTTTCAATTTCACCGGCTACATCGTCCAGTTCATTCACGCCCAGCGCCAGGCACATACGGCGATAGCTGCCCATGGAGTTGATCAGTACGGGGAAGCCGGTACCGGTATTTTCAAACAGCAGGGCTTTGCCTCCATCAGGCGATTTGCTCACCCGGTCGGTGATTTCAGCGATTTCCAGTTTAGGGTCCACATAAGTTTTTATGCGTACCAGTTCTCCTGCCTGTTCCAGCGTATCTATAAAGTGTCTGAGATGTTTATATGCCATGTTGGATCTTATTACCAATCAACAAAAGTAACCATCCCGCACCGCAATAAAAAATGCCCCCCGTTTAAAAACGGGAGGCATCTCATTTATTCAACTTTCAGTTATCAGTTCACTATGGTAACACCCGCGTGAAATACGGCTCTTGGCCTCGACGGGTAATAACGTACCGGGGCCGGTACAGGTACCGGAACAGGTACTACAGCCGGGTAATAGGCTGGTCTTGCGTATACTACCCGTGGCCTGCGGTAGCAATCGTCGTATCTGTCGCGTACATACACTACCCTTCTCGGGCGTTCACATCTTTCCCATCGGTCGCCGTCATCCCAGCGGTCATGCCCGCGTCCGTGTCCATATCCGTGGCCGCGTCCCCTTTGTGCATACGTGGTGAGCACAGTGCCGCCAATAAGCAGCATCAACAGCAGTACTTTTTTCATGTTTTTTGGTTTTTAGTTCAAGATCGGTTGGCAAATAAAAATTGTGGTGTGTTGTTTATTTCAGCCCGTATACCGGGTAAAGGAGGCATCAGCAACAACATAAGTGGATCCCGGATATTCCATAAAAGCATACCTGCGAGGCTTATGTGGTTTCTTATAATGCTTTTTATAATGTTTTTTGTAATGATGTGGCGGAGCCGGTGGCCGGTGATGCGGAGGCCTTGGTGGCCTGGGCAGCCCTGGTGGCAAAGGCGGCGCCGGTGGATGTGGTAAATGTGCCGGTACCGGTGGCCTTGGTGGCAGTGGTGGTGCAGGTGGCCTGTGCTGCGCGGAAACGCTCATGGCGCCTGATATCAACATCACTGAAGCTATATTTAAAAACTTCTTCATGGCACTTCTTTTTCGTTAGCAGAACAGGCAGTGGCACACCAACTTATTTTTTTGCGGCTGTTGTTTCATTACTCTCTCCGCGATTTGTGATACTGCGATCCGCCATAAGCTGGTGGCTGCATTATACCTGTTTGAACTCATAAATTCAACAACTATGCCAATAAAAAAATCCCGGCGGTATGCCGGGATTTAAACTATCGTTAAGGCATGATTATTAACCCGTTACGGCCTGAGTATAGGGCATCGTGTCGCTTTTGGTTTACCCCATCCGTTACCACCACCCAAACGGTAAGTAATGGTGAAGCCGGAAAACGCGTACCAGTCTTTATGTTTATCAGAACCACGTATAGTGCCATCTGCAGGATAGGTTCCCGGTGCTACCTTACCGGTTACTTCATCCCCACGGTAAGCCATATCCACCGATTTTTGGCCGCGGTAAGTAAGCAACGTATTCTGGTCTACATAATTGGTGCTCAAATCATCCAGGTAATCTGTTGTAGTAGGCCGAAGTCCGATTTCAAATCCAAGCGTCCATTTTTCGTTGATATTGGCCTTTATACCCGCTCCAAAAGGGAAAGAGAAGGAAAAGAGGTCGTAAGGCTGCCGGGTAGGATACTGCGGTAATCCCTGCCCTTCCGTACCCAGGGGGCGAAGCCGCACCCGGTTGCCCGACTGGTCTTTCGCTGTAGGATCAAAACCAAAACCTCCCACTCCTACAAATACATAAGGGGTAAAACCTTTTTCATCCAGGTCAAAAAAGTTGATTTCACCGATCAGGCTACCCTCAAATACGTTTGAGCGGAAGCTCAGGTTACGAGCCAGCAGATCTTTTTGTGTATTGGTACTGTCGGCTCCTGTGACAATTCCCCAGGTAAAGGCGGCACGTACAGTAAGATAACGGTTGATGTCTTTTCTTACCAGCAGTCCCAGTGCCGGCCGGGTATATTTCATATCCACCCGTTGCTGGGTAAGGTCCCCGCTGTAGTTGGAGATACCCGCAAAGGCGCCGACATGCCAGTCCTGCGCGAAGGTAAAAAAGGGAACTGCCATGAATAACAACAGTATTCCGGTAGATTTGGAGAATTTCAATGTATTTAAGTTTAAGAGGTTAGTCCTATTTAATCGTGCATCCATTTAACGTTATTACCACAATTTTTATTTGGTGCCTCCCCCCAAACTTTCTACTACATACCCGGCACAATTGCTTTAAAAATGTAAAAATAAACTAATAAACCAATTAACTCATAAACAATTAAACTAACATCTTATATAAGCCCATCCCTGGTGCTGCCTTTCCACCAGGTGTGCTATGGCTGCAGGCACCACTTCCACGAAGGGAAACAGCTGCGCTGTATTGAGCTGCTGACCGTTCAGGGTATTCCGGCAGATAAGGAAACGGACGGACCGTTCCTGCAGCGCAATTATTTTTTCCGGGAAAGGATGTCCCTTTGCCAACAGCAGGTTCCAGGCATGGCCATGCACTACCACCTCCACGGCTATACGTGTATCGCGTTCGTTGGTATAATTAAGCAAATTATTGAGCTGCCCGAGCATAGACAACTGGGCATGCTGCTCACCGGATGTGATCTGAAAAACTACCTGCATGCTGACAAACCTAACTAAATATTGGCAAACCCCGAAGTGATGGCATCAATACAAGGTGGATGTTATTATCAGCGATGATCCTCTTTTTGTTTTTCTTTCTGCAGCTCGTGCTGGAGCCTGTGTAGCTTTTCTTCCAGCCTGCAATATCTTTCTTTCGCCTCGTGCAGCTGGTATAACAACGAAGCTTCTTTCTGTTCCTGCTTTACAAGATTAACATTCGCAGCCCGCAAGGCCCTGAAATGGCGGAACAATATCGTCCAGCCCAATAACACTAATAAAGTTAAAACAATGATGACGGCTACCATAAAATAAAAAGGTTAAACTACACTGTACCAACTATGCTGAACTACCGGGAAATGGCGTTGCGAACGGCCGCAACTCCATAACAGGATTGATAGGACAAAATGATTTTAATGGTTAATAATCCTTTTGATTGGCCTGACTAAAGGTGTATACATGACACGACTGCCAAAGTTATTCATTCCCGCTATTAACGGTTTGTCCATTTTAGCTTTTTTGATTTTTTCTTCCCTGCAAACCTCCTCTCCCGCTAACATTTTTCTACATATTAAAAATTATCCCCCTAAGTAACATCTATATCATATTGAAAATCAATCATATAAAATGATTCCAAAATTTACTTCCGGAGAACCCATAAAAAAATTAAATTAGGCATCATGTTTCACGTAATTATCTTCTGATACAGGACTTAGATCAGCATACCGGATCCGATGAAAATCAACTAAAATCCCTCATATTGTATGGCCGCCCTACTGACCAAAGAACAACTCGAAAATTTTGCTTTACAGGGATTATCTTATGCAGATGATCATGTGAGTGATCCCTTCAACATCAAAGATGTAGCCGAGCGCCTCGGTATTTCCTATTCCTATTTCTATCACAACTTTGTGAACTATATGGGAGAACCGTTCTGGCACTATGTAAAACGTCACCGCCTGGAGCTGGGGGCGGGCCTGCTACGGCATAGCGGTTATAACATCGCCGAAATAAGCGAGTATTGCGGATATGCTACTACCGCAGCTTTCAGCAAAGCGTTCAAACTACACTTTAAAGAAAGCCCCAAGGATTTTCGCCGCATCATTATCCTGCCCAATGAAAACAGGACGCTTCAAATCACTAAAACCATTACCGCCGCACTGGGCAGTGAAGCATTCCAGGAACTGTTCAACTACGACCGTTGTGAAAAGATCAGGATGCCGGACAGCATCCTCTATTATTCCTTTATCTCCCGTGGCCAGGACCCCATCGCGGAAATGATTGCCCGGATGAACTTTTATCATAACCTGTTTAAAAAGATGCAGACATTATACGATCTGCCGCAAAGCAGGATCATTACAGGTACCCTCGATGCGGTACCGGTAACCAACTATGAAAAATTGTCCATGTTTGCAGGACTGCTGATTCCTACATCGGCCATAGGCGCTCATATCCAGTTACAAAAAAACCACGCCTACCTGGCCACCAAACGGATAGCCGGCGGCAATTATCTTAAACTGCCGGTGCCCATGGACTTTGCCACTGCCGGTATGCCCATGTACAATTTTATCAGTACAAACTGCAAGGAAGGGGTATTTAAGATGAGCGGGAATCACTTCTTTATTTCGCTCGACGGGCCCAAATATTCTGAAATATTTATCCCGCTGCTGAAAAAACATTATTAACAGGAAGCGGGTGTATCAGAAATAATTTTTCCCGGTTTTACCCGGGTATCCCGTTTATACAATGGATTATTTTTGATACATCCCCTTCCCTGCTTTGCTATTTCGTAAATATCGCCCGGAAACAATTGGCGCTTGTATTCACTGCGTCTTTCGGCGGCTTGCCGGTTCCATAAAACTCATTGAGGAAGCCCGCAGCATCAGACCACACCGTTTGCATCATTCCGCGGAAACGGGGCTTCATTTCTTTGGTGGCGCTGGCACGGTAATCATACATATCTTTCAGTTGCTGCTGTGCGTTGGCGGGCATTCTCCACGGACAGGTAATTACCGAAAGGCCCTTCATGGCCAGGTATACAGGCGTTTTATCGGGCCGCTCATAGTGCCAGTCGCAGATGATCACATCCTTTGGAACCAGGTCTACCGCACGGTGGGTATTGTTCATACTAGCCTCCCACTCACCCAAACCGGTAAGCTTGCCATCCAGCAACCGGTCGCCCCATATCCATAACTCACGGCCTTTTCCCGCCAGGTGATTGCGGATCGTCCACACTTCCCCGGCAAATAATTCCGCCTTATCACGGCCACCGCAGCGCGGGCATTTATCTTCCCCGATATAAAACACCTCATCCATACCCGCATGAAAGGCATTGCTTTCAAACGCATCACAGATCTCATCTACCAGTTCAAAAACAATTTTATGTACCCCCGGATGCAACGGGCAATAGCTTTTGCAATACAGCCTGTCGGCATTAGGCCATACATAATTTGCCGGCATCTTCACCCATGGTGTTTCATCAAAATCAGGGTATACCTTCAGCAGGTTAGCGGTGGTACCCGCCCACGACTGATGCCCCAGCAAATTGATCTGTGGTATCAGGCGAATGTTGTGCTTACGGCAGGTTTGCACCAGCTGCTTTACCTGTTGTTCCGTTAAAGCGCCGGCATCGCGTAGCTCAGGATGTGATTTAAACTGGTAATTAAAATCAACACGCAATACCAATGTGTTGATATGTCGCGGCGCCAGCTCCGTATCAATAAATTTAAGGAAAGGGGCCAGTCCTTCGGCCCTGGGCGCGGCTATACAAAAACCGCGTACCGGCAGCGTATCCGCCGGCAAGGGTTTTGCATAGGAAAGGGAAACACTGCCGCAAACAAGCAGTAAAAGGGTAAACAATTTTTTCATAAGTGATAAATTTTTTCAGGCATGCCCTAAAATAACGAAAGCAGTGCGGAACTGCAACCTTTTCGATGTAACAAATGTATAATCACCTTCTAATGTTATACACTTTGATTTTTAATATCTTTGATAAAAGCACTACCTCTATGAACGAGATCAAACTGCCGTTTACTGCGCGTCTCACTTTTACCCTTTTTTCCATCATCCTTATAATTTACATTGCTCATGTAGGCAGCGGTATTATTGTGCCGCTTATGTTTGCCATGCTCATTGCCATCATGCTGCTACCGGTGGTTCACCAACTGGAAAAATGGCGTATCCCGCGGGGACCGGCAGCCATCATAGCCGTATTGCTGTTTATTATAGGTATTGTACTGGTGATGCTCCTGCTGGCCAAACAAATGGAGGCCTTCATCTCCGACTTCCCACAGCTGGAACAGAAACTGATGCTGGTGATCGACTCCACACAGGATTGGGTGAACACTAAATTCCATATTGACTCCAGTACCCAGATGAGTTACGTGGAAAAAGGCGTAATGGGCACCCTCGGTACTGCCACCAGTTTCATCAGCCAAACGTTCCTTTCGCTTTCTTCCCTGCTGATCTTTGTGGTGTTTGTATTCCTGTATGCTTTCTTTATTCTCTTCTACCGGAGGTTACTGGTATCTTTCCTGATAAAGATCTTCCAGGAACAGCACCGTGAAAAACTGCTCACCGTTATTGCCAGCACCCGCACCATCATTAAAAGCTATGTGGGGGGATTGATGATAGAAATGGTGGTGGTAGCGGTTCTCAATACTACGCTGTTCTTTATCCTTGGTATCAAATACGCTATCCTGCTAGGGGTAATGGCAGCCATCTTTAATATCATTCCATATGTGGGTATTTTAACCGCAGCCATTCTCATTATCCTGGTCACCTTGGCTACGGGCACGCCTATCCAGGCATTGCAGGCAGGTATTGCCCTGTTCCTCATTCATGTGTTCGACAGCAACATCCTGTTCCCCAGCATCGTGGGATCCAAGGTAAAGATCAATGCATTGGTGACCATTGTGGGCGTAGTGCTCGGCAATATGTTATGGGGCATTCCAGGTATGTTCCTCGCCATTCCTACTATTGCTATCATTAAAATTATTTGTCAGAATATTGAAGAGATGACCCCCTGGGCTATCTTGCTGGGGGATGAATCCAAGCCGAAAGTGAAGAAGGTGAAGGTGAAATTGGTGAAGAAAGACTAAATCCATAAATATCATCATTGCCGCGCCGGTCTGAGCTGACAAACCCTTTACGGCCCTGGTCATACAACAGTATGCCAAAGTCGTTACGGGAACTGTTCACCGGCGCTCCTGCATTTTCCGGTGTGCCCACTGCCCCGTACCCGGCATCCAGCTGCACACTGAAAATATCCAGTCCGCCTAAACCCGGCCAGCGGTCGGATGAAAAATAAAGACGGCCGGTTGCCGCTACATACGGAAACATTTCATCACCGGCGGTATTTACATTTGGCCCTGCATTTACGGGTGTTCCCCATCCGCTGTCTGTTCTCATCACATAATAAATATCTTTTCCTCCAAATCCTCCCGGCATATCGGAAGTAAAAAACAAAACACGTCCATCCGGGTGCAAAGCAGGCTGTCCTGTGCTGTAGCCGGCGCTATTAAAGGAGAAGGACGGTAATAGTTCCCAGTGGTCGCGCCTGGCTACCAAAACATCGAGCTGCAGCCGGTTTACACCGGCGCCTTTAGGCTGACTACGTGTAAGGAACAAGGTATCCTGTTTTTTATTAAAAGCTACGGGGCCGGTATGATAGTGGTTTTTCATACGCAGGTCGTACGGCGTTACCAGTTTTGCGGACAGCTGGTTGGGAACAGGCGCAAAATTAAGCTGTGGGTTTGCGCCTATTTTACGGCTATCGTTACTGCTGTTACGGCTGTTATCAGTATTGTGTACATCTCGGGGTGCATAGCTCAGTCTTGCTGCGAGTTCCGGCGTACGAAGCGCGGCATCCCTTACATTAGCGGTATCCGCCACCTGGTATAAAGTGAGGAAACTGCCGCCATTCCAGCCGGAAACCTTTCTGAATGCCCTTGTTACGGGCCGGTCGGAAAGGAACAATAACCCATAACGATGAAATACCGGGCAGAAATCAGCATAGCCGCTATTGATATTCAGCAACTCCATTTTCACTGCAGCGGTATCCTTCAGCAAGGCAGTGGCGCCCTGTTCGTATAACGCGATAGTGGCAGACAGGTGTTCATCTCCCAAACCCTTATCCCGGCATTGACGGTAAGCTGCCGCCGCTTCCCGGTAACGGCCATCCATGGCCAATAACTGTGCATACCGGTAATAACTAACCGTATCTGCAGCTGGCTGTTTCAACACTTTCTCATACCATTTCAGCGCAGCTGAATACTGTTGCGTTTTAAAATAACTTTCTGCGAGGTGCGTCATCGCAACGCTGTTGAGGGAATCCTTTTTAAGCGCCTTTTTATAATAGAAAATGGCGTCTGCATACTTCATTGCTGCATACGCTTTCCCGGCAGCATTCACGGGGTAACGCTGCTGGCTATACGTTGTAACCGGCAGCAATAATATAAAGAGGTAGTAAAAGTATTTCATCATCGCAGGATTTAAAAATAACGGGGAGATAATATCTTGCCCTTCTCCCATCCAAATTCGTATCTAAGCATCACTTCATGTGTTCCCTGGTTATACTTCACCAGGTTGGTAATAGAGTGATCATACGCGTAACCTATCCGCAGCTGGTTGGTTACCTGTACCTCAAACATCCCGGCTACGGCGTCGCCTGTACGATAAGAAGCGCCAAATGAAACAAGGTCTTTGATCCAGAGATTCGCATTGATATCCACCTGTACCGGCGCACCTTTTACAGCCTTTACCAGGGTAGATGGTTTCAGCTTAAAGGATTCTCCCAGGTCAAACACGTATCCTGCAACAAAAAAGAAATGCATGTATTTTTTTGCCAGTACATCTGTTTCGTAATACAGCTGGTCTTTCCGCAGCTTGCTCTGCACCAGGTTAGGAATAGAGAACCCTGCATAGAACCGGTCGGTATTGTAATAAATACCCGACCCAAAAGCGGGAAGGATCGCATTTATATTCTGAGCAAATGCGGGATCGCCGCCTTCAATCAGGTCCACCTTTGTAAGGTCCGCCTTATAGTTACTGAAGCCACCCTGTAACCCAACGGCCAGCGTACCTGAGTTCCTGAAGCGGATACGATAGGCATAGGTGGCATAAAAACCGCTGGTATTGGTGATCCCAATCTTATCGTGATAGGCCTGGATACCGAGACCTACTTTTTCATTGCGTGTAGCCATATCGAAGGCGATGCTGCCGGTTTCCGGCGCTCCGTCCATTCCGGCCCATTGCCGCCGGTACAATGCGGTGGCGCTCAAAATGCCCCGGCTGCCGGCATACCCGGGATTAACGGCCATCATATTAAACATGTATTGTGTATACATGGGCTCCTGCTGGGCATTCACCTGCAGACACGATGAAACAAAAAATACCAGCGCTATAATAATTCTTTTCATAACTAACGCATTATTGTAATGAAGCCCGCAATGCGGTCGTTCCCATTTACCGTAATAATATAATAGTAGGTGCCGTCAGGTACTACATCTCCGGGATGTACGCCCTGGTTACTTCTGCCATCCCAGTTGTTCTTGTAATCACTGTTTTTGTACACCTCATTTCC
>JBCNPS010000080.1:0-17672 GCA_039593235.1 Chitinophaga sp. | reverse complement strand
TCCAGTTATAAATATCCAGCCCTTGCCGTTGGCGAGCGCTGATACTGCCGGAGGTATGCCTGTACCTACTACGGTGTTCATACCAATGGTATTGGCAACAGGCACTGTTGCCGTGGTCCAGTCGGCGGCCACTACGCTTGAAAATGCTTTGTCCACAAAACGGAGTTCATCTGTACCGCCGGCGGTAATATCGCCGGTAGCGATACCGGAGAATTTGATATTGTAGCTGGCGGGAGTTCCTGCATCGTTATCTGAAAAACGCCAGAAGAAAGTACCGTTGGCTGGCTGGCCCGGGTCAGTAGAATAGATCTGTTTGAAATTTTCAACGCGGTAAACACTACCGGTGCGGTATACCTTACCCTGGCCGTTGTTATTGGTAATATCAACGCTGCCACCATCAGGAACTACAACATCCGCCTGCGTGCGGCCACCCAGCGACTGAAGATCAGGAGCGGCTACATCATTGTTTTTAGAGCAGGATGCGAGGAACATGGCTCCGGTTCCTAACAGCACCCATGATAATTTTGAAAGGTTTCTGGTTAATCTGGTCATTATAATAGGGTTTAAATTAATGATGAGAAAAATGGAATACTGCTATAAAAAGTTGATGATTAATCAGTAATTGTGATCGTTACAGCGCCGGTTACCTCTACATAGTTTTTCCGGGTGTTCATCCAGCTCCAGAAAGAGAAGAAATCACTGGTACGAAGTTGTATGCCCATCCCTTTATCGTCGAAGCCGCCCAATTCATAGGTTCCTTTGGGAAAATCAGCCGGCACCTTGTAAGTAGCGGATGTTTCCGCAAAGCTTTCCAGGGCAAACGTGCCGATCTCGCGTTCAGACCAGTCGGCATTATAACCATATACCCTTGCGTCTTTCATGTCTACGAAGCTGGTTCCGGAGAAGGTAAGGCTGCTGTTCCGTTTTACAGTAATGGAAGTAGTTAAAGGAGTTGCTTTAGGACGTTTGCTTTCGGGGTAAATGATGCCTACCAGCGCTTCGGCGGTAACAGCCGATACCTGGCCGCTGGTAAATTTCAGTTTATATGCGCCCTCACTGAAAGGGATATTTTCAGGAACGGTCACATCCACATAGTGAATATTATTTCTAACCTGGAAGGCTATACGCAACGCTTCTTCTTTACCGGTTGCATCCACCAGGTATGCTTTTGTACTGGCTGCATCTTCTACCAGGTACTTTACATCCCTGTTGGTGTTGATGGAGAAAACACCTCCTTTGAGTACTGCATAGGAAACATTTTCATTAAACCGGATGCCGGGTTGGTTGAGCACCAGCTTCATGAAATAATCTCTGGCAGCGCCGCTTTGCGATGTAACGGTGAATTTAGTACCTGTTGCCAGGTTTACAGCGGTGCCGGAAGCCGGTGTAACGGTGGCATTATCCGAAACACGGATCACGGGCGATACCGTTGCAGGAAGCGCCGCATAAGCGGGCCAGTAAACCAGGATGCTGTCGCCGTTCACCGCCGCATTGATCACGCCACTGCCATCGGTGGTTACAGCAAAATTTTCTATTTTATTATAGGGAGAACTGGCATACTCCGTTTCCTTTTTACAGGATGTTATCAGCGCCATGCAAGCAACGAGTGATCCTGAATATATGAGCCTGGCAATATGATTCATGTGGTTGATTAATTATTTCTTATTAAGAAGATGAATGCTGATCGGATTTTTTGTGGTAGCCACTTTTGCGTAGGAATATACCCTGATCCTGTAAAGTCCTTCTGCCGGCAGTGTAGCCAGGATGGGGTCCGACTGTTCTTTATACCGTATAACGGTAAAGTCTAAACGCGTAAGATCGGTGGTATTGAATGTGCTGATGTTAAGCGGACCGTATTCTTTGTCCTGCCCATCTACCAGCATTACTTTGATAAGATCCAGGTCGGATGCAAACCCGGCGCCGTTCAGCCCGAAGGAGAAGGAATCAAAATCGAGATCCATGTTAAGGGAATAGGTGTTCGGATTAGCGGCATCAGCGCTCACCTCCTGCAGGGTAAGGTCCGGTTGCTGCACCTGGATATGCAGGGTATAGGTTTTCACATTCCCGTCTTTACCCTTAACATTATATTTTATCTCACGACCTTTATGAAAAAGATCCAGCAGGTCTTCTATCATGGCGCCGGAAGCCGGTGTAACAGTGGCGCCTTCGCTTACTTTTATCTCCGGTTCCAGCGTGATCAGTTGCAGGTAAAATGGCAGGTATACGGTAATGGAGCTGTCTTGCTGACTGATAGCGCCATAAATAGGGCTTCCCTGTACGTTCACAATTTTATATTCCAGCAACTGGTTGTCCGTTTCCGGTGTAAATGGAATGATATCCGTTTTGGTACAGGCTGGCAGTATAAAAAAGGCAACCAGCAATGTGTAGTAAATTTTCTTCATCTCGGGATTATTGAATGTCTAAGTTTTTACTGCCATCCATCTGTATGGCGTAACGGAAGGTGACATACCCCGGCTTGTTATCCCTGTTAGGATCCTGTGGGTTGTCTTTATAAATATTTTCGATGATGATTTTAGCGTAATGACCCTTGGTGGTTTTTACTACGATCACTCTGGGCATAGCATATACCACGTGTGCCTTTTTGGGATTATCGGGAAAAAGACTTCCATAGAAATCATAGTATCCCCATCCGTCAAAATTATTCTGGAAATGATCCAGCCCTGCATCCCTTATTCCCATTTGTTCGTCGGTAACAGGTACTGTTTTCACAGATTTGAATGCGGTTGTCCACAGATCCCGGGCGATGGGCAGTACCTTTGGTTTAAAGTTGATGGTATCATAATACTGCGCATCGAACTTGCGATCGGTAGCTATATAAAGTTTAGCGTTGCCCGGACCGCCATATCCCGGAGAGCCAACAGCCGAGCCATTATTCGGATAGATGCTGCTGTTGTAAATACCATAAAAAACGATATCCCATTTATTGGTTTGTTTCAATGAGGCAGGAACCACTTTATTTTCCTCAAGACTGTAGTAAAGTGATTCAGCATTGCCGCCGGAAGTGGCGCTGGTATCTGCTACCAGGTTTACCACCTGGTAAACACCCGTTTTTACGGAGCCTGCATCGGTCCCCCCGGGATCTACCGCGTCGTTGTTGTCGCTTTTGGAACATGCTGTCAAAAAGCAGGCGGATAGCAGCATAGCAACAGCTGTTCGCCAAAAAGTATGCGAAATCATAATGATTGGAATTTCTGAAAGTGTTTACCTGTTTTTAAGATTCCGGCTACCATCTGTTTGAACGAAGTAGCGGAAAGTAAGGTAAGGCGCCGGCCAGAACAGGTCTGTTACCACCGGTGGATTACCTTTATAGATATTTAATAATTCCAGCTTTGCAAAATTGCCTGTTGCCGTTTTCAGCACAAACGTCCGGTTTCTAACAGGCACGCATATATGATTATTCAGCGAATAAAAGAACCATCCCAGGCCATTGCCGTTATCCCAGCCTACACCAGCCAGTCCCTGGCCCGCGAACACTTCATCAGAAGGCGCAGTAGTCACATTATCAAATGGCTGTTCCACAATTACCAGGTTACCTACCCCGGGTCCTTTATAACCTGGTGTACCGGCTATCTTCCCATTATTGATCACCACAAAAGAGTTGTACTCTTTGGAGAAGGCAATGTCCCAGTCGGCATTCAGCAGGTAGCTGGCAGAATCTGCCGCGTTACGTATCACATGCGTTTGCTTGTTTTTGAAACTGAAAGTAACCGTATAAAAAGGGCGCTTCTCTTTTCCGTCCACGCCTTCTCCCATAGAAGCCGCGGTATCTGCCGCCAGGTCACGTACGGTAATAGCTGCATCAGCCGGCTGTACCGCATCGTTGTCTTTGCCGGAGCAGGAAGCCATCAGCAATACTGCCCCGAATGGCACAAACATCTTCCCAAAAAAATTCTTCATCAGCATAGCGATAATTGATGATGCAAAGGTGACCAATACCAGTGACCATGACCGGAGAAAAAGCAACCACGAAAGGAAAAAACATCGTTACCGGTTATTTTCCGGATATGGTAAATGATGTTCCCGAATAGGCGCATGACATATTCATGACAATGGTATTTTTGGTGTATCAAAAAAAATAAACTGACTATGAACAAGCATTTTGTGGCTATCAATTACATACAATGTAACAGCGATTACGCCGAAAGATTTGAACAATTATTTGCTTCAAGGGCGCATGCTATTGACACCATGCCGGGGTTTATCAATATGCACGTATTGCGGCCCGCCAAACCGGAAGATGATTACCTGATCGTAAGCTACTGGGAGCATGAGCAGGCGTTTAAAGACTGGACCAGGTCGGAAGCTTTTATAGCAGGACATAAACGCGGCTTTGAGGATCTCGCAAAAGCAAAGGCGGAAGGAAAGCCGGCGCCGATGCGCAGCGATTTTAAAATCTACCAGGTAATCAGTGAATAATGGAAACAACATCCAGGAAACAACAACTGATCAAATGGCTGAAACGCCTGGGCTTCTGGGGATTTATATTCTTTCTCCTGAAAGGCCTTTTCTGGCTGTACCTGATATACCGGGTGGCAAAGTAAATCCGGCAAAAAAAGAAAAGGTAAGTCTGCGCAGACTTACCTTTTCATTATACCTGGTGAAAATCCAAAATGCTTTTTGAAAGCCCTGGTGAAGTGGGCTGTATGCTTATACCCCGAAAGATAAGCCACCTCAGATACACTCTTTCCTTCTGCCAACAATTCCCTGGCATGTGTCATTTTAATATTCTGCAGATAGCCGTATACGGTAGTACCGAACACCTGTTTGAAATGACTTTTAAGATAAGCATCATTGGTGCCTACCTGGTGGGAAAGATCGATCAGCGTACATGGACTGTTAATGTTCTTCGTAATAATATCCCTCGCCAGGTACATCCTGTCGATATCATCTTTCTTTAATTTCCTGAGAGAGGTATCTTTTACGGAAACGCCTGCCATCTGCTCATAATGCGTGAGCTGTATAGCCAGCAGTTCTATGGTTTTGGCTTTTATGAACAGCTGCATATAGCGGCCTTCCAGCGGGCAATTCAGCATATCAAAAAGAATGGTGCTGATATTGGCCTGCAAAGGAAGATTATTTTTACTGAGCGGCACCGGCGTATTATCCTGTACGCTTTTCTGGAAAACATCAAACAATGGATGTTCTTCCGGCATAAAATTGAGCAGCAACCCCGGGCTTACACCCAGTTCAAATATTTCCAATGGCTCCTGTGGTTGCCAGCTCAGCTGGATTTCCTGTTCAGGGAAGAAAAGATAATTGTATTGCTGCCTGCCCATACTGGCCAGTACTGTTTTACCACTGTTTACATGATAGCTTTTACTACCGCTGAGCGTATAGCTTAGCTGCAGAAATGGCTGCTGGTTACTGAAAACAATGCTGCCGCCTTTTTCAGATTTCAGGCTGTAGTAACCCAGGGTAATACCGTCGGGGCTGTACATTTCCTGGATGGTACCAATATGTCCGTGTTGACTGAGCGCACGTTTCCGTTGCCTGAGCGTTTCCTCCCCGAGGATGTTGAACGGGCAGGCGTTGAATAGTTTGTTGTGGGTGTTTGCTGCTGCAGACAATGGTACTGTTATTAATTTCAGAATACAAGAACAAGGCAATATTAAATCATTGGTGATTCAAAGCATTTGCGCAAAGAGGAACTTCTTTTACGAATACGGGAAGACCCTTTGTCATGCGATATCTGACAATTCACTTTTTCCGTTTATGGTAACTTTTTTTCCTTCCCGGATTACCACGCCCGAAGCGCGCTTTCCCTAACGGGTAATACTTTCTCCATTTATGGAGGATAGAATAATGCATCTTGCGTGATCTTAAAAGCGCCAGAGAACAAATGTGTACCAGATTCATTCTTCCCGCTTTCCTGCTTTTCGCAGGAAGTACTTATGCCGCCGCTCCCGTTGCTGATACAGCGGGTTTGGAGAAAGTGCAGCAGTTGAATAGCATCAATGTACACGCCCACTACTACAAAAAAACGGATGATCTTATTGATATAAAAAAGGTTGCGGCCCCTACCCTTGTAATAGACGCCAAAACCATTCAGCGAATGGGTAGCAGGCGCCTGGATGAAGTGTTACGCGAGCAGGCCGGAATGGCCGTTGTAAGTGACCTCGGCGCCGGTAACAGGAGCATTGGTATCCAGCTGCAGGGATTCAGCTCGGCTTATGTGCAGGTGCTGCTCAACGGCTTACCACTTTCTGGCCGCTTCAACGAAAACTTCGACATCAGCCGTATCAGTGTTCAACACATTGAACGCATAGAGATTATCAAAGGCGCCTCCAGCAGTCTTTATGGCAGCGAGGCATTAGGCGGTGTGATCAACATCATTACGCGGCAGCATGTACACAAGCCGGAGGCCGCACTGTCTGTGCTATATGGTACTTACAACACAGCCGATATAAACGCCGTTGCGGAAACGCCTTTTGCACATAAAAAAGGTTCCGTTCATTTATCGGCCGATTATTACCGAACGGATGGATTTAATGTGAATACTGAATATCTGAAAGATGGACAAACGGCTCCGCCCTATCATAGCTTCAGTGGTCAAACCAGGGCGTCCTGGCTATTAAATACCCGCAATACATTACAACTGAGTGCGAGAGCAGCCAACCGCCATTCCACCATGACACGCTCCTACGGTACACAACCCTTCCGCGATCAACTGGACGAAACGGATATAAACGCGGCATTGTCTTTACGTACTAACGTAAATGAATATACGCGATTACTTACCCGGTATTATTTCACCCATTATGGCACCAACCAGGATGTACAGATCATAGAAACCGGGAAGCTGCTGCAAGAAAACAGGTTCTCCCAGCAGATCCAGCGCCTGGAAGTACAAGGCAGCAGGCTATTTTATGATGGCCGCCTGAGCATGACCGGCGGTATCGGCGGAGAACTGCTGCATATGCACAACAACACCGCAGCCGGCACCCCGGATCAGCAAAACTATTTCGGCTATATGCAGGCCAACTTCAACGCCAACCGGAAATACGCATTGGTAGCAGGTTTGCGTTACGATGGCAACAGCCTGTATGGCGGTAAGCTGAATCCTACTGCCGGTGTGGAATATACCCCATTTAAATGGTGGCAGCTAAAAGGCTCCGTGGGCCAGGGATTTAAAGCGCCCACCTATGCACAATCCTACCAGGTATTCACCAACATCACACAAGGATATACCGTAGTAGGCGCCAATATTTTCAATACCGCCGTGGAAGACCTGAAGAAAGCAGGACTGGTACAATCTGTATGGAGCAATGCTGCTTCGGTGAAAGCACTGGAGGCAGAAACATCTGTTTCCTGGAACCTGGGTAGCCGCTTCACTATCAGTGAAGGCTATACGTTTTCTGTAAATGGTTTCTACAACAACATCCGTCACCTTATCAATACAGAACAGGTGGGCATTATGCGGAACGGGCAACAGCTGTTCTCCTATCTTAATCTCGGTAAAGCCTATACTACCGGTCTGGAAGCATCATTGGAACTGAATCCCCTGCCGGGATTAAAGGTAACCGGCGGTTACCAGTACCTGGTGGCCAAAAGCCGCGATGTGGAAGACAGCATCCGTAACAGTACTGGCGCCTACAGTAAAGTACGTTCCGATCATGGCATCCGTGCCGCCACCGCCGGCGATTACTTCGGCCTGCCTAACAGGAGCAGGCATATGGCCACTATGCAGGTATATTACACCTTCCGCCCATGGGCACTGCGCACTTCCCTCCGGGCCAGCTACCGCAGCAAATACGGCTTCCTGGATATCGACAATAACGGGTACATCGACAACTACGATATCTTTGTAAAAGGATATACACTGTTATATCTCTCTGTTCAAAAACCACTGCTGAAGGAAAAACTGCTGCTTAAATTTTCTATAGATAATATCGGCAATTATACCGACTACCTGATGCCGGCCCAACCCGGCCGGGTATTTATGGGAGGAGTAAGCTACAGGTTTGGAGGTAAGGAGCAATAACTGTAGAGGGGCGAAAAAAATATTGAGATTAATACCAGCTGCCCATATCATAGTACGGGCAGCTGGTAATTTTTTAATTATAACCCGGGTTTTGCACAAATTGCGGGTTTGCGCCCATGATATCGCGGCCTATCGGGAATATAGCCGTGTGATTATCCCCATCAGGTTTTTTATCCCACCAGGTACCGGTGTTAAATACGCCCCAGCGTATCAGGTCTGTACGGCGGCGGTTCTCTCCTAAAAACTCCCGGCCCCATTCATCCAGCATTTCCTGGTCATTGAGCTGGCTGCCATCCGTTTTGTACAAACTCGGAGAGCCTGCCGGATAATTCCGCTGGCGCACAGCATTCAGCAGTACGGCCGCAGCAGCCTTATCTCCCGCGCGGTATTTACATTCAGCCAATGTGTAATAGATCTCCGACAAACGTACCTCTGCATAGGCGGAGGTGATCCTGTTGGGATCCGGTGTGGGATACAGGGGATATTTGAGGAAGAATACACCGGAGTTATGATCCGCATGATTCATATCGGATTCCTTGTCCGCAATCCGCTGCCCTGGTTTTGCATCCAGGAACCATCCTACCTGGTCGCGGATAAACAACGGGTAGGAACCTTTATTACCCCGAACGGTATCGGTCACAGTGTTTCCATTTACCGTATGCTGATATGGCAGGTAGCCATACAGGAACATTCCTTCACGGGTACTGTTGCCAAGGTTTTTATACAGTTTCAGGCGATAGTCGTCCGGGTAATGATGGAATTTAACGAAAGGCTTTCCCAGTTTAAAACTGTATTCAACACTGTCTACATCCCTGCCGGGTTGAAGCGCGAACCTCGGGTTAGCCTGACCAAAATCTGTAAAGCCACAGTACAATGGCGCAGCGTCATAGGTCATTGCCCAAAAGAACATACCGCCGTCGTACTGCCAGTGTGTACGTGCAAGACTGGAAGGAAAACCATAAATCGTTTCTGAATTAACCGTATTGTTGGTATAATCAAACGGTGCATCCCAGCGGGTATCCAGCTGGTAGTTGCCATACTTACCGCTGATAATGTCCTGGCAAACCGTGGCGCAATCGCTGAACCTGTCCTGGTTAACGTATACCTTGGCATTCAGATACAGGCGCGCCAGCAAAGCCGCCGCCCCGGCTTGTGTCCACCGGCCGATGCCTTTATCGCCCAATGTTTCGCGTTTGGGCAGATCCGGCAGTGCTGCTTTCAGTTCCGATTCAATGTAGCTGAAAGTTTCCTCCGGGGTGGATTGTTTGTTGCCGGTAGTGCTATGTTTTACATCGGTAACAATTTCAATGTTGCGGTAAAAATCAAATGCCCTTAAATAGAACCAGGCTCTCAGTGTTCTGAGTTCGGATTTAAAGTCGGCCAGCTCGGTGGGTGTAATGTTCAGTTTACCCGGGTCTGTAATGCCTTCCATATCCTGGAGCGAATTGGTGGCGAGTACAATGCCCTGGTAAAAAGCCGTCCACGCGCCGCTGGTGAAACCATCCTGCGTGGTCCACGTATGATAGTGCATACGTTGATAATAGTTCCCGTCCTGCCAATCGCCCTGGCGGTTATAAGTACCTATCTCGTCCGTGCTGTTCTCTCCCACGGCATAAATATCATTCCCCTGGATACTCCAGTAAGCATGTTCAAATGGCCGCAAAAAATCCCTGATCACATCATCTCTCCTGGTCAGGAATTGTGAAACGTCCACTTTGTCATAAACATGCTCGTCCAGTTTTGTGCAGCCGCCCAGGATCAGCGCGGCGCCCAAAGCTGTATTCATTATATATTTTCTATAATTCTTTTTCATTACTGTACCGGTTAGTTGTTTAGAATGTTACCTGTACGCCTGCTAATAACTGGATAGTGGCCGGGTAAAAATTAAGGCTGTATGTATTGGTGCGCGGATTGCCCTGCACCCCGGGTGTTAAGTCGTTAACCGGGTACAGGTCTGGATCTCCGCCTTTGAAACCAGTGAAGGTATGCAGGTTGCTAACTGCCCCATAAACTCTGAATGCCTGCAGGTATTTTGAATTTACATTACGGCTATAGCCCAGGGCTACGTTATCGATCTTCACAAAAGAACCTGATTCCAGGAAATAATCCGACGCAAGCGCTGTAGTGGCCGAACTGGTGAGCTTCGAATATTTATTGCCGGGGTCATAGGCCGACTTTAACGTATTGGCATCGGTTTGTGTAGCCGGCGTACCTATATAAAAGGCCTGCATGTTGAACAGTTTATAGCCAAAATTCCCCCTGAGGAAGATATTGAGGTCCCAGTTTTTATAACGGAAGGTATTACCCAGCGAGCCCGTAACTTTAGGCAGGCCATTGCCTACAAATTGCTTATCGTCGGCACTTGCCTGGTTGGCAGGTACTATGGATCCATCTTTTTTATAAACCAGCAATGCGCCATTTTCATCTACCCCTGCAGATTTCAACATATAAAAATCCCCGATGCGGTGTCCTTCCTGCAGGCGCTGAACAGTACCGGGACTACCCGGAGCAGGTAAGCCCGCCATGTCCTGGAAAGGAGCGCCCTGGTAAATTTTATTGGAGAAGGAAACAAATTTGTTATTATTATAAGCGGCTGTTAATGATACATTATAACTAAACGCCTTTTGCTGTATCACCTCCCCGCTCAGTTGCACCTCAATGCCCGAGTTTTTCATAGTACCCACGTTAGTGAACGTTTGCGACTGCGGGTTAGGCGGAAGCGGCACGTTGTAGTTACCCAGCAGGTCTTTATTGGTACGTGCATAATAATTCAATGAACCTGATAAGCGGCTGTTAAATAGTTCAAAGTCGATGCCCGCGTTGAAGTTGATGGCTTTTTCCCAACCCAGCGCAGGGTTGATATTCTGCGATGGACCATATACCTGGTAGGTGGTGCCGTTAAAAGGGAAATACCCGTAACCGCCGTATAAAAGCAGCGACTTATAACTATCAAAATCCTGGTTGCCGGTTACCCCGTAGTCCGCCCTTATTTTGAGTTCGTTCAGCCAGCTGATCCTGTCTTTCATGAAGCCTTCATCAGAAAGGCGCCATGCCACGGATACAGCGGGGAAACTACCCCATTTGTTGTCCGCCCCGAATTTTGAAGAGCCTTCATGCCGGAGACTTGCAGTAATGATGTATTTATTATCAAAATCATAGCTTATCCTGCCATAGAAGGAGGCCAGCCTGGAATCGTTCTGGGTAGAAGACACGGCTCCCTGTCCATTGCCCTTGTCGCCGCCATTCCATGTACCCGAACCGAGGTTGTTCCACAGGAAAGCATCAAATGGAAAATCATAGTTGTTAGCACTGAACTGCTGGTAATTAAAGTAGCTGTAAGAATAGCCCCCGAGTGCCTTAACGTGGTTCTTTTTAAGGTTAAGTGCGTAGTTGATCGTCCATTCGATGTTCCGCTGGTCGTTATCCTGTTGCTCCTGTGAAGCATAATTGGTTTTGGTTGTTTGCCCCGCGTGAGTGATGGTAGTGAGTGTAGATGGCCGGAAATTCAGGTTTTTGTAAGATGATTTAATATTGGAGATCGTTACTACTGAATACAGGTTCTTCCTGATGTTCACCTTCAGGGAACCACTCATATCCAGCTCCTTTATTTCCGCCTCACTTTTAATAAGCTGTGCATTTTCAACGGGGTTATTGGAGAAAAACCCGGTATTAATATAATGATAGCCTGAGCTGTCATAAACCGGCATAGTTGGATTCAGCGTGATGGCATTATTAAAATTCCCCTGGTCGGAGTTGCTGGTATGCATGTACCTGGGTGCAACATTCAGGGAAACGGTATACACATCGCTTTTTGAAGTATGGTTCACGTTCAGGCGGGCGCCGTATTCATTTTTATTGGCGCGCAGGTCAATACCATTGGCATTCCTGTAATCGGCGGAGGCAAAATAATTGTCTTTAGCCGTTCCGCCGGAAATCTGTATGGTATGCTTTTGTCCGTACGTTTGTGAACGGGTAACCGCTTTCATCCAGTCGGTATTGGCGCCATAGTCGATGCCCCGGGCAGGTGTTCCGTTTACCCGGTACTGGCGAAACTCGCTGGCGTTGAGCAATTCGGGCGCCATTGTCAGTTTATCAAGGGTAACATAGCCATTGTACACCAGTTTTGATTCGCCGGTTCCTTTTTTAGTGGTGATAATAATCACCCCATTGCTACCACGGGTACCGTAAATGGCCGAGGCGGCGCCGCCTTTAAGCACGTCGATCGATTCAATATCGTTTTGGTTGATGTTATCGATATTTCCACCCGGTACGCCGTTTATAACGTATAATGGCCCTAACCCTGCACTGCGTGACGATACCCCGCGCAACTGGATGCTGGGAGAAGAGTTGGGATCGGCTGTAGCTGTATTGGAAATAGTTAACCCTGCCACTTTCCCCTGCAGGGACATTAAGGGGTTGTTGCCTGCAACGGTTTTCAGATCCCTTGCGCCCACATGCGTGATGGCGCTTGATACCTCCCGTTTATCCAGGGTGCCATAACCCACACTTACCACTTCTACCCCTTTAAGTTCCTGGCTGGACGATGCCAGCTTCACCAGTAAAGCGCTCTGACCAGTGATGGTAACCGTTTGTGTGGCGTAGTTGATGGAAGAAAAAATGAGTTCCCGGGTGTCCGTTGTTACTGTTAACCGGAATGAACCGGTAGCATCGGTGGCGGTTCCGGAGCGGGTTCCTTTAATTCTGACAGTTGCCCCTGGTATCGGCGTACCTGTATCTGAATCAATTACTTTCCCTTCTATCACCTTGTTCTGCGCGAATGCCGGGCAGGCGAAAGCAAAGATCAGGGCAAAAGCACTCAATAATCGTAGAATTTTTTTTAACATAACGCTGTGCTTGATTTGTTCATAAACGCGAACTCTTATCCTTCATCGCTGCAGCTGATGACTGGTAATGCCAATGCCGGTTACGGCTTTTTGATTTGGCAGGTCAAATTAAATCACTAATCAGGCGGTTGATGCCACAGGCAGGCGGCCAGGGTTAAAAATCTAACTTATTCTGAAGTTATACAATTGATAATCAACCACTTAACAAAATAAGTATTGGTAAAAATCTAAGCCTTCCAGGCACATTTTACTAGATCACTTGGCAAAAAACTGTACCTTTAAAACCTCATGGATCAGCTGTTAACGCATTCAACCATTGTTCGGGGAAGAAAAAATAGCCAACACTGCGTTTCAAAATGCAGCCATCGTTCAGAATAAAAAGCAATCACTTGGAGGAACCTCTGCCATTCGGGGAGTGAATGGTCATGCATTCTTAAATTGGGTCACGGATCTATATGAATAAAATATTATTTGTTATACTTTTTTTGCTCGCAGATTTTAATGGATATTCACAAAACAAAAAAACCGACAGCTTACTAACAGCGCTAAAGTCGGAACTTGCCAGGGAGAATTTTTACGATCAGAAAAAAGAAAAGCGGATAAACGGCCTGCAGTTTCAGTTGCTTCATACGGACAGCACAAATTTTAATGCGCGGTTCAACCTCTATTCAAAGATCTTTGAAGAATACCGTTCCTTTAAATTTGATTCTGCGTTTATCTATGTAAAAAAAATGATTGATATTTCCTGGAGATTTCAGAAAATGGATCCCCTCATCAGGAGCAAAATGATGCTGGGAAACATCCTGCTGAATACAGGGTTTTACAAAGAAGCCTTCGATGTAGCGGAGGAAATAGATACGGCCAGGCTGTCCAGCGCACTCAAAACCGATTACCTGATTTTGCTGGCACGGCTAAACGCCGGTATCGCCGACTATGATAACGACGCTTATTTTTCACAAAACTATTACAGGGAATCCGAGAAGGATTTTAAAAATGCCGAAGCAGTTACACCTTCCAACGATTTCGAGAAAACTATCAACCTGGCCTTTCTCCCCGATTCGGCAAAAAACGAAAAATTAACTCCCGATTTCTTCTATCATTATATTATACAGCGGCATTTGCCTGAACACGGCATTGCGATGGTGGCTACCAGGATCAGCTTTGCCTATACAGGGCATGACCGGATACGTTTCCTGGCGCTTGCGGTAACCAACGATATCCGTTCGTCTACCAAAGAAACACTTGCGGTATTTTTACTTGCCCAGGAGCTTTTTAAACTGGGCAGAACAAATGATGCCTATATTTTCATGCAGGAGGCGGCCCGTAACGCCAAGTTATATGGGGCCAGGAATCGTGCGGTGCAAATCGAATCAATGCTGCCATTGGTGGCAGGTAAAGTGATTGATGAAAAGCAACATGAAAGGGATAAGCTGCTGATCGCCTTTCTGACCTTTTTGATTGTGGCCGTTATCTTGTTTTTCCTGCTGGTCATTTACCGCAGACAAATACTGCGGATCAAGGCAAGCGAACTGATAATAAAGGAAAAAAACAAGGAATTGGAAAGCGTAAATAGTAAGCTATGGGAATCTTCTAAAATAAAAGAGCAGCTTATCGGGTTGTTCTTTAAAACATGCTCCTCATACATAGAAACGTTAGAAAAGATAAAAAACCAAACCCTCCACAATATTAAACTGGGAAAATATAAAGATGTCAGCCAGTTTCTAAATAACATTCATATCAAAGAGGAAAAAGGGAATTTATACAACCTGCTTGATACTTCGTTTTTAACCATGTTCCCTAACTTTATCTCCTCGTTTAACGCCTTGTTAAAAGAGGAAGATCAGATTTCACCGAAAACCGGTGAAACATTGAATGCTACGCTCAGGATATTTGCGTTAATACGCCTGGGTATAAATGAACAGGAAGCTATCGCTAAAATACTGGATTACAGTGTTAGCACGGTATATACTTATAAGATGCGGGTTAAATCACGCGCACTGGTGCCTGCCGGTGAGTTTGAACAGAAAATAATGGAGATCAGGTTTATTGAGAGTAATGATAAGTGAGAAGGGAACGTGTGTAACGGAGCCATCAAATTGCCTGTTCACAAAATTGCTTCATCATCCCCACCTGCCCAGCTGTCACTCTCGTTTCATCATAAACAAGATACAAGGTATTTTCAACAGCTGCCCTGCCACGCCAGATTATCTTTAAATCATCGTTCAGCAGGTAGTCCGCAGCCACTGTCAACGCCTTACTATGCTTAAGGGATTTTAAAATAAGATTCATATCCGGTATTACACAGTTGGGTTTAATAACCGGGCGTTTGAAGAAGTTCTTTTTCCAGAACCTGCGTATGATAGCAAGATCCGTAGTATACGCAAACCAGGGTTGTGACAACAACCAGGCTTCGGCATTCTCCCAGTCTTTCTCTTTAACACAATTATCAAACGCCGTAGTGTCAATTGTTTTATTACCTGCGATGATAAAATTTTCCTGCCGCACCGGTTCAAAAATAAGATGCCTGTAATCGGCCAGTTTGGTGGCCACCACGAAATCCAGTGCGCCTTTGTGCAGCTTTCCCAGTAACTCTTTGGTATGCCCGAAAGACAAAACAAGGCTGGCATCAATACTGGTTATTCTTTCAGATAATACAGCTTCGAAATACTCCTGTACAACACCTAACCGTATAATGGGAGTTTGTTTTTTTAAAACAGCCGCGCTGAAACCCGATTCCACTTTTTCCAGCTTTTCCAATGGCTCCACAACCTGCGTATAAAACAACTTACCATAATCCGTAGGCACAATTTTCGGTTTCCGTTCAAATAGCGGCTTTCCAACATGTGCTTCCAGTAAGGAAAGATGCTGGCTCACATTGGGCTGCGATATAAACAATATCTTTGACGCAGCTGTTAGTGACCCTGTTTGATAAACGGCTTTAAATGTCCTGTACCATTCCAGATTAACCATACAATAAAGTTATAATAATTTTTATGACAGCTCATAAAATAAGCTATTTCCCTTGTATAGCGCTTTGTTGGAAATTTGTTTTCAAATGATAATAAAATGGAAATCTTACCACAGGTACAGGAAGCATTGACTTGTATAAAGTCTCTTAAACCCACTCACATCGAAGATAAGGTGCTGGCTGCAAGAACTTTCTATGAAGCGCTGGTACCCCTTGCAGGGGAACAGGAAAAAGTATTTTCAGTTGAAAACAAAACCATTGAGTTTACCGACCGGGCTATTAACATCAGGATTTACAGGCCGGATGATAAAGAAGTATTGCCGGTACTGGTCTTTTTCCACGGCGGCGGTTTCTTCAAAGGCAGCCTTGAATCGCACGACCGGCCTTTGCGGCAACTTACTAATTTATCAGGAGTGGTAATTATTTCAGTGGATTACCGGCTTGCTCCTGAATACCCGTTTCCCCATGGTTTGAATGATTGTATCGATACTACCCGGTGGGTCATGCAACATGCGGCGGAATTGGGCGTAGATAGTAGTTGTATAGCGGTAGCTGGCGACAGTGCCGGGGGCGCATTAGCCACTGCTGTAGCCGGCAGGCTGAAGAACCTGGTATGCCAGGTGCTTATATACCCGGCTACCGATTCCTCTCTTAATACTCCTTCCTGGTCCGCCTTCGCAGAAGGCCCGGTTTTAACTTTAAAAAGCGGTATTGAACTTTGGGAGTATTATACGGAAGATAAAATTAATGCAGCGCCTATATTCAACGATGACTTATCCGGTATGCCCGATACATTTATCATCACCGCGGAATACGACCCCGTGCGGGATGAAGGGATGGCTTATGCTACCAGGCTTCGCCAGGCACATGTGCAGGTAACGGAAAAGCTTTACCCGAAAATGATACATGGCTTTGTTCAGATGGGAGGTGTGATAGACCAGGGCAGGGAAGCCATTAACGCCATTGCTGCGTATATCAGGTATAAATTAGTGAAATAAGCAATAGAAAAGGCCGCCAATAGGCGACCTTTTCTATCTCCAATACTATTGACATTCGCTTCTAAAAATATTATCATCCTCTTCCTAAAACAGATAACAAAGCCTTTTCCAATGCCACCGTCACCGATGGCGGCAGTTCAGTGAACCGTTCATAAACATACCCGTCAGGCCTGACAAAAACCGCCCCGTTGCCGGCAATACCAAACGTTTTCCCGGAACTGTTACCTGTTATAAGATCTGCCTTACTGCCAATACTATAAACGCTGATATTTACATCATATTTCTTTGACAGCTCCGAGGCCGCCAAACGCCAGCTATGATCATCGTTCCCGGTAAAAAGTACAAAATCCTTTCCCAGCAGATCCAGTGTGGATATAGTATTTCCATTGTACCCCACCCATAAATGCGGGCAGCGTGTTCCCGGTTCTCCTTTCAGGCCGGACACCGTGGTATAAACATTATTCTTTTGCCCAGGCCGGTGATATTTTATATTCGGGAAACCCATCAGCTCTCCCAGTTTTAACATAGGAAACCCCGGAAAGAATTTAGTTAGTTTCAGGATGCTGAGGATCATTACACTCAGGAAAGCATAGATCATTTTAAAGCTAACCTTTTTTATCAGCCCATATTCGTTTGCCCATCTACCTGAACTATCTGCATTATGCCGGCCAACCGGTTGTCTTTCTTCTGAATAGGAATTAAGTATTTCTTCGGCTGCCTTATTCTTTATGACCAAAGCCAGTCTCCACGCCAGGTTATGAACATCCTGTACGCCTGAATTAGCGCCTTTCCCGCCATAAGGAGTCATTACATGCGCTGCATCCCCTGCGAGGAAAATACGTTCATGCCGCATATTGGTC
>JBCNPS010000008.1:0-33430 GCA_039593235.1 Chitinophaga sp. | reverse complement strand
AATAAATACATGCGGCACATCTTCCGGCAGTTCGGCCGCTATGGCTTCTTTCAGCTCATCGTCCAGCATATCGCTTTTACTGATGGCCAGCAGGAACTGTTTGTCCAGTAATTCGGGATTATATTGTTCCAGTTCATTCACCAGTACTTCAAAATCTTTACGGTGATCTGCACTATCGGCTGGAATAAGGAATAATAATACGGCGTTTCTTTCAATATGTCGTAAAAAACGGTGGCCTAAACCTTTTCCTTCATGGGCGCCTTCGATGATGCCTGGGAGGTCGGCGATGCAAAACGATTTGCTGTCGCGGTATTCCACCATTCCAAGTTGAGGGGTAAGCGTAGTAAAGGCGTAGTCGGCCACTTTAGGCTTTGCTGCGGTAATGGTAGACAGGAGGGTGGATTTGCCGGCATTGGGGAAACCAACCAGTCCCACATCTGCCAAAACTTTTAATTCCACAATTTTCCAGCCTTCGCTGCCGGGCATACCGGGTTGTGCGTATTCAGGTGTTTGGTTGGTAGCCGATTTAAAATAGGCGTTGCCTTTTCCGCCTTGTCCGCCGGGGATCCAGATGATCTCCTGTCCGTCGTGGAGAATTTCGGCTTCTACTTCGCCGGTTTCTTCGTCTTTAGCCTGTGTACCCAGGGGCACTTCGATAACGATATCCTTACCAAAACGGCCGGTGCAGTTGTCGCCGCTGCCGTTTTCCCCGTCTTCTGCGAGCAGGTTTTTGTGCCAGCGGAGATGCAGGAGGGTCCACAACTGTGAATTGCCTCTTAAAATAACATGTCCGCCTCTGCCGCCGTCGCCGCCATCAGGGCCGGCCTGCGCATTAAATTTAGTACGCATAAAGTGCATACTGCCTGCGCCACCTTTCCCGGATTTACAAAATACACGGATATAATCTACGAAGTTCGCTTTTTCCACTTAGTCTTAGTTTTTAACATTCCGGGGCCTTACCCCGGAAAAACAAAACGCAAAGATCGTGAAGTTTAAGCTAATTAGCACCATACATGTGCCCGGAAGCTTTTTACTTACAATCTTTGCGTTGTATAAAAAGATGTAAAAGTCTTTATAACAGCAGGTTACTGCACTTTTTCCCCTACCAGTTCATCCAGTTCTTTGGAGAGCAGTTCAAATACTTCTTCCTCAGTACCATCGCCTTTCACTTTTTTGAATTTGCCGAATTTGGCATAGTGATCAGCCACAGGAGCGGTTTTATTATGATATTCAACGATACGCGCTTTCACTACATCTTCAGAGGCATCATCGCTGCGGCCGGAGGTTAAACCACGGTTCAGCAGGCGTTTAATCAATTCAT
Source organism: Chitinophaga sp. (assembly GCA_039593235.1). GTDB lineage: Bacteria > Bacteroidota > Bacteroidia > Chitinophagales > Chitinophagaceae > Chitinophaga. The sequence goes on along the minus strand of JBCNPS010000008.1, from coordinate 32,109 downwards.
CTTCCGGTACTTCCAGTGAAAGCACAGTAGAGATAGCTGTTTTTTTCAGTGCCAGCAGTTTGTCCAGCGCCTCTGCCTGTGCAGTGGTACGGGGAAAACCGTCGAAAATAAAGCCACGTGCATCCACGTTGGCGTCCAGTTTGGAGCTGATCATACCAATCACCACTTCATCCGGTACCAGCAGGCCCTGATCCATGAATTTCTTGGCTTCCAGCCCCAGTGGTGTTTTATCACCGATCTCGCTGCGAAGCAAATCGCCCGTGGAAAGATGAATAAGTCCGTACTTCTGGATAATGTTAGCACTTTGTGTACCCTTGCCGCTACCGGGAGGGCCAAATAAAATGAGATTGACCATGTTTTATATAAATCTACTTTACTCGCAAGGTTGCAAATATAAGAAACAGATGAATGTATTGGTAATTAAAATTACGATTGGTTAAACTAAATGTAAATATTCTGACAAAATACTAAACACCATTTAATTTTTTGCCATATTCTGTAAAATATCTTCAACAGGGTATTCTAATTTAATGAAATAGTTTGGATCTGACAAAATCATATGATTAATATTAGTAATTCTTTGATATTCAGTCTGGTCAGTCTGGATTTACGCATGAATATTTGTAAGTTTATGACATGAGGAAACAATTATTGGTTGCAGGACTTACCGGCCTAATGATGACGGGCAGCGCCATTTCCGCGCCCCTGGTGTTCAAGGAAAAAAAGAAGCATAAAAAGGTGGCTGCACAAAAGGTAGCGCCATTGCAGGACAGGGCTTCACAGTGGGCCGACAGCGTGTTCCAGTCGCTTACACCCGATGAACGTATTGCCCAGCTTATAATGATCAGGGCGCATTCCAACCTGGGACAAGACCATATCAACGCCGTTATTAAAGATATACAGGACAACAAAGTAGGAGGAGTGATCTTTTTCCAGGGAGGGCCGGTACGGCAGGCCAATCTTACCAACTACTACCAATCAATTTCCAAAGTGCCGCTCCTGGTAGCCATTGATGGTGAATGGGGGCTTGGCATGCGCCTGGACAGTGTTATTTCACTACCACGGAATATGATGATAGGCGCCATGCAGGATACTTCCCTGGCGTACGATGCCGGAAAGCTTATGGGCGAGCAATGCCGGCGGCTTGGTATCCATATTGATTTTGCGCCGGATATGGATGTGAATAACAATCCCGCCAACCCGGTGATCAACGACCGCTCTTTCGGGGAAAACAAATACCAGGTAGCCCGTATGGGGGTGGCTACTATAAAAGGAATGCAGGATGCAGGTATTATGGCCTGCGCCAAACATTTCCCCGGTCATGGCGATACCAATGTGGATTCGCATCTCGATCTACCCACTATCAATAAAACGAGGGCCCAGCTGGATTCCCTGGAACTGTATCCTTTCCGCGAGGCTATTGCCGCCGGTGTGCAGTCGGTGATGATAGGGCATCTTTATATTCCTTCTATCGACAAAAAACCAAATACCCCCACTTCCATTTCATATAACGCAGTTACAAAACTGCTGAAAGAAGAAATGGGTTTTAAAGGACTGATTGTTACCGATGCGCTGGAAATGAAAGGCATCGCTAAGTTTTATACCAACGGGCAGGAATCCTTACAATCGTTGCTGGCAGGCAACGACCTGATGATCCTCCCGTCTACCTCCACCGGCAGCGTAGCCGCCATCAGGAAAGCCATTAAAGCCGGGAAGATCAGCCAGGAAGAGGTAGATGCACGTGTTAAAAAAGTATTGCGCGCCAAATATAACCTTGGACTCTGGCAGCCGCAACATATCAATACCGATCATCTGGTGGAAGACATTAACGCCAAAACAGATATACTACGTAAACGCATTGCTGAAAACGCCATCACCCTGGTGCGCAACCAGCAAAAACTGATTCCTTTCTCACCGGCCATGACCCAGCAAAAACTGGCAGTGGTGGCAGTAGGAGCAGATGCCAGCAATACTTTCACAGAAGCGGTAAAAAATTACAAGCCGGGAACGGATGTATTTATTTTTACCTCGCGCCAACCGGTACAACAGATTGCACCTATTGTATCCCGTATCCAGCGGGATTATCGCACGGTTATCATCAGCTTGCACAACTACAGCCGCCGGCCGGCCGGTAATTTTGGATTATCTATGGCGGAACGGCTCATCATCCGACAGTTACAATCCGAAATGCCATCGGCCACCGTTGTTTTTGGCAACCCGTATGCCATCCAGTATTTCTGTGATGCACCTCACCTGGTAGCCGCCTATGAAGACGACAGCACTACCCAGCGTGCAGCGGCCGACCTGCTTTTCGGGCAGCTGGGGCCATCCGGCAAATTGCCGGTAACCGTTTGTCCTGACCTGCCCTCCGGCACGGGCATCACTTACGAAGTGAATAAGTTTAATTTATTACCCACTGCCAGCGCAAAAGAAGCCGGTATTGATGAACAGGCATTGCTGCAGATCGATGCCCTGGCCAATGATATGATTGCCCGCGGCGCGGCGCCCGGAGCAGAAGTGATGGCCCTGAAAGATGGAAAAGTTATTTATAACCGCTGCTTTGGTCATTACGAATACAACAAAAAGGAACCGGTAACACCCACCTCTATCTACGACCTGGCCTCTGTTACCAAAGTGTGCGCTACCACCTTATCGGTGATGCGACTGTACGATGAAGGCAAACTGAACCTGGACGCTACTTTGGGCGTGTACCTGCCGCAAGTGCTGGGAACAGATAAAGCAGGGTTGCGTATCCGTGATATCCTGCTGCACCAGGCCGGCCTGGTGGCCTATATCCCGTTCTACAAAGAAACGCTTTACAGCAACGCGCGGCCTGATACTGTGTTGTATCACGCCGGCGTCGATGCTACGCATAGTATCCGTGTAGCTGATCACATGTATATGGAGAACAGCTATGTGGATACCATGTGGCGAAGGATATTGGATAGTAAGCTGTCGCCCCGGCAGGGTTACGTTTACAGCGACTGTGATTTTATTTTCCTGGGGAAGATTGTGGAAACATTAACAGGAAAAAAGCTGAATGATTATGTGAGGGAAACGTTCTACGAACCGCTGGGACTGGCTACCACGGGCTTTTTACCGAGGGAGCGTTTTCCATTGTCGCAGATCGTTCCTACCGAACGTGAGTATTCTTTCCGTATGCAGTTATTAAGGGGAGATGTGCATGACCCTGGCGCTGCCATGTTTGGCGGTGTAGCGGGGCATGCCGGATTATTTTCAGATGCGCATGATGTGGCGGTGATCATGCAGATGTTGCTCAATAAGGGATCATTCAATGGTGTACAGTATATCAAGCCGGAAACGGTGCAGTTGTTCACCGCTTACAACAGCAATATCAGCCGCCGGGGGCTGGGGTTCGACAAACCGGAAAAAGACAATGCCACCCGCCGGGAGCCATATCCTGCCAGGAGCGCTTCTGCAGCCACTTTCGGGCATACGGGTTATACCGGCACCTGTGTGTGGGCAGACCCAACTTCCGGACTGGTATTTATTTTCCTGAGCAACCGGGTGTATCCTAACGGTGGCGTTAATACGAAAATATCGGCATTACATACCCGCGAGAAAATGTTTGAAGCGGTGTATGAGTCGGCACGCAGATAACGAAGAGATAACAAATAATAAAAAGAGAGGTGGTACCGTTTTTACGGATACCACCTCTGTCATTTTTCAATTTATGCGATGCGGGACTACTCTGTTACGGAAACGCTCCTGTTGATCAGGGTTTGCGTTTTTATGGCAATAGCTTTTTCTGCCAGTTTGTTTTTTCCGCTCCTGATTTCGAAGGTGTAGTCGCCATCCTCTAGAGATCCGAGGTTGTAACGGGCTTCAAAGCGCAGGGTAGCGGGTAATGTTTCGCGGTGCAGCGTGTTATTGTAGTTATCTTTTATGTAAAGGGTCAGCTTTTCGTTGGAAGGATTATCCACGGAGAGCTGGAATAACAGCTGATCTTTCTGCAATTGTGTGATGTGTACGTTGAAAGCTTCAATAGGAGCTGTGGGTACGGGTTTTTCTTTTGCCAGTCGCGCTGCATTATAGGCAAATGTTTTTGTCTGGGCTGCAGCGTGTAAAATTGGGAAGAGGATAGTTACAAATACCAACAAAGCTACTTTGGGTGCTAAAACAACAAAACGTAAGTGTTTCATGACATTATTTTTTTAATGTGTTCATCTTTTTTAAATCAGGGCGGTATTAGCTAATACAATGGTGCCGTTTTAATTTTCACGGCAAAGCTCCGACAGATGGATTAACAGAACATTACGCCTTTGTTAAAATAATGTGAGAATTTAGCCGGCTTGTTCGGCATTCATTCCCTATTTTTGCAGCGTTTATGGAAGCAGTTACAATAAAAAATAACCGCCCCGTGGCCATCTGGTTATATATTGGCGTGGGCATGTTGATAGTTCAGGTATTGTTGGGAGGAATTACCCGCTTAACCGGTTCGGGCTTATCCATTACAGAATGGCAGCCATTGCTGGGGGCGTTCCCTCCTATGAGTGAAGCCGCCTGGCAGAAAGCGTTTGATGGCTATAAGCAGATAGCGCAGTATAAATACATTAATAATCACTTTACCTTATCGGACTTTAAGTTTATTTTCTTCTGGGAGTGGCTGCATCGTGATTGGGCCAGGCTGATGGGTTTTGTGTTTATTATTCCGTTTATCTATTTTATTATTAAGAAGAAGATTAACAGGAGTATGATCAACCCGATGATCATATTGTTTGTACTGGGAGGTTTGCAGGGGCTGATAGGATGGATTATGGTGAAGAGCGGGCTTAATGAGGAGAACCTTTATGTTAACCATATCCGCCTGGCCATTCATTTTATTTCTGCGCTGGCGCTGCTGGCATATGTATTCTGGTTTGCCTTAAAGCTCAGTGTACGGCAGGCGGAAATATTAAAAGTGCCTGCTTTATACAAACTGAATACCTGGTTGCTGGTATTGTTGGTAGTACAACTGGTATACGGCGCTTTCATGGCCGGCTTGCATACCGCACTGGTGGCCAATACCTGGCCGGATATCAATGGTTCCTGGGTGCCAGGGGGCATGTTTTCGCAAGGTGGTTTTGCTACAGATATTGCGCATAATCCAATTACCATTCAATTCATACATCGCGGGCTGGCTTATCTTATTACCATTCTCATTGCCATTTGGTGGTGGAAGGCCGCGCAAACACCCGCCAATAGCCTGTTACACGCCATCCGTTACCTTCCCCTGCTACTGGTATTATTACAGGTGCTGCTGGGCGTGCTTACGCTCCTGAACAGCCAGGTGGAAATCCCCATTAGTTATGGTATCCTGCACCAGGGTGTAGGTATGCTGCTGATGTTGTCGCTGATCTGGACCCTGTTCCTCAGCAGAGGGGCGGGAAACAGGAATTGATTTTTCGGCACCCGCGAAACTCCCGGCGTCATAAATCCGTAAATTTTCCGTAGGTTTATTCGTAATAATCGTCTGATGAAGGTGAAGTTATTATTGATAAAAACTTACTATTCTTTCCCTATACAGTTGCTGCTCCTGCATTTCAGGAAGTACCAGGTATTACTTATTTTTTGGGTGATCCTGTTCAGCACCATCAACGGCGGTTTTGCCAAGGTGTTTGGCGGAGATGCACTTTACCTGGCGCCTGAATATCTCGGTAAGGTAAATTTCTACAGTACTACTATCCTGGGATTAGCCACCGGTATGTTTATCATGAGCTGGCAAATCACCACTTTCATTTTGCATACCGGACGATTTAAATTCCTGGCCACTACCTCCCAGCCATTTTTCAGGTATTGCCTTAACAATGCCATCATTCCCCTGGTATTTATTTTCAGTATGCTTTACCGCGGATGGGAATACCAGCGCTATGAGCAATTAACTACCGTTCCTGATATTATGTTGTTAGGGGAAGGGTTCATCTGCGGGGTATTGTTTATTTTTTTCTTCTGTTTTTTTTATTTTTTTAATGCAGATAAAAATATTGGCCGGCGGCTGGAAAAGCGCTTTGGAAATCCACGTAACTTTTTGCGGATGATCCTGAAACCCAACCAGGATCCGGATGAAAATGCACTCCCCGTTCACAACTATTTTTCCACTCCCTGGCGTATCAGAAGGGCCAGGAATGTAGACCACTACAATAAACATTATCTTGATAGTATCCTTAAGCAGCATCACTTTGCCGCTATGATCACGGTAGGCTGTTCCCTGGTATTCCTGGTGATACTGGCTTACCTGATGGATTATGATATGTTCAGGATTCCTGCCGGCGCCAGTGTACTGATCTTCTTTGCATTTCTCATTGGTGTGGCCGGTGCTTTTTCCTATATGCTGCAAACCTGGTCTATTCCCATTTTGCTGGTGATGTTGTTTGCCTTGAACTGGATGGTAGAACATAATTGGGTAGATAACCGGAATAAAGCCTATGGCCTGAATTACCGGGAAAAGAAGACGCGTCCCGAATACAGTGTGGCAGCTCTTCAGCAGTTTTTTACCCGGGAGAAGTATGAGGCGGATAAGCAGCAGACCCTGATGATATTGGAGAAATGGAGAAAGAAATTTCCGGCGGGGAAAAAGCCGCCATTGATAGTCATGAATTTCAGCGGAGGCGGCAGCCGTTCCGCTACGTGGAGCGTAAACGTATTACAACGGCTGGATAGTATGCTGAACGGCCGCCTGATGAAGCATACTGTACTTATGACCGGCGCATCCGGGGGCATGCTTGGCGCCAGTTATTTCCGGGAACTGTATTATGAACAACAGCAGGGGAAACCCGTTCGCCTGTCTGATAAAATATATGCCGATAAGGTTTCGCAGGATTTACTCAATTCTGTGTTCTCCGCACTGGCGGTGAATGATTTCATTACACCCTGGAGAAGTTTCAATATCGGGAAAAATCACTACGCCAAAGACAGGGGCTATGCTTTTGAAATGCAGCTGAATGAACATACCGACAGTGTGCTGGATAAAACACTGAAAGACTACCGGCAACCGGAAGCAACGGCAGAAATTCCCATGCTGATATGGAATGCCACCATTAATGCAGACGGGCGCCGGTTAATGATTTCACCCCAACGCATCAGTTATTTGTGCAGCCCGCAGTACCTGTATCCCACCCGACAGGTGAGGGATATTGATGGGGTGGACTTTGGGCAGTATTTCGCTGCGCAGGACGCCATGGACCTGCGTGTTACCAGTGCGATCCGCATGTGCGCCACGTTTCCCTATGTACTGCCGAACGCGTTCCTGCCAAGTAATCCCATCGTAGATGTAATGGACGCAGGGATCCGCGATAATTTTGGTCAGCAAACCACTTTGCGTTATTTGTATACATTCAGTAAGTGGATCAATGAGAATACCAGCGGGGTGGTGTATATCCAGATCCGTGATACCCGCAAGAACGATATTTCTCCTATCAAAAAAACAAAGGACCTGGGCGACCTGCTGTTTGAGCCGCTGTTTACCATGCAACAGCACTGGAGTGCAATGCAGGATTTTGACCAGGATGATTTGCTGAACTATATGGAAGGATATTTCCCGGAAAAGTTTCACCGGGTAATTTTCCAGTATGTGCCGCAGAAGCAGGATAAGGCGGCGGCACTTTCCTGGCATCTCACCTCCCGGGAGAAGCTGGACATTGCCCATGCGCTGGATAACCCGGCTAACCAGAGTGCGCTGGAGTATGTGGTGAAGCTGCTGGAGGAGTAGGCGAATGGGCCAGCTGTTTACCAGGTACCCAAATAAACTTCCGGTTAATTTTTCAGAAATTCCAGCAGGGGCGTAATAAACTTCGTATATGCTTCAATGTGGGGAAGATGTCCTACACCTTCTATTGGCAACAGTGTGGCGTGTGGAATTTTTTTCGCAGTGATATTTCCCAACTCAGGATAATTTCCCAATGTTTTGCGTACGCTTTCGGGTGCATTGGCTTTGCCTAATGCGGTGCGGTCGCGCTGACCTATAATAAGAAGCGTGGGTGCCGTAATATTTTCAAATTCATACAGCACCGGTTGTGTAAAGATCATGTCATAGGTGAGGGCAGAGTTCCACGCTACCAGGGAGTAGTCGGGGCTGCTGGTCCAGCTGGCCTGCAGTTGCGCCCATTTATCATAGGCGGGCGACCACTTACCGGCGTAGTAGCTGTCCATCATATATTGTTTGATTTTTTCGTAGTTCTGTTGCAGTTCCGCTTTATACCATTTATCTACAGACTGGTAAGGCACTTTCACTTTCCAGTCTTCCAGCCCGATGGGATTTTCCAGGATCAGTTTCTCCGTTACCTCCGGGTACATGAGTGCAAACCTGGTGGCAAGCATACCGCCCATTGAATGTCCGAGAACAGCCGTTTTTGTTACCTGCAAAGTGTCCAGCAATGTTTTGGTGTTTTGGGCCAGCAGTTGAAAGCTGTATTGGAAATGAGGGGGTTTGGATGATTTGCCAAAGCCGATCTGATCGGGGATGATGACACGGTATCCGTTATTGCTGAGGTCTGCAGCGGTGCTGTCCCAGTAGGCGCCGCAGAAATTTTTACCATGAAGCAGTACTATTGTTTTGCCGTTGGGGCGGGAGGGTTGTACGTCCATATAGGCCATCTGAAGGGATTGGCCTTGCAGCTGTAACTTCAGGAAATGTACCGGGAAGGGGTATTTGTAATCTGTAAGGGTGATGTCCTGGGCTGGTATTTGTGCAGATATATGGATGGATATAAAGGACAGGCCCGCGATGGCGAGGATATAAAATATCTTTTTCATGAAGTTATGTTAGGCTGTTAAAATGCGGTGAGGTGGGGGCAAAATTGACGCCATAAAACTATTTGATTGCAATATTTATATATAATTAACTGTAAATCAATGATAACCAGTCGGTTGTGGAGCAGGTCTCTAACCTGACCAAATGATTACATTTATTTAAAACGTGATACCCTCATTCTCGCTATGTTTTCGTACCTTTGCGCCTTCTTTTTGTAGCTATTAGCAGAAAATTAGTTAATGGCTGATAGCTAAAGATTTAAGTATATGAACATTCGTAATATCGCAATTATTGCACACGTAGACCATGGTAAAACTACTTTGGTTGACAAAATCCTTCATCAGGCTAATGTATTCCGGGCTAACCAGGAGTCAGGTGAACTGATCATGGATAGTAACGATCTTGAAAGAGAACGTGGTATCACCATATTCAGTAAGAACGCTTCTGTTGAATATAAGGGAACCAAGATCAATGTGATTGATACTCCAGGCCACGCCGACTTTGGTGGTGAGGTAGAAAGGGTATTGAAAATGGCTGATGGTGTGATCCTGCTGGTAGATGCTTTTGAAGGTCCGATGCCACAAACCCGTTTTGTGTTGCAGAAGGCTTTACAGCTGAATCTGAAACCTATTGTTGTTATCAACAAGGTAGATAAGGCTAACTGCCGTCCTGATGAAGTACATGATGCAGTTTTTGAATTGTTCTTTAACCTGGATGCAACAGAAGAACAGCTTAACTTCCCGACATTTTATGGCTCCGGTAAAAATGGCTGGTTCAACAGCTCATTAGAGCAATGCGAAGATATTTCCCCGTTGATGGATGGCATCCTGGAACACGTTCCACAGCCCCAGACACCGGAAGGTAACCTGCAAATGCAGATCACTTCACTGGATTACTCTTCTTTCCTTGGCCGTATTGCTGTAGGTAAAGTAGCCCGTGCATCTATTGAAGAAGGACAGTGGGTTACTTTGATGCAGACAGATGGTACCAGCAAGAAACAGAAAGTACGTGAACTGTACATTTTTGAAGCGTTGGGTAAGAGAAAGGTAAATAAAGTATTTGCCGGTGATATTTGCGCAGTGGTTGGTATTGAGGGTTTCAACATTGGTGATACGATTGCTGATGCGGAAGCTCCTGAAGCACTGCCTATTATCAGTGTGGATGAGCCTACCATGAACATGTTGTTTGGTATTAACAACTCTCCGTTCTTTGGTAAAGATGGTAAATTTGTTACTTCCCGTCACCTGCGCGACCGTTTAATGAAAGAAACTGAGAAGAACCTGGCGCTTCGCGTGATGGATTCTGACAGTGCAGATAGTTTCATGGTGTATGGCCGTGGTATCCTTCACTTAGGTGTATTGATTGAAACCATGCGTCGTGAAGGTTATGAATTAACTGTTGGACAGCCACAGGTAATTGTGAAGATGGTAGACGGCAAGAAATGCGAACCCTATGAAACCCTGGTGGTAGATGTTCCGCAGGATTTTGCCAGCAAGGTAATTGACCTGGTAACCCGTCGTAAAGGTGAGATGCTGATCATGGAAACCAAGGGTGAAATGCAACACTTGGAGTTTGAAATTCCTTCCCGTGGTTTGATCGGTTTGCGTACACAGATGCTCACTGCTACAGCAGGTGAAGCAGTAATGGCGCACCGCTTCAATGATTACAAACCATGGAAGGGCGCTATCCCTGGCCGTAATAACGGTGTATTGATTGCCAAGGAAGCTGGTACTACTACCGGTTATTCTCTTGACAAGCTGCAGGATAGAGGTTCTTTCTTTGTAGATCCGGGAGAAGAAGTATACAAGGGTATGATCATTGGTGAAACCAATAAACCGGGCGACCTGGTGGTGAACCCTAATGAAGGCAAGAAACTGACCAACATGCGCGCAAGCGGAACCGATGGAGCAGCTAACATTGCACCTAAGATACTGATGACGTTGGAAGAATGTATGGAGTACATCCAGCATGATGAGTGTATAGAAGTTACGCCTAACTTTATCCGTATGCGTAAAGTAATACTGGATGAAGAAGAACGTAAGAGAACAGCTAAAAGCATGAAAGCAGAAGCTTAATTGCCTTTGTTATGTAAGATAATTGGTGAAAAAAGCAAAGCCGCTCCGTTTTACGGGGCGGTTTTTGTTTTTTGGGGAATGAAGTTCGGGCAATATCAGTGGCCATGCAGGGAGTACCCTTATAATGCCAGGATGATGTTGCTGCATCAGTTCGGGGGAACATCAGTGGTAATGCAGGAAGATTCTTATAATGCAGGGATAATGTTGCATTAGTTCGGGGAACACATCGGTAGTTAGCAGGAGAATCCTTATAATGCAAGGATAATGTTTGTAGCATCAATTGGGGGAACATCAGTAGTAATGCAGGAAAATCCTTCATAATGCAGGGATGATTATTGCACCAGTTCTGCGAACATCTGTAGCAATGCAGGAAACATCCTCATAATGCACGGATTGCCCGGCAAAAAAAATCCCCGCCCAGGATAAGGCAGGGATGTGCATACTAACCCAATGCTTACTAAAACTAAAACTAACTTCTATGTATATTTCAAATACTAAGTTTCAATTCAACGCTTATTCAATTCAATAGCCGTGAATATTAAGCGGCATCCTGTTTTTCCTGGATCTTCACTTTAATCTTTGCTTCTATTTCTGCTGCCAGTTCGGGGTTATCGTTCAGCAGTTGTTTAACGGCATCACGGCCCTGGCCTAATTTATTGGAATCATAGCTGAACCAGCTACCACTTTTCTGAACAACGCCATATTCAACGCCCATATCAATGATCTCACCTGTTTTAGAGATACCCAGACCATAAACGATATCAAATTCAGCCTGACGGAACGGGGGAGCTACTTTGTTTTTCACCACTTTCACTTTCACACGGTTACCTACGGCTTCGTCGCCATCTTTAATCTGGCTCATGCGGCGGATATCCAGCCTTACGGATGCGTAGAATTTCAACGCATTACCACCGGTGGTGGTTTCCGGGTTACCAAACATAACACCTATCTTTTCACGCAGCTGGTTGATGAAGATGCAGCAGCAGTTTGTTTTGGAAATGGTGGCCGTTAATTTGCGCAGCGCCTGTGACATCAAACGGGCTTGTAATCCCATTTTGCTTTCACCCATTTCACCTTCCAGTTCGCTTTTGGGAACCAGTGCGGCCACGGAGTCGATCACAACTACATCCACCGCTCCGGAAAGGATCAGGCGGTCTGCTATTTCCAGTGCCTGTTCACCATGATCCGGCTGTGAAATCAACAGGGAATCCACGTCAACTCCCAGTCTTCTTGCGTAACTGCTGTCAAAAGCATGTTCCGCATCTACAATGGCGCAAATGCCACCTTTTTTCTGTGCTTCCGCAATTGTATGTATGGCGATGGTTGTTTTACCGGAAGACTCTGGTCCGTATATTTCAATGATCCTTCCTTTCGGTAAACCACCAATTCCGAGTGCTATATCAAGACCCAGGGAACCTGTGGAAATAATCTCCATAGGAGCTTCTGCTTTTTCCCCCATCATCATCACAGATCCCTTACCGAAATCTTTCTCAATCTTGTCCATTGTGAGGCGCAGGGCCTTCAGTTTTTCTGCATTGGCTGTAGACATATAAGTAATGTTTTTACAAATTTAAAAGATAGCTGATCACAATTAGAAAGCAAATTAATTGGATTGCTAAGTTATGACTAATTTTTTATTTTCCTAAATTTTTTAGCATTTTATTTTATTTGCTAAATTAAATAGTAATCTTTTCCGAACTGTTTAAGAACTGCCTGTCAAAATTTTATTCTTAAGATCTTTAAGGGTTAACCCGCAATGGCATAACAAAGATGCGAAGCCATTACGCATTGAATATGCGTAACAACAAAGCCTCAAAAAAATAATTAACCGGGGGAGATGAGAATTATACTGCTTTTTTAAAAAGCGTAGTTATACGCTTGAGTATCATCCGGGAAAGTTTCACTTTTGTATTGTCAAGTTTAGTTGTTGAAGTTAATCCCCTACTGTTTGTTAAAGTTGTTTGTTAGCCTGCCTTGCGGCCTTGCATCCATGTGAAGAAGGAACGGTGGAGTGGTCAGAGGTTAAACCCCAAAAGTCTTTTATCGCCATTCTATATGTTGTTTTCCCTGATCCCTGGCTGGTAGCTGACTTGTTTCAGTGTTACCGGCAGGGAGCAGGGATAGAATGGTGAAGCGCTTATTTTACAAGTATCCAGCATGCAGCCAGTTGTGAAATAATGCCAATCAGGAAACCGATATAGATCTCCCGCGGCTCATGTGCTTCCAGTATCAGGCGCGATGTAGCCACAATCCCCGCTACAAAGAAAGTGATCACCAGTGGAACAGATACATTCATATGCATTCCCCACATCAGCGAAAGCAAGAGGCCGATCACACCGCCCCAACCCACTGCATGCATACTGGTTTTTATGAAGTTATTGGTTATAAAGGAGATAGAAACACTGACGAATACGCCCAGAAAGAATGCAGTATAGAACTTCGGCGCCCGGCCTTCCTGTTGGAAAGTATAGAATGCCCAGAAGTAATAGGTGATCATTGCCACATATGGAATGATCCTGTCGCGCTGGGTTTTCATCTGAACAGACGACACAAATTTCAGCGCTTTTGCCAGTAAAAGGGTGAGTATAGGAAACCCGATACTGATAATGGCTACCCTGAAGTACAGCATATCGAAGTCGAATCTTTTACTCAACGACTTGAAGGCCACCATGTATTCCGGGATAGATTGGAGGATCAGGAATGTTACCAGCAGGGGAATGAACAGCGGATGAGAGAGATAGGAAATGACCAGCGCCAGGGATTTCATCGACTTTGGAAACTCCGGCTCCAAACGTATATTTCCGTTCCGGTCTAAAACTGCTTGTTCTTGCATGGTATGGTACTTATAATTCTTTACGTAAACGGGCTACCGGAATATTCAGCTGCTCCCTGTATTTGGCCACCGTACGGCGGGCAATGTTGTATCCTTTGTCCTGCAGCATTTTCGTGAGATTTTCATCGCTGAGCGGTTTCCGCTTATTTTCCGCTTCAATGAGGTCAGACAGGATCTTTTTCACCTCCCTGGTGGATACTTCCTCGCCACTGTCGGTAGACAACGATTCGGAGAAGAAGAACTTCAGCTTGAAGGTACCAAATTCGGTTTGTACATACTTGCTGTTGGCCACACGGCTTACGGTAGAAATATCCAGTTGCGTGCGATCCGCGATATCTTTGAGGATCATAGGCTTCATGGTAGTTTCATCTCCCGTAAGAAAAAATTCACGTTGGTAATCCATAATGGACTCCATGGTGGATAACAAAGTATGTTGCCGCTGCTTGATGGCGTCTATAAACCATTTGGCAGCATCTATTTTTTGTTTGATAAACAATACGGCTTCTTTCTGGCGCTTGTCTTTTTTATCGCCACGGTCGTATTCCTTCAGCATTTCGCGGTAGCCGCCGGAGATCCGCAGGTCCGGCGCATTGCGCGAATTGAGCGTAAGTTCCAGTTTACCGGCATTATTTAAAATGAAGAAATCGGGTAATACGTAGCTTTCCGCCTTGTTCAGTGTGGCAAAATTGCCGCCTGGCTTAGGTGTAAGCCGGATGATCTGGGTGATGGCTTCTTTCAGGCCCTCATCAGAAAGACTTAACGCCTTCTGGATCTTCTCGTAATGCTTCTTGGTAAATTCGTCGAAGTAGTTCTCCAGGATGAGGTAGGCGTTGTGTACACCGGGATCGTCCTGCGATTTACGTTTCAACTGCAGTAACAGGCATTCTTTCAGGTCGGTGGCGCATACGCCTGCCGGATCAAAATCCTGTATCTTTTTTATGAGGGTGTTGATTTCTTCTTCTGTGGTGTCGATATTCTGGGAAAAGGAGAGGTCATCTACCATAGAGCTGATTTCCCTGCGCAGGTACCCATCATCATCAATGCTGCCAATGATATGTTCGGCAATGGCATTCTGGTGATCGTCCAGCTCCAGCATACCCAGCTGGCTTAGTAAGTGTTCATGGAAAGAAGTTTCCACCCGGATCGGGATGGTTTTATTACTTTCGTCCGGATCGGGATAGTTATCATCACGCAGCTTGTAATCCGCTACATCATCATCTCCTTCACTTACATATTCAGAAATATCTATATTGTCGTACTCATTTTCACTGCCATCCGGTTCAAATTCATCTTCTTCTGCCGGTGTTTCGTATTCTTCCTGCTCTTTGAACTCATCTTCTCCTGCTTCTTCCCCATATTCCAGTGCCGGGTTTTCTTCCAGCTCTTCCTTGATCCTTTCTTCCAGGTTCACAGTAGGTACCTGCAGCAATTTCATGAGCTGAATTTGCTGGGGTGAGAGTTTCTGTAATAATTTCTGCTGTTGTGTCTGCTTTAACATAATTATTCCCTGTCAGGGCAAAATTAATAAGTATAAGGTTAACAGAGCGCCCGCTGCACGTATTTAGCTTTTAGATAACCCATTGAGGGTTAATGGCTATAAATCCAGTTCCAGCTGCTCCGGCAACAAACGGAATGTTTTACGGTGAAATGGCGTGTCGCCAAATTCCCGGATGGCATCGCGGTGTTGCTTGGTAGGGTAACCCTTATTTTCATTCCAGCCAAAGTGTGGATATGTAGCATGTAACTGCTGCATATATTCATCACGATAGGTTTTGGCCAGAACGGAAGCTGCCGCTATAGAGGCATATATGCCGTCGCCCTGTATGATACAGGCATGCGGCGTACTGCCATAGGCGTAGAAGCGGTTACCATCTACCAGTATAAACTCCGGTTGCTGCGTCAGCTTCTCCAGTGCCAGATGCATGGCTTTGAAAGAAGCCTTCAATATATTTATCTTGTCTATTTCCACATTATCCACACTTGCCACGGCATAACATACTGCTTTTTTTTCAATCACCTTTCTCAGTTTCTCCCGGTCGGCTGCTTTCATCTGTTTGGAATCGTTCAGCATCGGGTGCCTGAATTTTTTTGGCAGAATTACTGCTGCCGCAAACACAGGACCCGCCAGGCATCCTCTTCCGGCTTCATCACAGCCGGCTTCTGTTAATAATTCCTGATAGTAAGAAAGTAGCAAATCCAAATCTATTAAGCCGGGTAAAATTACAAGATTAATGTTCAAGGAACAAGGATTGTGGAATTTTGAAGTAATACCGCAGCCTTCTTTTAATCTTTCTTAAAAAGATCCTTAAAATCCTGTTTGAAATCGGTCCACTCTTTATCGGATTTTTTCATCAGCTGATCGGCGGCTTCACGGGTGCTGTCCCATTTTTCGGCGCTGCTGTTCTTTACATCTTCCAGTTTTTTATTCATCTGTGCTCTCAGCGCTTCCAGCTTTTTGCGGGCAGCTGTACTTTTTTCATCCCCGTCTTTTTTTAATTCCTCGGTAGTTTTGTCAATTTCACTGATCCGCTCCCGGATGGCTTCTTCTGCCTGTTTCTTTTGTTCAGACAGGTAATCTCCCGTGCTGCTGGCAGCAGATTTAATATCCTGCCCCGCTTCTTTGAGATCTTCTTTTATTTCTTCTTTCTTTTCCTGCTGAGTGCTACTCTCGTTGCAGGCAAATAAAGCGGCAATGCCCGCCAGTAAGAATATTTTTTTCATGTTCCGACGATTTTTTTTGTGATTTTAAATACTGGCACAGCCTTCCGGCCGTACCCCTTTATCAAAACATATTCCAGTTTTTTTGTTCAGTCTTTATTATATTTTAATATTTATAAGATATCTGCCCTCCACTGGTCCTTATACCTGCGCCCGGTAACGAAAAAATAGCTAGGTTTGAGGTCCTTAAAAACAAAACCTGACTTAATATGAGAAAAAAATTACTGGTTTTGCTCTTATTGCTTAGCGTAAGTATCAAATGGGCTAAAGCAGATGAGGGCATGTGGTTGCCTTATTTACTGGGGCAGCAAACGTACAACGACATGGTGAAGAAAGGATTGAAGCTGACTAAAGAACAGTTGTACAGTATTAATAAAGCATCCCTGAAAGACGCTATCGTTATTTTCGGCGGCGGCTGTACCGGTGAAATTGTAAGTAACGAAGGCCTTATTTTTACCAACCACCACTGTGGTTACGGCGCTATTGCCGCCGCCAGTTCCGTAGAACATAATTACCTGAAGAATGGTTTCTATGCAAAAAATAAACAGGAAGAAATTGCTTCTTCCCAGTTGTCTGTCCAGTTCCTGGTAAGGGTGGAAGATGTGAGCAAGCAGGTGGAAGACGCCCTGAAAGGACTTAACGGTGCTGAAAGAGCCCAGAAAGAGCAACAGGCATACAGTGAAATTATCTCCAAAGCCATTGCCAACACCGGCTATGAAGCGAAAGTAGTACCTATGTTCAAAGGCAACCAGTATCTGCTGTTTGTATATGAACGCTATAAAGATATCCGCCTGGTAGGTACGCCTCCTGAAAGTGTAGGTAAATTTGGCGGCGACACCGATAACTGGGAATGGCCCCGCCACACCGGCGATTTCTCCATCTTCCGGGTATATACCAGTAAGGATGGAAAGCCTGCTCCTTATGCCGCTGATAATGTGCCTTTAAAGCCCAAACATTTCCTGCCGGTATCTATCAAAGGGGTAAAGGAAAATGATTACGCCATGATTTTCGGTTATCCCGGCGGCACCAACCGTTATGAAACTTCTTATGGTGTAAAACTGAAAACATCTGTAGAAAACCCTTCTGTGGTAAATCTTCGTGATGTAAGACTGAAAGCCATGTTTGAGCAGATGAAGAAAGATCCTGCGGTAAAACTGCAGCTGGCTTCTTCCTATGCCGGCATCGCCAACTACTGGAAATTTTTTGACGGCGAAACCAAACAACTGGAAAAACACGGTGTACTGGCCGATAAACAGCAACAGGAAGCTGCCTTTGCCAAATGGGCGCAGGATAAGCCTGAATTTGCCAATGTACTTCCTGATTACGAAGCTGCTTATAAAGCATGGACGCCCTATGCAAAGCAACGGACTTACCTGAATGAAGGTATCCTGGGCTCACCGGTGGCGTCTTTTGCCGCCTCATTAACAGGTGTGGAAAGAGCACTGGTAACTCCCGGCGCTCCCAAAGATGCCGTGAAACAGGCTGTAGAAGCAGCTGATAAAGCACGCAAAGCCTTCCTCGAAAGCGAAAACAAACCAAGCGACCAGAAAATTCTTGCGGCTACCTGCCACATGTATTATACAGACATCTCCAAAGATCAGCAACCCATTGGTTTTTATGATGCGCTGAAAGCAAAATACGGTAGTCTTGACGAAGACAAAACCTACAATACCTGGGCGGCTTCCTTAATGGCTAATACCTTTATTTTCGATGATGCCAAATGGAACGCCTTTGTAGCAAACCCCGATGCAGTAACCCTGCAGAACGATCCGGTGTTTGCCTATTCAAGTGCATTCATCAAAAATTATGTAAGCAAATACCTGCCGTTATACAACCAGTTCAATACAAAAATTAATGACCTGGGCCGCGTTTATCTCAAAGGTGTTATGCAAATGAGCCCTAATGCCAACAGGTATCCTGATGCTAACTTTACCATGCGCTTATCCTATGGTCAGGTAAAACCATATTCTCCACGTGATGCGGTACATTATGATTATGTAACCACCATGAAAGGCGTGATAGAGAAATATGTGCCAGGTGATTACGAATTTGACCTGCCTGAAAATTATATTGATCTCTACAAGAAAAAAGATTTCGGCCAGTACAAAGATGCTAAACGGAATGATATTGTAGTAGGTTTTATCACCACCAACGATATCACCGGCGGTAACTCCGGATCCCCTGTGATCAACGCCAATGGCGAATTGATTGGTCTTGCTTTTGATGGCAACTACGAAGCCCTGAGCCATAAGATCCAGTTCGATTCTGAGTACAATCGTACTATATGCGTGGATGTACGCTACGTATTGTGGTGTATCGATAAACTGGGTGGTGCAAAAAACATTATTAATGAACTGAAACTGGTGAAATAAGCCGTCAGTAATAATTTGACCAGGAAAACCCGTACCGGTATCCCCGGTACGGGTTTTTTTTATGCGTGTTATACGATTAACCTGCAACCTTTTTTTGTTACATGGTGTTATCCCGGTAGGCTGTTTCCAACATCTAATAACAACCGTGCATGCACAAACGAATCCTATTCATTGTCGCCCTGTTTTTTCTTTTTGCCTCATCTGCCCATGCATATGTTTCATTATCTGCATGGCCGCCGGCAGATACTACGGCCCGTGATACCACCATTGAAAAAATTACCGGGTTTATCAAGAAGATCTCTTTCGGGGGTGTTTTCCAGGCCAGGTATACTGCGTCGCTGATGCGGGATGTAGATGTGAACGGGATGCATCAGCCGGATGCGGAGGAAGTAGTAAGGAATAGTTTCAGCATCAAGCGGGCCCGTTTGCAGGCCAAAGCGCAGGTGAGCGACCGCTTTACGGCGGCGGTGCTGATCAACCTGGCGGAGTTTTCGGGAGATACCAAAGGCAAGGTGCTTGAGAATGCTTATATCTCTTACCGTTGGAACGATGCGGTGAATTTTACCGTGGGGCAGTTCAGGCCTTCTTTTGGCCTGGAAGATCTGTACCCGGTCGATATTATCCAGTCGATGGATTTCTCGAATCAGTACTACGCATTTGGGAGCAACGGGTGGCAAAGCTTCCAGATTGGGGTGTCGATGTTCGGTGCATTTAACAAAGACAGTAAGCTGCCCGTGAAGTATGCCATTTCGGTGGTAAACGGCAACAACCGCAACCAGGTGTCGGACAACGATAATGGCAAACTGGGAACGGCCCGGCTGGAATTCGGTAATATGAATAAGCTCTCACTGGGACTGAACGGCGGCTTTGGCGCTGTAAAACGACAGGGCGTATATGCGTTGGGGGTAGATGTAAGTGGAGTGATTCCGCTGGCGCCCAAATGGGACCTTCAACTGCAATCGGAATACAAACAGGGTAATAACCACCAGCTCTATTACTCCCTGGCCGACAGCATCCGCAGCAAGGAAGGTGTAAGCCGGTATATCATGGATGGCGTATATATCCTTCCCAATTTCCGCTATAAGATCAATTACCATAAACTCACGTCTATCGAGTTTTCCATGCGTTATGAATATTTTGATGAAGATAAAAAGCACGATGGCGCTATCCGTCAATCTTACATTCCTATGATCAGCCTGGCTTTCCTGAAAGACTATGGCGGACGGATCCAGCTGGGAATGCAGATAGACCAGTACAATAAAGATATTCCGGGAACAAAAACGCATAACAGTAACCTGCTGATTGTACAGGTGCAATGCAGG
The DNA here is from genome assembly GCA_039593235.1 of Chitinophaga sp. Lineage (GTDB taxonomy): Bacteria > Bacteroidota > Bacteroidia > Chitinophagales > Chitinophagaceae > Chitinophaga. The sequence continues at coordinate 12,040 of JBCNPS010000008.1, read as the reverse complement.
TTTTAATAAACAGGAGTTTGTATGAAAGAAATCAAGTATCCACAGCTGTTAATTACGCTCGCAGTAGGTTTGCTGATCTGGTTTATCCCGGCGCCGGAGGGAGTGAAGCCAGAGGCCTGGCATCTCCTGGCTATTTTCCTTGCCACTATTGTAGGCATTATTATGAAAGCGGCAAGCATGGGCACTATGTCGGTATTGGCTATTACGTTGGTGGCGCTTACGGGAGTGCTGGCGCCGGGCGACCCGGCGAAATCCATTACCCTGGCGCTCAGCAGCTTTGGAGATAAAGTCATCTGGCTGATCGGGATTTCTTTTTTTATAGCGCGTGGATTTATTAAAACAGGACTGGGGAAACGTATTGCCTACCTGTTCATCCGGGTTTTTGGCCGCAGCCCGTTGGGGCTGGCTTACGGGTTGGGCCTGGCGGACCTGGTACTGGCGCCGGCGGTGCCAAGTAATACCGCACGGGGTGGAGGTATTATTTACCCGATCATGAAATCCATGGCTATCAACTTTGGTTCCGTACCGGAGGATCCTGCCACGCATCGCAAGCTGGGCGGCTATCTTACTTTGAACAGCTATAACATGAACCTTATCACGTCGTCCCTGTTTTTAACAGGTACGGCGAGTAATCCCATGTGCCAGAAGTTTGCAAAGAACCTGGGGATCGATATCAGCTGGATGTCGTGGTTCACAGCAGCCGTAGTACCGGCAGTAATTTCCATTATCGTGGTGCCGTGGATATTGTATAAGATCTATCCGCCTGAGCTGAAATCCACTGGTGATGCGCCCGCCATGGCGTCTGAAAAACTGAAGGAGATGGGACCGGTGCATATCAATGAATGGCTGATGTTGCTGGCATTTGTGATCCTGCTGGGGTTGTGGATAACAGGAGATCTTTTTGGGATAGATGCTACTACCACCGCTTTGATAGGGCTGGTGTTCCTGCTCATTTCACGGGTGCTTACCTGGGATGATGTGAAGTCTGAGAAAGGCGCCTGGGACACCATTGTATGGTTTTCTGCACTGGTAATGATGGCCAGCTTCCTGAACAGTCTTGGCTTTATTCCCTGGTTCAGCGACCTGATCAAACAGAAAGTAGGCGGTATGAAATGGACAGTGGCCTTCCCCATCATAGTGCTGGTATATTTTTACAGCCACTACATTTTCGCCAGTGCAACGGCGCATGTGGCGGCCATGTATTCCGCGTTTTTAGGAGTGGGTATTTCTGTAGGCATACCCGGCACGTTGCTCGCACTGGCGCTGGGTTACTGCGGGGGCATCTTCGGAACACTTACCCATTATGGTCACGGACCTGCGCCGGTATTTTTCGGAAGTACTTATGTAGATCTGAAAGATTGGTGGAAATGCGGGTTCATACTGAGTATCGTGCTTATCCTTATTTGGATAGGCATCGGCGGAGGGTGGTGGAAAGTACTAGGTATCTGGTAAACGCATCGCTAAAAAAGATTTTTATGGGTCAATGGAAGCAACAAACATTATCCAGGAAAAACTGGATGGCATTCACCGGGCTATTCCTGTGCCTTTACCTTGTGATACACCTGTTGGGTAACCTGCAACTATTTTTACCGGAAGAAAGGGCGCACCGGCAATTCAATCTCTATTCCCATATTTTAACCGGGAATATTATCATCAAAATAATCTCTTATATACTGTTTGCCAGTATTATTGGTCATGTGGTGTATGCGATCATTATTACTATCACCAACAACAGCGCAAGGAAGGTAAAATATCATTATGACCGGAGAAGCGCCGTGAGCACCTGGTACAGCCGCAATATGGGGTTACTGGGAACGGTGATCTTTGTTTTTTTGGTGATCCATCTGAAGGATTTCTGGTACGTGTATAAGTTTGGCAACCTGCCGGTGGATGCACAGGGGCATAAGGACCTGTACATATTGGTGGTAAATGTTTACAGCGAATTGTGGTATGTGTTGCTGTATGTGATTTGTATGGTGGCATTGTGTTATCACCTGTTGCATGGTTTTTTTAGCGCGGCCAGAACATTGGGTTTATATCATCCGCGTTATGCAAAATGGATAAGGATCTTTGGTTGGGTATTCAGTATTGTTATCTGTACAGGATTTGCTGCGATGCCCGTGTATATTCATTTCTTAAAATAGTTGGTTATGCTGGATGCAAAAATACCGGGCGGACCACTGGAAGATAAGTGGAACTATTACAAGGCCCATGCAAAGCTGGTGAACCCTGCCAACAGGAGAAAGCTGGAAGTGATAGTGGTGGGAACAGGGCTGGCGGGAAGTTCTATTGCGGCGTCTTTTGGAGAGATGGGCTATCGCGTGAAGAGTTTTTGCTTCCAGGATACGCCAAGACGTGCGCATTCCGTGGCAGCGCAAGGCGGCGTGAATGCCTGTAAGAACTATAAGAATGATGGCGACAGCGTATTCCGGATGTTTTATGATACCATTAAAGGCGGCGATTTCCGGGCAAGGGAAGGAAACGTATACCGGATGGCGGAATGCAGCGCTAACCTGATAGATCAGGCCGTAGCGCAGGGTGTGCCTTTCGGACGGGAGTATGGCGGCTATCTGAATAACCGGTCTTTTGGCGGGGTGCAGGTATCCCGTACCTTTTATGCACGCGGACAAACGGGGCAGCAATTATTGCTGGGCGCCTACCAGGCACTGATGCGGCAGGTGGGCGCAGGTACGGTACAATTGTATGCGCGTCATGAAATGCTGGACCTGGTAGTGGAGAACGGAAAGGCGAGGGGAGTAATAGTACGTAATCTTGATACCGGACAGCTGGAACGGCACGGAGCGCACGCCGTGGTATTGGCAACAGGCGGTTTCGGGAAGATATATTACCTGTCTACGCTGGCCATGGGCTGCAATGGATCAGCCATCTGGCGTGCGCATAAAAGAGGTGCTTTTATGGCTAACCCCAGCTGGACGCAGATACATCCTACGAGCTTGCCGCAATCGGGCGAGTACCAGTCGAAGCTCACGCTTATGTCGGAATCCCTGCGGAATGATGGCCGTATCTGGGTGCCTAAAAGTAAGGATGATCAGCGCGATCCCAACAAGATACCAGAGGAAGAGCGCGATTATTATCTTGAAAGAAGATACCCTGCATTTGGCAATCTTTCGCCCCGTGATATTGCTTCCCGCGCGGCGAAGGAACGCATTGACGCCGGTTATGGCATCGGGCCGCTGAAGAATGCCGTATATCTTGATTTTTCGAGAGCGATCAAAGACCAGGGAGAAGATAAGATCCGCGGCAGGTATGGTAACCTGTTCCGCATGTACGAAAAAATTACCGGCGTAAATGCTTACCATGAACCGATGCGCATTTCTCCCGCCGCGCATTTTTCCATGGGCGGATTGTGGGTAGACTATGAACTGATGACCACCATTCCCGGATTGTTTGCTTTGGGAGAAGCCAACTTTGCAGATCATGGGGCCAACCGGTTAGGCGCCAATTCCTTATTACAGGCCAGTGTAGACGGTTATTTTATTGCGCCTTATACGATGGCTAATTACCTGGCGGATGAAATTAAATCTGGCCCGGCAGATGTACGCGGAAGCGCTTTTGCCGCCGCGGAAGAAAATGTGGAAGCACAGTTAAAACGTCTTTTGGGCATACAGGGTAATCTTGGCGCAGATCATTTCCATAAGATCCTTGGGAAGATCCTGTATGATAAATGTGGCTTAAGCCGCTCCAAAGAAGGGTTGGAATCGGCCATTAAGGAGATAGGCGCATTACGGGAAGAGTTCTGGGAGCGGCTGTATATACCAGGTGGATATGCTATTAACAGCGAGTTGGAAAAGGCCGGAAGAGTGGCCGATTATCTTGAGCTGGGTGAACTCATGTGCTATGATGCGCTGATGCGGAATGAATCGTGTGGCGCACATTTCCGTGTGGAATACCAAACGCCGGAAGGAGAGGCGATGCGTAATGATGAGGATTATTCTTTTATATCTGCGTGGGAGTGGGAAGGCTATGGTAAAGCGCCGCTGCTTCATAAGGAGCCTTTACATTTTGAGTTTGTTACACCAAGCGTAAGGAGTTATAAATAATACAAACTAACGGTTATGCGTATACGATTAAAAATATGGCGCCAGGAAAACCAGGATGATCCGGGTAAAATGGTAAGCTATAGCTTGCAGGATATTAACCCGCATATGTCGTTCCTTGAAATGCTGGATACGCTGAACGAACAGTTGTTGCAGGAAGGCGCACGCCCGGTGGAATTTGATCACGACTGCCGGGAGGGTATATGCGGGCAATGTGGTGTGATGATCAATGGGCGCGCTCATGGCCCGTTGAAGCATACTACCACCTGCCAGCTGCATATGCGTACATTTAAAGATAATGAGGAGATTGTAATAGAGCCTTTCCGCGCTACAACTTTTCCTGTAAAATGCGATCTTAAAATAGACCGCAGTGCTTTTGACAGGGTGATTGCTTCCGGCGGATTTATTTCGGTAAATACAGGCCAGGCGCCAGAGGCGAATGGCATTCCCATTGGCTCCCCGGAAGTGGAAGCAGCTTTTGATGCAGCTGCATGTATTGGTTGCGGCGCCTGTGTGGCCGTATGTAAAAACTCCAGCGCTGCCTTATTTACCAGCGCGAAAATATCGCATATGGCTTTGCTTCCGCAGGGACAAATTGAAGCGCAAACACGTGTAAGAAATATGGTGAACCAGATGGATGCAGAAGGATTTGGCCACTGCAGTAATACGGAAGCATGCGAGGCGGAATGCCCGCAACAGATCTCTGTATTGCATATTGCCCGCATGAACTATGAATACAACAAAGCACAGGTACTGAAGAAATAAAAACAGATACTCGTTTAGGTAATTCTACGTATTTTTTATGTGTTTGTTTTTTTTATTGAAGGAATGATTGTAAATTTGCGTCCGTTTGTATACCGAATATATGCTGTTGCCAATAAGAGTTGCAATTGCAATAGTGTTAACCCCGGTGAAATATTTGTAACAGGGTTGTGACTCCCCAAAAAGAAAAAATAAGATGACACAATTTAAATTGTTTGTGACAGCGCTTATGCTGTTTGTAACAGCCATGACGGCTTGTTCCCCGAATCCCACAGAAAACACCGCTGAAGTAGTAACTGTTGAAGGATATGCAGGTAATTTTGTCCTGATCAGAGGACATGGTTTTAGTGAAGATAAATACCAGAACAAAGTGAGTTTTGGTAACGTACCTGCGCAGATTCTGCGTGCAGACGCCAATTCCCTGCTGGTACAGGTTCCCGTGCAAAAAGCCGGTACAGTACCAGTGGTGGTTGCAGTAGGAGATAACGTATCCAACGCCATGTTGTTTGCGTACCATTCCAAGCTGGTAGCAGCGAAATAAGTGTGATGAATTAAACTTGCGGATTGCGGTTTTATATACAGATAGTAATGCGAAGATTTTCTTCCATTGGCGGAGCTGTGTATAGCATCGTAATTCGCAGGAATATTTTAATTTACATGCTATGTATAAAGAGTTCCGGCCACATCCGCTATTGACAGCATATGTAGACGCCTACTGGACAGCAGGCGGTACACAATTTATGCAACAGCGTATATTGCCGGATACCTGTGCGGATATTATTTTTAATATTAGTGAAGATGTTATCACTGAAGATGGAGGGATGAAAATATTGCCGGGCAATGCTTTCGTTGTAGGTACCATGACTACCTTCCATGACGCCGCTTTCCATGCAGGCACCTATTTGTTAGGAATCCGTTTTAAACCCGGTGGACTGAATGCCTTCACTGGTATGCCTTTGCAATTGATCACAGATGATCAGGCGCCTTTGTGCGATGTTGCTTCCGGATGGCATGTGGCACTGGAGCCCTTGTTGCTGAACACTCCCGGGATAGCGGCAAAAGTAAAATGCCTGGAATTGTTCCTTTTGCAGCGGTTACCAGCCGGTAATATCATCTCCGGTAAAATACAAAACAGCATTGCCTTAATCAGGCAGGCGAAAGGAGATATTGCCGTTAACGCATTGGCAGCCCAGGCCTATATGAGCCCCCGTAATTTTGAACGATACTTTTTACAAACAGCAGGGGTGTCTCCTAAAACATTTTCCCGTATTGTACGATTTATAAGCCTGAAGCAGCAGCTGAAAAAACTGCCCGGTACTCATTTATTGTCGCTTGCACTGGATCATGGTTTCTATGATCATGCCCATCTGACACGTGAGTTCAAATCCTTTGCGGGAGACAGTCCTACCAGTTATATGCAGCGATAGCTTCACAAAAAAAGCAGGAAGAAGCCCTTCCTGCTTTTTTTATTATCACAAGGTTATCCGCAAATGAGGTTATAAAGTTTTATCCTGCATACCAAACATAACTACAATTTTTCCGTCTTTGTAAAGGTTGAGCGTTTGGTCTGCCACATCATACCGGAAAGAATTATCACTGATGAGTTTTAGAAATTCGGTTTCGCGGCGCATTACATCAGCATCAATGCAAGCCATGCGGGTGCTGATACCTTTTGTGAATTTAATTTCATCGCCGGAGGCGCTGTATCCGCCGGAGATGCTGTTGCATCCGCCTTTTCCGTGGAAGCGTTTTTGATTGGTATCAAATTCCAGCCAGATACCGGAATTACTTAAAGTAGCATCGTTCAGTTTAATAACACTCCATTTTTTGCTGCCAATGAACTGCCATTGCTTATCATTTGAAGCGGTACCCTGCTGTTCATTACTGCTATTTTCGAGGGTGAACTGCATCACCGCTTTGCCGTTTTCCTGCAGATCGATGGTTTCACCATTTACGGTGTAGGTAAAAGTATGTCCGCCCAGCTGTTGCAGGAAATCCGATTCACGGCGCATTACATCTGCATCCCCGCACATCATGCGGGTGCTCATGGCCTGGGAAAAAGTGATCTTATTTTCAGCGATGGTATAGCCACCGGAAATATTATTGCATCCGCCTTTTCCGCTGAAGCGTTTTTTAGCGGCGTCAAACTGTATCCAGATGCCGGAGTTGCTGATCACTCCTTCATTGATCATTTTCAGTGTCCATTTTTTATTGCTTATAGCAGCCCAATCTGTGTTGCCGGTGTTACCGGCAGCGCTGCTGTTTTTTTCTTCCAGTCTGAATTGCAGTATTGTATTGCCGTTTTGCCGGAGACTTACCGTTTGCCCGGATACGGTGTATTGAAATGTCTGGTCGCCCAGTTGTTTCATGAAGGTGGTTTCACGGCGCATCATGTCCCTGTCGGGGCAGGCCATCAGGGTGCCGGCGGTTTTGGAAAAGGTAATGCTATTGCCGGAGAGGGAATAAGCGCCCATCATGCCATTGCAGCCACTTTTACCGTGAATACGTTTTTGTGCGGGGTCCAGTTCCATCCATATAACGCCGTCGGTGATAGCTTCATCACCCATTTTTATCAATACCCATTTCTTTCCTGTAGCGGCAGATAATCCTGCATTCGGGATCTTCTTTTTCTCCAGTACTTTGGCCAGGGTATATTTCAGGGAGGAGCCATCGGCCGGCGGATTCTTTATTTGTGTAATTCTTACCCGGAGCTTGTACCGGTAGCCGGGTGTATATTTAAAACCGCTGATATTGGTATATAAGTTTGACCATTCCGTGTCGTTTACCCCTTTTATCTGCAAACACTCCATGGGAGCTACGCCGGTACAGGGCTCCTTTGATTCCTTTACATAGATGACCTGTGTTTTGGCGGGTTGCTGTTTGCTTTGTACTGGGCCCATAAAGGTGGTGGCGAGGGTGATTGCTAACGCGAATAACATAAAATATAGATTTTAATGATTAACAACAAAAGGAGCCATGAGGTTGTCTCTTTTGAAGGAATGATTCACATTTTGCAAAAACGCTGCCAGTCCGCCTTTTATGGGCCTGGTGTTACCTGGTGCTGCCCTGGTGGGCTGTTTGGCGTGATTTCCCTATCTGTTTGATAATGGATTCATAATAAGCCAGTTTATCTTTACCCGGTAGGCTTACAATGGTTACATCGTTTGCAATGAGCAGGTCCAGTTTAAATTTGGATGCCGCTACATATTCTTCCGGGATATAGTAGAAGATCCGGTTGGGTACCGGAACATTTTTATGGTGAAATTTCTGTCTTGCTCTGTAGGTTAACAGCCACCAGAGGTCTGTTTCAACAAAATCGAGCGATAAGCCGAAGATGTGTATATCTTCCGTAAAGAAGAGATCGATCCAGGAGTGGAAATATACCTCTTTGGAATGGATACGGCGGAGCAGGGAGGGCTTGGGTACCTCTTTGGACGAGTACACGGTGCCGCTCACCACGTAATTACGCATCAGCTGTAACTGGCCGCCATAGTGCTCAAAGCCCAGGTTAATGCTCATGGGGTTGAGGCAGTCGCCATGAATATGCCAGTAATGGATATTACCTACTTCATATCTCCTGAAAATACTATAAAACTTTTCCTTGATAATGCTGGTGTTTTCCAATGGTATTTGTCCCTCCAGCGTAAATTCATAGTTGGTGGTGAGGATATGAGCGGGCTTAAGGTCACGGATAGCGCTGTGCAGCGGGTTGGCCTTTATTTCTGCGGCTTTGATGGCAATAAATGATTTGAGGTCTTTTTCTCTTATCCGGTGATTTTTGCTGGCGGTCAGGAAAATTTCTTCATACAGGAGGGGGAATGGTTTTTTATCGTCCAGTTCTACGCAGTCGCCTGCATGGCAGAAGGTGATAATATCCTGCAGCAGGTCTTTCCAGCTCTGGCCGCGGGAAATGTTGTTGATGTCATTTCCGATTAATAATACGAGGTTTTTCATAGTACATTCCGTCTTTTAGGGGTGGATAAACCGGAAGGTGAGGTTAATTCTTCCGTCTGATATTTTAGTGGTTTTCGGGACCTGGTGCTCCCAGTATTCCTGCAGTGGTCCTTTCATAACCAGGAGGGAGCCATGTTGCAGCGATAATTCATACTTTCGTTGATGCTCACTTTTATAACGCAGCTGAAAACGTCTGGTAGCGCCAAAATTTACGGAGGCAATTACCGGGTGAAGGCCCAGCTCCGGTTCATCGTCTGAATGCCAGCCCATAGAGTCATTGCCATTACGGTAAAGGTTCAGTAGTACGCTGTTGAACACCTGGCCGCTGATGGGAGTGATCCGGTCGCGGATTTGTAACAACCCGGTTGTCCACGGCTCCGGGTGAAAAATATTTCCTGAGAAGCTATAGGACATGGCTGCATCTCCATACCAGGCCATCAAACGGGGAAACAATACTTCTTTACCGTACATTTTCATAGATTCCTGTTTCCAGTTGATGGTTTCTTGCAGGTGTTGCATGAAGTGATTGCTTTCCGCCCCGTTAAAAAACTGCGGATAGTAAGCCAGCTCTCCATTCAATAATGAAATCTTCGTGGCATCCTCATCGTTGAAAAAACTTCCCTGCACATTCATAACACAAATTTACCATCGTGCTACGCACTGTATATGTAATGTTATTTGTCCGGCGCATTATCTTTCCAGGCCCATAAATAGCGGCAGGCATGGGTCCGGTAGGGCGACCATTTCTCCGTAATGCTGACCAGCTTATTACGGAATGCTTTTTTATCTTCCCGGTCCAGTTTGTACAATTTGATGATTGCCTGCTGCAGTCCCCAATCGTCCATGGCAAATACATCTTCGCGGCCGAGGTAAAACATCAGCAGCATTTCCACTGTCCAGCGGCCAACGCCTTTGATTTGGGTAAGGTAGGCAATCACTTCGTCGTTGCCCATTTTTTTCAGTTTGCTATCGGTAATTTTTTCGGCAATCACAAACGCCGCCACATTTTGCACATAAGTAACTTTTGCATTGGATAAACCAATGCCACGGAGGGTTAAGGGCGGAGTATCCAGTATTTGCCGGGCTGTTGGCTCTTTGCCGCCATAGAGGTCCAGGAACCGGGCGTAGATCACATCTGCTACTTTGGTAGATAGCTGCTGGCTCATAATGGAGCCGATCAACTTCAGGCAAATGTTTTTTCGTATAGCCAGCTCCGTTAACGGGCCGCTGATTATTTTCTGTAGCTTTTTGTCCTTGCTGAGATGTGTTACATAGTGCACCGGGGTAATGTCCGGGGTGCTTTTTGACCTGGGCATAAACTGTTTTTATGAAGTTAACACGTCACATCATTCGTCACCCGGCTTCCACGGCGGATATTAATAACTGAACGGCTGGGTATAAATCACCTGCAGCAGTGTTTGTCCTACTGCCTGCAGCGTTTTCCGGTCAATCACATCCATATTGTCGTTCTGCGTATGCCAGTGAGGGGCAAAGTCGTTGTTCGCCTGTAACGCGATGATATCGAATGTTGGAATATTGGCGATGGTATTTACTGCAATATGGTCGTCCGTGATAAAGGCGCCGTTATTCTCATAGCGGAACAGGTCGGAATAACCGAGGCGGTTGGCCACATCCCAGAACATTTTCATCTGGGCGCCCGCGTATTGTTTGGAGGAGCCTTCCATATAGAATTGGGTGCCCCGTGCGCCTACCATATCCAGGAGGATACCGTAATTGGCTTTATAGCCCGGTATATGCGGGTTTTTAGCCCAGTACTGGGTACCGAGGCAAAATGAGTTTTCATCGTTTTTAGCGCCGTAATCTTCCACATCTACCAGCAGGATATCTACACCGGCTTCCGGTTTTTGTTTTTGAAACTGCCGGGCGGCTTCCATCAGTACGGCAACACCGCTGGCGCCGTCATCGGCACCGTCCAGTTTCTTTGTTTTATCAAAGGCGTCTTCGTCTGCCCAGGGACGGGTATCCCAGTGTGCCAGCAGCAAAACGCGCTGTTTGGCAGCAGGGTTGAAACTGGCGATGATATTAATGCAGGGCAGTTTTTCATTTTTAGGCCCGGTAACAGTGGTACGCTGTACATACACCGTATCCGCCCAGTTACGGAAATTGCCGATCAGCCAGCTGGCGCATTTTTCCTGTGCGGGCGTGTTGGGTATCCTGGGGCCGAAGCTTACCTGCTTTGCGGTGTATGCATATGCAGAATCTGCCTGGAAAGCGGGTACCGGTACATCCACTTTGGCCACTTTGCTGTCGCCTGTACTGTCGCTGGTGTTATCGGTTGTCTGACTGTTCTGCTGGCAGGCGCCGGCCAGTAAGGCCAGCGCTGTCAGCGTAATAAGAGCTTTACGCATTATCTTCCGGAATATTTATTTTATTGAAGACTATAGGAAACGGTACCGTCTTTCTCATCTTTCAGCTGAATGCCTACGGACAATAATTCGTTACGGATCTTATCTGAAGTTGCATAGTCCTTGCGGCTTTTGGCTTCTTTCCGCATCTCAATCAGCATCCGTAATACGCCGTCCAGTTTATTATCTTCCCCGGAGATGGCTTCCTGCCGGATACCGAGAATATCTACGAGATAGGTTTTCCATGTTTGCTGCAGCAACAGGAAAGTATCTTCGCTTATTTCATGCATTTTTATCTGCCCGCCTTTCAGTGAGTTGATCACCGGTGTAAGTTCAAACAGGTTGGCCAGTACTTTTGCCGTGTTGAAATCGTCGTTCATAAACTCAGGGCATTCCAGGCACCACTGGCGCACCTGCTTATCCAGTTCTTCGTTAATGCCCTGGCCGTTGGCGCCGGTGTAGCTGAGCTTCTGTAATGTTTCATAAGCCGCCCATAAACGCTGTAATCCTTTTTCAGCAGCCTGCAGTGCCTCATTGGAAAAATCCAGCGTACTGCGGTAATGCGTCTGCAAAACAAAGAAGCGGATGGTCATTGGGCTGTATGGCTTATCCAGTTGCGGGTTTTCACCGGAAAACATTTCGGTGAGCTTAATGGTGTTGCCATAAGCCTTACCCATTTTACGGCCGTTGATGGTGATCATGTTATTGTGCATCCAGTAACGGGCCATCATATCGCCGTGTGCAATTTCGCTTTGTGCAATTTCACATTCATGGTGGGGAAACTGCAGGTCCATGCCGCCGCCATGGATATCGAATTGTTCCGTGCTGTATCGCATTCCGTCGGGCCTGCACGCGCAGGGCCTGGACGAGATCGTGGTCAACCAGCTGAAGCTGGCCGAC
>JBCNPS010000079.1:0-17699 GCA_039593235.1 Chitinophaga sp. | reverse complement strand
GCCCGCTGCCAGCGCGAGATGGATGGCAAGCCCCTGCCGGCCTTGCAGGATCGACGCGGGCCGTCTTGCGCGGATCGCCCAGGCGAGCAAGCCGGAATGCCCCCATTTTTTACGGGTCCCTGGCGCTGATCTGTATCGGGAACGGATTCTTTAAGCCCAACATCTCCACTTTACTGGGTAATGTATATAACGATGAAAAATACCGCAGCCAGAAAGACACCGGGTATAATATCTTTTACATGGGTATTAATATAGGCGCTTTTATCTGTAACTTTTTCGCTGCCTTTCTCCGGAATACCATAGGCTGGGGAGCTGCTTTCATTGCCGCCGGCGTAGGTATGTTCCTGGGTGTGCTGATATTTGTTATCGGGATGAAACATTACCGGCAGGCGGATGTACGTAAACCAGTGCAGCCGGGCGATATGCCACTGAGCAGGATCTTTTCCGTAGTGTTCCTGCCCGCCATTGTAGTAGGACTGGGCGCCTGGTTTATTCCCGGCAATATCTTCGGCTCCGATTCTACCGACGCGTTTATCTTTGCCTGTATTCCCATACTATTCTTTTTCCTGTCCCTGCTGCTGAAGGCAGATACAAAGGACCGTAAACCTATAGCAGCACTGCTGGCCATTTTTGCAGTGTCTATTGTATTCTGGGCCGTGTTCAAGCAAAACGGTACCGCCCTCACCACCTGGGCGCAATATTATACCGACAGGGAGATCCCCGCAGCTATTGAACAACCGGCACAGCAACTTTACCTGGTAGAAACGGTGCAGAACAAGCCGGACTCTGTAACCCGTTACGACAATGAGTTCAGGGTGGTGCGTGATGCGGCGGGCAAGCCGGAAAAAGTATGGGACAAGGCGCCCTATTTCAAAAATGTGGCGCCCGAAAAGATGCCGGCAGCAGGAAGCAGTATCAGCTTATATAATACGGAGTTGTTTCAATCCATCAACCCCTTCTTTGTAATAACGCTCACGCCATTGATCGTTGTGTTCTTTGCCTTACTGCGAAAACGGAAGCGGGAGCCTTCTACCCCATCCAAAATAGCATGGGGACTGCTGATTTCGGCGGTATCCACGCTGATGATGGTGGGCGCCGTATATGTATGCAGCAATGGCGCAGTGAAAGCATCGCCCTGGTGGTTAGTGGGCTGCTATGGCATCATCACAATAGGGGAATTATTCCTGAGCCCTATGGGCTTATCGCTGGTGTCAAAACTCAGCCCCGCGCGTATTACCTCGCTGATGATGGGAGGCTGGTTCCTGGCTACGTCTATCGGTAATAAACTTTCCGGCATCCTGGCCACCTTATGGGATACCTATGATAACAAGGTGAATTACTTCCTTGTGAACTTCCTGTTGCTGGGAGGCGCCGCCCTGGTGATATTTATGATGCTGCGCTGGCTGAACCGGATCTTCAGGGAGTATGTAAAATGACGCTGCTATTCAAACCGCAGCAGCTTTCTCATCTGATAAAAGAACCTTTCTAACAGCCGCAGGTCCTGGGTAACCACTTCTGCATTGCCTTTTAATTCTTTATCAAAGGGAAGGGTTTTATGAAAAGATGTTTGCAGGCCATTGGGAAGAATCACGTTCACATAGTAATTGCCGTCTTTATCCGGCGAATTGGCCATATTCTTCACCCGGCCTTCTACCATCCCAAATTCCTGGTAAGGGTAGTTGTCCAGTTTAAGCAGTACTTTCTGTCCCTCCTTTACCTTACCTGAATTGGTGGCGGGGATCTGCAACCTGCCAATAAGCATGTTCCTGTCGTTTGGCATAACGGACATCAGGATATCGCCTGCTTTCACGAACTGGTTCCTGCCCAGGAACTGCTGGAAGCTCACTACGCCGTCGGCAGCGGAGATAAGCAGGTAGTTTTGTTCCCATGCGTTGAGCGACTTTCTCAACTGCTCAAAAAGCTGGGTGGTTTGGGAAGATAAATTGATCCTGTCTTTTTCCGCATTAATGGTAACGCCGCTCCGGGTTTTCTCAATACCAAGAATGCCTTCCTGGAGTTGAGATATAGTGATATTGATGTTTTCCAGGTTCTGCTCCGCCTGTAAAAATTTCATTTTTTCCTGGTTCAGTTCCGATGCGGAAACCACCTTTTCCTTAAAAAGCTCCTGGTACCTGTCAAATTCTCTTTTGGAAAGCTCATACTTTGTTTGTTCCAGGCGCTGTTGTTGTTCCAGGGTGCGTATCCTGCTCCGCGATTCAGCCAGGCTCCTGTTGGCTGCGGCATAGTCCGGCGAGTAAGGCTGCAGCCTGGCATACAGCTGCTCTTCTGTTAAAGCTTTGGCAAAGGCGTTATAATCCACCTGGATATCGCCCAGCTTAAACCCCGCCACTTCACCAAGCGGGAAATGCGCCAGTTCCCTGTTATCCAGTGAATCAACAATGCGTCTCAGCCGGATCACATCCCGGTAATCGGCTGTAGATTGCAATACCATCAACACCTGGTTCCTGGACACGGCCTGGTGATCTTCTACAAATATTTCCGTTACCCTGGTATTGGTTCTGGCTTCCAGCTTCTCCGGCGGGTTGCTGGAGGAGATAATAACAGTGGAAGGAACAAACTCCGGGTACTTTATGAGATAACTCATGAGTAAAATGAGCAGGAGTATAAGAAATATGGTGGTATTTCCCCAACGTACCATCCAGTGCGGCGGCTGCGTGAGAATGTCCTGCACGCCTTCCGAATGCAGGTGGATAGTGTCTATTATATCTTTCTTAGCTTCCAAGTTCCAGTTGATTTTTTACCAGCCTGTAATATTCCTTCCGGAGTGATACCAGTTCATCATGACTTCCTTCTTCCACTACTTTTCCTTTATCCAGTACAATGATCTTATCTGCATTTTTTACGGTTGATAACCGGTGAGCGATGATGACAGCTGTTTTCCCTTTCAGGAACTGCTCCAGGTTGCCCATGATGGCTTTTTCTGTATTCGCATCCAGCGCGCTGGTGGCTTCATCAAAAAATATAAATTCCGGCGATTTATACACCGCCCTGGCAATAAAGAGCCGTTGCTTTTGTCCGCCACTGATACCAATTCCCTCATTACCGATCTTTGAGTTATAGCTTAAGGGCAGGCTTTCCACGAAATCCTTGATACACGCCACATCCACGGCTTTCCGCAGCTGCTGCCGGTTAATATCGTCTGCGCCTACGGCGATATTTTTGGCGATGGTATCGTTGAACACATATCCCTCCTGCATTACCACGCCGCACTGATCACGCCAGTAACGGGCCGAAATATGCTGCAGCTGTACATTCCCGATCTTCACTTCTCCTTCGACGGGTTCATAGAATTTCATCAGCAGTTTTAACAGGGTGGTTTTACCGCTACCACTGGCGCCCACAATAGCTGTAGTTTTGCGGTGAGGGATGCGCAGGCTCAGGTGTTCAAATACCGGCGCGCCGGCGCCGGTGTACCGGAAGGAAACATTGTTCAGCACGATGTCCTGTTCCGGTATTTCCGAAGCAGTTTGCACGCCGGAACGCTCCTCATCTTCTTTATCATGGATCTCCCCCAAACGTTCCAGCGATATTTTTGCGTCCTGCAGCTGCTTCACAAAATCCATCAGTTGTATCAGCGGGCCATTCAGCTGACCGATGATATACTGTACCGCAAGCATCATTCCCAGCGTAAGATTGCCATCCAGCACCAGTTTGGCGGCCAGGAAACTCACGAAGATGTCTTTCACCTGGTTAATAAAATTCGCGCCCACTGTTTGCCACTGCTCCAGCGACAATGCCCTGATCTGGATCTTAAACAGTTTCACCTGCATAAATTCCCATCCCCAGCGCATCTGTTTTTCGGCATTATGCATTTTGATTTCCTGCATCCCGTTCACCAGTTCAATCACTTTGCTCTGCTCCTGGGATAACTGCGAAAAACGTTTATAGTCCAGTTCCTTTCTCTTCTTCAGAAAAAAAGAAATCCATCCCACCGATAAAACAGCGCCCAGCAGGTAGATCAGGAATAAGCGGTAATCGTACAGCAGCAGTACTATGCTGAAAATAACCAGATTTACCAAAGAAAAGAGGGTGTTCAGGGAAGAATTTGTCAGCAATTGTTCTATCCGCTGGTGATCATTAATGCGCTGCATAATATCGCCTGTCATGCGGGTATCAAAATAGCTGATCGGCAATTTCATGAGTTTTATGAAGAAGTCGGACACAATAGAAATATTGATCCTGCTGGAAAGATGCAGTAAGATCCAGCTGCGCACAATATCTATTCCCATTCTGCCCATAAACAACATTACCTGTGCCAGTAACACGAGGTAAATAAAATCCAGGTCGTGGTTCTGGATGCCGATGTCTACAATGCTTTGTGTAAGAAAGGGAAAAATAAGCGATAGTACGCTTCCTGCCAAAAGACCAATAGCCAGCTGGGCGATCAGTTTTTTGTACCGGGAGAAATAACCGAACAGGAAAGAAAAATCCTTCCTGCTGCGCGGCGCTGCGGCATCTGCTTCATAAAACCCCGGGGTAGGATCCAGCAGCAAAGCAATCCCTTCTTCATCCCGCTCGTTCTTTCCCCGTCCTATCCATCCGTCTATAAATTCCTGTTGTGTATATTTAATAAGGCCATAGGCAGGATCGGAAACATACACAATGGTATCTCCGCCGGATCTTTTCACTTTGTAAACCACTACGAAATGCTGTTGCCCCCAATGGCAGATACAGGGCATGGGCGCATCTTCCAGGAGTGTGAGGAAGTCTATCTTCACTGCCAGCGACTTAAAACCCAATCCCTCCGCAGCGGTCGACAGGCCCAGCAAAGAACTTCCCTCCCGCGTGGTTTCCGCCAGCGACCGGATCGTTTCAATTTCCGTTAGCCTGCCGTAATGCTTACTTATAATCTTTATACAGGTAGGACCGCAATCCTTCCCGTCGGGCTGCATATAAAAAGGGAATGCTTTCAGCTTCATATTATTTTATTATCTCTTCCAGCCCATACCAGGCAATGGCCGATTGCTTCAGCGGGTTCTCCGCCCAGTTCTCCCAGCTATTGGTGTACGGATCGTACCCGCATTTCAGCGGCCGGGAATAAATATCCTGCGGGTTTTCCACGTAGGCCCTGCAATCCGTGCATACATGACGGAACTCACAATCTTTGCAAACTGCTATTTCATCCTTGCGGATCTTTCCATACCGGTGAAATGTTTTATTCGCCAACACTTTCCGTACAGATGTTGTGGAAACATGGCCAAAGTTTTCCCGTAAGGAAGGGCAATTTTTAATATACCCGTTTCCATCTATACTCAGTTTCCTGTTCAGGCAGGTGTTAAAATGCTGGCTTTCGGTGAACAGTTCCATATTTGCAATGAAATAATCAGAACGGATCTCGCCGCAGGCCAGGCAGGAGTTGATATTACTGCTGAAGAAGGCCACAGGTACGGAACCATCGAATATTTTCTCCAGCTTATCTACCGGGGAAGAATGGATCAGCAAAGATTTTACACGGGGATATTGCTTTACCAGTTTATCCAGCAACTGCAGGTCCAGCGTTTCATCAAACGGCAGCACCAGTTTGATGAACTTCAGGGTAGTGCCGTTGAAATTCTCCAATAATTCACGGATCCTCTCCGGCTCCGTTTGATGATAGCACCTGATCTCCAGCGCCTGTACATGCAGATCGAACAGTTCCCGGAAAAAATTGCTGGTATAGTTGATCGCTTCATTGTACTCAATAATGACGTTGGTGATATCCGAGTACCGGTCCCAGCTGAGGTCCAGGGCTATTAGCTCCGGTAACAGCCGGTTATCCTTAAAGCCCAGTTCCTTGCTGAGCAAGAAATCAATGTAGCCGGTAATAGCCTCCCGGTTATCTTCTCCGTAATGCGCGAGGCATTCTTCGATGGAATGCTGTTGCAGGAAGATGAGCACGTTGGCCGTATCGTTTGGGATATGATAAAATTTGCGCATCTGCAGATCGCAGAGCAGCGACATGCGGGCGCCCTTCACGAGCTGGCAGTTTGCGTATAGATTAAAATATTCCATGATCAGAATTTGGAAATCACTTTATAAAAATTAAAAAGCTCGAATCCTTCGGATTTTATCTTCGGGGCTTTTTCAAATTTGAGGATAGGCATGGTTTGCTGCCGGCTTTCTTTCTCCAGGAAATACAGCGACAAAGGCAATCCTTTCTTCTCTTTCAGGTTACTGGTAAATTTCTTTTTCATGGGAGATGCTTTTACTGAGCAACTGTGCTAATTTCCTTTCCAGGTAATAGTTGCAGGGATAAGATACCATACCGAACTGGCCTTCGGGGTTAATTTCAAGGAAGTGATAATTCCCCTCCATGTCTACCATCAGGTCAATGGAACCGGTGCGGAAACTGAGCGCTTTCATCAGCTGATCCAGCTTAAGTTCCAGGCAGGCCGGCAGTTTATAGGGTACTGTTCTGTTGGGGCGCTGGTTATCATAGTTCCGGAAATCGTCTTTTGTTTTCCGGTTATTTTGTGAAAAGATAGCCATGGAATGGCATTCGCCATCCAGGTAAAAAGTGCGGATCTCAAATTTCTTAGTGATCTTTTCCTGCACGAGCGAGGGGAAAAATTTCTCAGGAACCAGGTGCAGATTGGCCTGGTGAATGGTTTTGGTGAGCATTTTGTATTGCCCGCCGGTAGTATCTTCAATGAAAATACATTCACTAACGGGCTTTACAATTATTTCATTATAGCTTTCCAGCAATGCTGTAATCGCGGTTTTGGTGGTTACCACATCTGTGAAAGGGGTGCTGATCCCGTATTTGCGGGCGAGTGACAATACGTGTAGTTTGTTCAGGCCATCTTCTGTAATGGGGTTGTTCAGCCATTTTTGCCGGTCAATGGTATAAAACAACAATGAATGAAGGCCGTTAAATTCATCTACCAGGAATCGTTTCAGGGTGTATTGTGTATTGAAGTCCGCTTGTTTAAGGCTGTACTTTACCGGGAAGCTGTTGATCTTTCTCCGGTACCAAACCACGGCTACCTCATCATTGCCGGGCAAATCGTCCAGGTGTTGCATATCGAACAGGTCTTCCCCGTTCATCCGCAGGTAGGGTATTCCCAGGTGGTTGAGCCATTGACAAACATGGTCAGTGGTGCCTTCCAGGTGCGATTGACTTAATATGAGGATCTGTTGGGACATGATGTGTTAATTACTGGTAGTAAGGACTGCCGGTAGTTGCCGGCAGTCCTGTAGTTTCCGTTCCTGATGGCGGAAGGAGTTATTTGCTCGGATCCGGCTTGTGATCGCACAGGTAAACATCCGGACCTGAATAGTGGGTCGGTGTGTGTACAGTGGTACCGGCAGCATCGCCTGCTTCGAGGGAGAACTCTGCAGAGAGGGCTTTACCACCTTTAATTGTTTCCAGGGATTCAACTTTTTTTGCGTTCAGTTTTTGCAACTTGTTCATAGCTTTAATTTTTTTTTGAGATGTACGTTGGGGGTTACTTGTTGGGGTCATTCCGGGTGTCTGTTACCCAATGCTGTCCGTTCCAGGAAGCATAGTTTTCAGTGGTTCTTTCCTGGTCTTCGAGCGAAAATTCTGCATTCAATGCAAACCTGCCGCCCTTCACCGTTTCCGGAGATGTTACCTTTTTGGCAACCAATTTTTCTAACTGTTTCATGTGATTAAATTTTAAATCCGGTCTAAAATTAGGCGGCGTAGTTGGGTTTGCAGAGGGTGGATGTATATTTGAGTGGTTGCGGTTGATATTCGTAGCAGTTTGGGGGATATTTGATCTGCTTTTTTCCGGAAACTCCCTACTTTTGCAGAAACCTGTAACTGTAAACCATATGAAAAACACAAAACGCAAGCTATCTCCCGAACAATCACAATCACTGCTCAGCGTATTAAAAACCCGCTTCGAGAAAAACAAGCAACGTCATAAGGGGCTCGACTGGGCCAGTGTACAGGCAAAGCTGGAAGCCAGTCCTGCGAAATTATGGTCGCTCGATGAAATGGAGCTCAGCGGCGGAGAACCTGATGTAGTGGGTTATGATAAAAATAAAGACGAATACATTTTCTTCGACTGTTCAGCTGAAAGCCCTAAAGGCCGCAGAAGCATCTGCTATGATCATGAAGCCCTGGAGTCAAGGAAGGAGCATAAACCGGAAAACAGTGCCGTTCAAATGGCCGCCGATATGGGGATTGAGCTTTTAACGGAGGCCCAATACCGGGACTTACAGCAACTTGGCAACTTTGATCTGAAAACATCGAGCTGGATAGTAACACCGCCTGCCATCAGGAAGCTTGGTGGTGCGCTCTTCTGCGACCGCCGCTATGATCATATTTTCGTGTATCATAACGGTGCGGAATCTTATTATGCCGCCAGGGGATTCCGCGGAGCTTTAAGGGTATAACCATTATAACTGTACGAATCTGGGCGTATGGCCGGTAGTGGGAATAAATTGCAGGATCAGTATCTATCCGTTCATACTTCACGCCCTTCTCCCTGAACATTTCATATACCATTTGTTGTAATGGAGTTTTGAACACGGTTGGTTCGGTTTGCTTTACCTCGCTAACGAAATACATATCGATACTCATTACTATTCCTTTTCAATGGTCAAAGATAGCCGATAGCTGCAAAAAACGAACTCAGTCGCAAACCACCCTACAGATTGTCGTATATCCCCTCCCTGCAAATCTCAATTCTTTATCACCTTTGTTATGTCGAAGTTAAATAAACAGCCGGCACAAACATAAGTGGAGCAGCAACACTTTAAAAACGGGCGGAACCGAAAAGCCAGATGAGTAGGAATAAAATTAAATCTTATGTCAAACAACACTGTTTCTTTGCACCGGATGCTTAAAACATCGCCCGAAAAAATTTATCGCGCATTTACTGAATCCGCGGCTATCGCTTCATGGTTACCTCCTTATGGATTCGTTTGCACTGTTCATGAACAGGACGTAAAAGTAGGTGGTGCTTTCAAAGCGTCGTTCCAGAATTTCAACACCGGTAACAGCCATTCATTCGGTGGCGTATACCTGGAACTCAAACCTAACGAGTTTTTGAAATACACTGATAAATTTGATGATCCCAACCTGCCGGGAGAAATGATTACTTCCGTATGGTTACGGAAAACTATTGCAGGAACGGAAATAAAAATTACCCAGGAAGACATTCCCGCCGCCATACCTGTTGAATTTTGTTACCTGGGCTGGCAGGAGTCACTGGAAAAACTGGCCAAACTGGTAGAGCCTGAAATACCTGATGCCTGAAACATCTATACGATATAATAAGGCCTTCAAACCTGTTGGTGTGAAGGCCTTATTTTTTCAACACCACTACCTGAACGCCAACCGGATGGCCTTTTCCACGGGAGCATAGTCCACCGCCTCCTCAATCACCAACTCCTTTCTTAACAGCAAAGGAGGTTGCGCCATAAATTTCGGTGTGTGCCCCCTGTGCGCCTGCGCCGCATGCACTAAAAAAGGATGACACAAATAAACGGCGCCTGCCTTGCCAACGGCCAACGCTTCTTCCCGTTCCGGTAATTCATCCAACCTGCGGGCAAGCTCCATAAAGGAAAGCCCCTTATCTCCTTCAGGAGATAAAAGACGGGCTACATCTATATGCGACTTGCGGTAGATGATCGTCGGGGCATCTGCCTCCGTTACATCTGAATATAACACCAGCATTAATAAAGCGCGTCCCCTGGATCTTATATTGGCACGCCATTCAAAATAATTGGAAGGGTCGTTACCCGGGAAACTTACATCTACATGCCTGCCGGTATCGTCCGGCTGCTTGGAGGAAGGGAACCGGACGGGGAAAGTGCCTACACTGCGGCAGGGTATCCATCTGCCGGCGCCAATCAATTGATCGAAAGCTGCGTGTAATTCCTGCGTATTAACTGAATCTATAAACGGTTGCTGCGTATACATCCCCAGGCGGATGACCGGCTCCGTCCAGGTAGCCGGGTTGAACCGGTCAAAAGGAATATCGTTCCATAAAATATCCATGGCGGCGTTTGCAATATCCGGGGAAAATGCATTATCAATGCGAACAAATCCTTCTGTAATGAACTGTTCAATTTCCTGTTTACTTAATATATCCGGCATAAAATTATTTTTTGATGAAATCCATAGCACAACTATCCTGTTGTTGCAGGACAAGTGAAATGATGAGTATACAACGATGTAACTGACGCCATTAACTGTATGGCGCATTGCTTAAGAACTAAGCCAGGGAAGGATTTATAACATTACGGTCATTCTCATGCCGCTAAAAATAAGAAAGGTATTCCAAATAATCATAAAAAAAATTGCGGCCGAAAGGCCGCCCCATTAACAGCTAATTATCTTTTCCCTCCTTTCTTCCTGGTGTTGCCGCTTTTTTTAGAGGATGATGCTACCGGCTGTTCTTCGGCCGACTTCCTTTCGGCAGCAGTTTTCCAAAATTCAGTAATACCCTGTACCATGTCGTCAATAACTCTTTCTCCATTTTTCAGCTGCTCCAATGCCGCCACTATAGCTTCCCTGCTGCTACCCAGTGAAACTCCCGCAAAAGTTTGCAGGTTAAAACGCAACTCTTCCAATTTGTCTGTCCTGTCTTTCAGGAAATTCAATTCTTCTTTCAGGATGGAATTTCCTCCTTTTAAAATAGTATCTAATAAATTCGTTAAGGCCTCATTTAATTCCTTGACTTCACTGGAAAACGCATCGAGCGTTTCGCTATTATATTCCCTATCCATCGCTTCTTTTTGCTCCTTTGCAATTCTTCTCTTCTCAATGTTTTCGGGAGAATTTTGTTCCTCCCAGATTTTTTTAGCGTTAAGATTCTCTCCCAGCCGGCGACGCAATCTATCTTCCAGGCCATGCATTAAATGCTGACATGCTTTGCAGGAAGGTACAATGTCGCCACTGCCGTATTCTATCACCCTGCCGTGTGCATCAATGATAGGCACCGTGCTACTGTTATTGAGCGGCGACACCCATCTTTCTGTCATGGAAGCATGCCGCATAGTAGTAGGATGCAATTGCACATGACTGCCATCAATGATAGACCAGATCAGCTTCGGAGCGGCACAGGTACCGGTAAGCCCGGTTTTCACTTCTTTGCCAGGCCCCTGTTCTTTCACAATATTCTTTTCCTCGTCTTTTCCGAAATTTTGTGGAGGTAGTTCTCTGGCAACAATTGCCCTGGCTGCGTCCACATCCATCACAGACTGTACATACTGCATTCCCAGCGATTCTGCAATGGTTTTGAAACCGGTAGATACGCCGCCCGAGCAGGTGGCGAACACCTTTCCATCCATGATCAGTACGCCCAGCATATAGCCTTTATAGCTGTCGTGTTCTTCATCATAACGTAACAGGTTCCCCAATTCTTTTTTCGCGCCACTATCTTTCTTTACTTCTTTAAACAATTCCTTTGCTTTTTGGTCAATGGCGTTATATAGTTTAAGCGAGCGCGCCTGGCTTTCTTCACTTTGCGGAATAGTAAAAGGTTTGTCGGCGATAAGATCTTTAGCTGCCAGGTTGGGATAAGGCGTATGTTGTATATAAACAGTATTCACTCCTTCGGTCAACCGGGTGATGCAATCTGTTATTCTTTCAATATCTTCTCCCGGCAGGGATTCCTGCAATACTATCCATGCTTTCAGGATTCCCAGTTCACTGCTCAGTTCCGGGAACAACACCAACACTTCTTCCACTGCTTCCGAAAAGGTTTGGTTGCGTGTATTCACCGGTCCTTTCATGTACATCTGAATCGCTTGCTTATCACTTCCTTTGGCCAGTAGTCTCTCAATTTTGAGCTGCATGATCCCCTGGCCCTGGAGTACAGGCGGGGTTGAAACAGCCGGCCGGGCGATACCATTATGAGGAACCGATTGGTTAGCAGCAGCACGGGAGGCGCCTGGAACTGCCGGCGTTTTGAGGAAGGTTGATGACATACGGGGTGAATATATGTCTTCAAAAAATAATCAATTGCTCCTTAATAAACAAATATTATTTACAGTACGGTTGCTGCCGGTCACTCACGGATATTGCGCAGCGGCCGTTTTTGCCGCATCACTCATAGGCCAGCGCCAGGTGGTTACAAACAGCGTGGTAAGGTTTTTATTGGCTGCCGCACATGCCGCCAGGATAAAATTATCAACCGCATCCTGCGTAGTAACCGCGGCAGGGCGGCTACCAGCCTGTTTCCATACATTACGGATAAAATTCTCTCCGCCATAATCCCTTGTTAGCCGCATGCAAAAGGAAGCAAACAAATCTGTAGCACCGCCAAATCCGCCTGGCACACCTGCATTTGCACCCAACGTATTATTCCAGTTGAGCGAAGTATTAGCGGTATACTGATCCACCAGTTTTACAACGGCGCCTTTGAACTCCGCATAAGGCATTACGGCGCTGCCAACAAAAGGACCACCCTGCACACCGGTGGCGTCAAGACTCATGAAGCGCATCAGCACTGCATAACCGGTAGTAATGGGATCATTCTTTTTATAGGCCAGCTGATCTCCATAAAACCAGAAGTTCCTTCCGAACTCATAAAAAGGCACCTGGTCAAACTGGTTATTGACGCGGATGCCATTGTAAATAATATCGAAGTTGGTGTTGAGGATTTCAATACCGGTGGCGCCCAGGTAACCACAACCTGCACCACAGGTAGCAGGAACATCTGCAATTACACTACGGCCATCCAGTATTTTGGCAGGTCCGGGATCCCGTCCTGTACAGGTCCGGTAAAAACCATACACACTGTCCATAGCGCTCACCCATTTAATCATTACCGCTGGATCAAGATTAAGGTTGCGGGATAAAATAACGACCCGGTTGCCGGGCCAGGGGAACAGACTATACTGTTTGCCATCAAATGAAGTATAGGAAACTGTATTGCTGATATTTAGTTCTTTGGTCACTGTCGCTTCCCCGATAGGGTTTTTCACCGTTAGCTTTATAGTAACCTTGCCGGCGGCTGCGAAGGTATGCGTGGGATCAGGCAGTGTGGAGGTGCTGCCATCCCCGAAATTCCACAGGTAATCTTTTCCTCTTACGGCTGTACTGGTAAAAGCAAGCTGGTTAGGTTTCAGGATATCAGGCGTTGTGAAGGGAAAATCAGCGACCGGTTTCTTGATATTGATGGTCACCGTTTTTTCAACGGAATCTTTCCGGCTGCCGTCAGTTGCTACCAGGCGCACTGTAAAATTGCCGTTAGTAGTATAAGTTACTACAGGCTGCCGTTCCGTACTGCTTTCACCATTCCCGAAAGTCCAGGAGTAGGAACTGGCATTCCGGGAAAGATTTTCAAAATTCACTTTAAAGGGATAAACGGCAGTATCGGCAATAGTGAAGGAAAATGCCGCTGAAACCTTGTCATCTTCAGGGGGTGTTGTGTTATCACCTTTCTTGCAGGCAGTGCCGCCGGTAATAAGACATGCTATCAACAATATCTTTTCTATGCGTAACATAACTGGCTGTTTGATGGTAGTGGGTATGGAAATTTGCCCTGATCCGGGGGTTGTTGGGTAGATGATCTTCTGCGGGTTACCGTAACATAGACAGGGAACAGCGCAACGCCAATAACTCTGGTTTGATGGTATTTCATACGTAAATGGTTTGTCCCGATGGGGTACCCCAAAGTTCAAACCCTACAGCCAATTAAAAAATACCCACTAGTGGGTAATTAGCCAAACACCTGATAGTACATAAGTTCCGCGTTATTTTTACATCTTAATTTGTAAAGGATATTTTTGCGGTGGGTTTTAGCAGTATTCAGTGAAATACTATATCTGTCGGCAATTTCCTGGTTGCTGTAATGCTTCGTAATGAGCGACAAAATTTCTTTTTCCCGCTTGCTGAGCGCAGCATATAAGTGCATTTTTTCCACCAGGAATGCCCTGTTTTCAAACATACGCCGAAATTCACGCAGGTAATCCGGTAACAGGTCCATCGATACATCCAGGATGATCTGCGCCCTGTTGTCATTACAGTTTTTATTTATCTGCATATTTACATCATCCGGATGCTGCTCGGGTAACGTCATCCACTGCATGGCCTGGTTGATATGCGAAAAGTACCTTGGGCGATAGGTCAGGGGATCATTTTTGGAATAGATCTCCATCACAGATACCTGTGCCAGTACATCCGGTGATACTACATGCCCTACGTTAAATTCCTGACCGGTATCACTGGCGGGCTTGTCCAGGAAGTTATATACCCACCGCTGCAGGTCGGGGGGAATCACAAAATGAAAGTCCGACGAATCCCAAAGTATCCTGGAGGGCAACACACGCTCAAAAGTTTCTTTGTAGATAGAAATCCCGCGCATAAAATCTTCCGTACTTTGGCATTCCACCAAACGGTTATGAAGCAGGTCTTCCTCTTCATTATAACTCATCCAGAGGAACTCGTTGTTTTGTAGAATTGCAGACATACCTTTTATATTGACAGATTTGGTCCGGCAAGACCGTTTGCTGAACAGGGATATTATTTATTCCAGGCGTATGGGGCGCTACCTATCCTATCAGTATTTCACATGCAACGGGGCCAGGGACAAGCAAATATACCAGATTTTATTGATACCGCAGTTGGTGATTAACATTAGAATAACCGGGGTTATAAGGGCGGCATATTCAGCCGCCTTATTTTCTTTGCAAAACGTTCGTTGAGGGCTGTCCATATAGCTGCATGTGCGGGCGTATTATAACGTTGCTGCGCATAGGCATATGTTGTGGCCGAGAGATGCCAGTTAAAAATATTTTCGAGGTATTTTATATCATCTCCCATTACCCGCTCCAGCACTTTTTGTTTGGATACACCCGACTGCTGGCAGTACCTGTCCAGCCAGGCACCGCGACCGGATTTTACGTACAGCACCAGCATATCTTCCGTCATAAAAACAACGGGCACCTGTTCCATCTGCCAGTCGCTTTCTTTGATCACGGTGCATAACAACGCATGTTCATAAAACTGCTCCGGTATATCCAGTTTCAGTATAGCGCCATGTTTGGCGGCAATATAGCACAGTTCCCGTGTGATCAGCCCCGGTGGCAGGTAACGCAATGCTTTCCCATCCCGCTCAGCTGCGGCAGTGGCGAGTTCCATGGTAATGGAACCCGGCGGAAAATATTGCAGCGCTCCAATGTAGTAGGTCATGGCCTCATAACAAAGATTGGTGGTACGCATTTCCATGGGCACCCGCTTCAGGTCCCGCCAGTTACGGCGTACCTTGTTGCGCCAGTACTCAGGCGTTCTTTCCCGTGGCTGCAGCACGCTTTCCCCTGCTGCGAGGTCACGGCGGATCTCTTCAAAGTTTGTAGTCATGGGATTGTTGAGCAACACCCGCAGGTTTTCCGAAATCACCGGGTCATCATCTTCCGCTTCGCTGCAGTTGTTCGCTTCGGGGCTTTCGGGGTCGTTGTCGTTATAGTAAAAACGGCTGATCTCTTTCCGGCAGGGCGCCAGGTGATAATCATCCACAATCATAACAGGAGCGGTAATAGTACGGTCGCACTGCATCCAGCCGTGGTTGTAATGCAGCATGATCACCTCTTCTACCCTGATATCGCCTTCCACCCGCACGGGAGATCCGCCAATCAGCAGGTTGCGGCAGGTGAGGTTCCCGTTTACATACAACGCGGGGCCATAATCGCCCGTTTCGTTGAGCACACTACCGTTTACGGTCAGGTGACCGATCACTATAAATCCCGACATGGGCCGGCCATCAGGCATTTTGTCAAGGCGGTCTGCTTCGAGCACCAAATCGCCTTCCAGGTGCAGGTCGCCTTTATACACATAAAAGTATCCCTCCGTTCCTATTATATCCATGAAAGCCTCTTCACTTTCAAGCATTTTTATCTGTACCTGGTGTTGATTCATCGCCGTCTCAGTGGGCACAATCTGAAAGTCTTTAAGCATGACGCTAAGATCGTATAAATATGAATATTCCGAAAACGGGGAAAGCCCGGGCATTAACAGGCGTTATTCATCTCACAAAATCCACATTACTAAAAACGCATGATGCACCGGAATATATTATATTTGTGCTATTATGAAGATCTCTTTAAGCATCCAGATCAGTATATCTATTCCTGATTAAATAGGTTATTACGTTTATGTCCACGTCTGAAGGATCACCTACTTTTTTAGCCAACGGTGATAGAGATTTATTTAACGACTTATACAAACGGTATTGGGAAAAATTATTCATTGTTGCCAATAAGCACCTGAAAGATGCTGTGGCGGCTGAAGACGTGGTACATGATGTATTTTTGAGTTTGTGGAACAACAGGAAGAAGGTGGAAATCGGCCAGTTCGAAAACTACCTGGTAACGGCTGTCAAATACCAGGTGCTCACCCAGATCAGGAAGAAGGCCTACGCCCGGAAATATACCAGGGATACCGCTATGGACAACTATCCTGAATTAGTTCCCGAAATCAGCGATAAGGTACATAACAGGAAAATACTGGAACTTGTGTATAAGGAGATAGAACAGCTGCCGGAAAAATGCAGGCTCATTTTTCAATACAGCCGGGAAGAAGGAATGACCTCAAAAGAGATTGCCCAAACACTGAAGATCAGCAAAAAAACGGTGGATAACCAGATCCACAAAGCCCTGGAACGTTTAAAATTCCGGCTGAAGCATATGCTTTTTTCTTTTTTAGGATAACAGGAAAGCGCCGGTACATCCATACCGGCGCTTTTTTATTTGTTTTTACCAGCCGAAATTCTGCACCAGTTTACCTCCTCCCTTATCTATTTCTGTTTGAGGAATTGGCATAAGATAGTGTTGCTTTGCAAATACACGGTGTTGTATAGTAGTGAGCTTGTAAAATACGGCGAGGCCCGCCTGTTCGCTGCCCGGATCAAACCCGGTAGCCTGTAGTTCGCCGGAAGAGGGCCGGGCATTCATACCATGCACATCCCCGTTATCCACACTTTCAGCAATCAGCCAGCGGCGTACATCCCAAAAGCGTTTTCCCTCAAAAGCAAACTCCACGCGCCATTCATTCTGGATCCGTTTCCGCATTCCCGCTTTCGTATTATCATTTGTGCCGCTCACCGGTAATGCCGGCATCGATACGCGGGCCCTTACTTTATTGATAGCGTCGTACACCTCCTGACCGGGGGCATCCAGGTATTCATTCATTGCTTCGGCATAAATAAGATAAATTTCGGCCAGCCGTATTACGGGGAAATTCCTGTTGCCATTTCCTCCTCCCCGCAGGTTTACACCCGGATCACACCATTTTCTCCAGTTATACCCGCTCTCGCAATTGGTGCCTGATTTAGGCCATCCATCGGATGCCCCGCCATTGTTCCCAAAGTAGGCGTATTTTAACGGGCGCCTGTGATTAGTGGAATCCCAGAAGGTATATTGAAAATTGATGCTGGCATAGAAACGGGGATCCCTGTTTTTATACATGTTGGAAACACCTTTTGCCTGCCGGTACGCTTTCCCGTCCCACAGCGGCCCATCCCAGAAACCATCTTTGGTATAACCTGAACGGGCATCGGTAATTGGCAGCCCGTTATTCATTTCGTACGCATCCACCATTTCCTGGAATACGCTGAATTTGCCATTTCCGCCGGCCGATTGTGCATCCTGGCCATTCGGCTGCATGGTTTGATCCAGGTCACGGGTAGAGCCCATTAAATAGGGTAAAATGGTTTCCTTATACTCACGGGAGTAAAACAGGCGGGCGTAATTATCTATCGGGTTCGAGGGATTAGGATTGT
>JBCNPS010000078.1:0-17722 GCA_039593235.1 Chitinophaga sp. | reverse complement strand
CACATAGCTGTCCGGGTCTTCTTTGTCCGGCAGCAGTACCAGCTTCACGTTCAGCCCTTCCTCAATGGCCATGTCAAGCCCGCGGAGCGCAGCTTTCACGCCGGCGCTGTCGCCGTCATAAAGGATGGTGAGGTTGTTGGTATATTTTTTTATCAGGCGCAGCTGATCCTGTGTGAGGGAGGTACCACTGGAGGCCACCACGTTTTCCACACCGGCCTGGTGCAGGGAAATCACATCGGTATAGCCTTCTACCAGCAGGCACTCATTGAGCTTGTCAATAGCGTGCCTTGCAAAGTAAGTACCATACAGTACCCGGCTTTTTACATAGATCTCGTTTTCGGGAGAATTGATGTATTTCGGCGCCCGGTCTGATTTTACCAGGATACGTGCGCCAAAGCCCAGTACTTTGCCTGACTGGTTATGGATCGGGAAAATGACCCGGCCACGGTAATTATCGGCAGGTTGATCGTTGCGGATGGTTACCAGCCCTGTTTTTTGCAGGTATTCCAGGTTGTATCCTTTGTTCAATGCGGATTTGGCAAAAGCGTCAAAGGTATTCAGACAGTAGCCAAGCTGGAACTTCTTAATAGTTTCTTCCGTAAATCCCCTTTCTTCAAAATAACTCAGGCCCACATTCTGGCCTTCTTCCTTATTAAACAGGGTATCGGTGAAATATTCCTTTGCGTAGTTGTTGATGATGAACAAACTGTCCGCCATCAGCTGGTGCTGCTTCAGTTCGGGGCTTACTTCCGTTTCTTCCAGCTCTATCTGGTAGCGCTGTGCCAGCCACCGGAGCGCTTCCACATAGGAGTATTTCTCATGCTCCATGATAAAGCTGATGGAATTGCCGCTGGCGCCGCAACCAAAGCATTTATAGATCTCTTTGCCGGGAGATACGGTGAAGGAGGGCGACTTCTCATTATGAAACGGGCACAGGCCAAGGTAATTGGCGCCCCTTTTTTTCAGTTTAACGAAGGAGCCCACAATTTCCACAATATCAATGCGGCTGAGGATCTGTTGTATGGAGTTTTGAGATATCATCCAACTGCAAACATACGGCAAAATTAGGATTTGAGAAGAAGGAGGGCGGTATGCCCGCATGATGAGTGTTCCCCGCAACTTTTCCTTATATTTGGTAGATTATAAACTAGCCAAATCAATCTTATTTATCAGATGAAAGAAGTATTTATAGTAGCTGTGGCCCGTACCCCTATAGGTTCATTAAATGGCGCACTGGCCAGCGTTCCGGCTACCCAGCTTGGCGCCCAGGTTATCAAAGCCGCCCTGGAAAGGGCAGGAGTGGCCCCCACAGAAGTGAATGAAGTGTACATGGGCAATGTGCTCAGCGCCAACCTCGGACAGGCGCCTGCCAACCAGGCCAGTCTTGCTGCGGGCCTGCCCAACACCATACCCTGCACTACCGTTAACAAGGTATGCGCCTCCGGTATGAAAGCCATTATGCTGGGCGCACAGAGCATCCTGCTGGGCGATAATGACATAGTGGTAGCCGGTGGTATGGAAAACATGAGCGCTGCACCTTATTACCTCGATAAAGCGCGTACCGGTTATAAACTCGGCCATGGCACATTGATCGATGGTATTATCCGCGATGGCCTCTGGGATCCTTACAAGGATTTTCACATGGGCAATGCGGCGGAGCTTTGCGCTACTGAATATAAAATTACCCGGGAAGACCAGGACGCATACGCTATTGAAAGTTACAAACGCGCAGCGGCCGCCTGGGAGAAAGGATATTTTAAAGATGAAGTGATACCGGTGCAGGTGCCTGGCAAACAGGTAGTAACTGTATCTGAAGATGAAGACTATAAAAAAGTCATCTTTGAAAAAGTACCTTCCCTGAAACCAAGTTTCCAGAAAGACGGGACTATCACTGCGGCCAATGCCTCCAACATCAATGATGGCGCGGCAGCCGTAGTGCTGGTAAGCGGCGAAAAACTGAAAGCGCTGGGATTAAAGCCACTGGCAAAGATCATCAGCTTTGCCGATGCTTCGCAGGCGCCGGAATGGTTTACCACTACGCCGGTAAAAGCCATCAACAATGCATTGGCAAAAGCCGGTTTGAAGATCGGTGATATGGACGTGGCGGAAGTAAATGAAGCATTTTCCTGCGTGCCTATAGCCAATGCAAAAGACCTGGGGCTGTCGCTCGATAAAGTAAACATATGGGGCGGCGCCGTGGCAATAGGACATCCTATTGGCTGCAGTGGTGCGCGCATTGTAATAACGCTGAATGCGATCCTGCATCAGCAGCAGGCGCGGTACGGCGTTGCAGGGATCTGCAACGGCGGCGGTGGCGCCAGCGCTATGATCATAGAAAGAGTATAATCTTTTTGCGGGGCTGACTAAAATCCCGGGGGCTGGAAAAATCGTTTGCACGATTCTCCTGGTCTTCGTTTTTTAGTCAGCCCTGTTTATTCGGAGAGCACAATCACTGTATCTATATTGTTCAGCTGTATCCTCACACTGTCTTTCCCCCTTTTGGCCATCTTCAGCGAATGCAGGGCTGCCTGCGGCTTTACCACATCCTGCGTCACTTTTTCAAAAAAAAGGTATTTGTCTTCCACCAGGCTGTAAACCGGGTAACCGGACAATATACCGGTGCTTTTTGTTTGCAGGGCATAGTCGTCGTCGATATCATAACGTTTAAACTCACTGTCAGACAGCAGGGTGATGGCCGCTACCAGGGTGATGATGCGCAGCGGCGGCAGCAGCAGGCCAAACAACAGTACAAACGGGAACCCGAAGAAAAGCATCAGGTAAGCATAACGGGCATCATTGTCCGGTTTGGAAAGACCGTAAAGCAGCATCCCCGAGCCGGCATAGAGGCTAAAGAACACCCGCTCAGTTTGCGTACCCTTGAAACCGTAGCCATTCAACATTAATAACAGGCATAACAGTGCAAAACAACCGAAAACAAGGTGAAAGTACCAGAGGAGCGCCTGTAATTCAGGTAGTTTTGCTTTTTTGATCTTTAAGGAAAGGGCGGCCAAAAAGCATAAGGTCAGGATAGTGATGGTAATCATAGGTGTAGGCAGCAATAAAGACTAAAATATAAATATATGTATTTATTTTAATTAATAGTGTACCGGCCTTTGTTAGCGGTATAATAATTATTAATCGGTTGTTTGCTTTGCTTTTTCGTTAACAAACAATATTTTTGCCCTGCCTTTCAATAAGGCATTTAAACTTTCAATTAAGAATAGCATGCGTCAGATAGCTTTCAGACAAGCCTTAAGAGAAGCCCTGCAGGAGGAATTTCGCCGTGATGAACGGGTATTCCTTATGGGGGAGGAAGTAGCCGAATACAATGGTGCTTATAAAGTGAGCCAGGGAATGCTGGATGAGTTTGGTCCAAAACGCGTTATTGATACGCCGATTGCTGAACTTGGATTTGCTGCTATCGGGGTAGGTGCTGCCCAGAACGGCCTGCGTCCGGTGGTTGAATTTATGACCTGGAACTTCGCCGTACTGGCGCTGGACCAGATCCTCAATACTGCTTCAAAAATGCTGGCAATGAGTGGTGGCCAGGTAGGTTGCCCCATCGTTTTCCGCGGACCGAACGGTTCTGCCGGACAGCTGGGTGCGCAACACTCTACCGCATTCGAAAGCTACTATGCCAATATCCCGGGCCTGAAGGTGATATCCGTTTCCAATCCGTACGATGCAAAAGGGTTGCTCAAAGCGGCCATCCGCGATGAAGACCCGGTTGTATTCATGGAGAGCGAATTGATGTATGGCGATATGGGTGAAGTACCGGAAGAAGAATACATCATCCCGATCGGTAAAGCAGATATCAAACGCGCCGGTAAAGATGTGACCATCGTATCTTTCAACAAAATGATGAAAGTAGCGCTGGGTGCAGCTGAAGAACTGGCAAAAGAAGGTATCGAAGCGGAAGTGATCGATCTGCGTACTATCCGTCCGCTGGATTGGTTCACCATCCTGGAGTCTGTGAAGAAAACAAACCGCCTGGTAATTGTTGAAGAACAATGGCCATTCGCAAGTATTTCTTCCGAAATCACTTACCGTATCCAGAAAGAAGGTTTCGACTACCTGGATGCGCCTATACGCCGTATCACTGCACAGGATGCTCCTATGCACTACGCGCCTAACCTGGTGAAATTATACCTGCCGGATATTGAGCGTACGGTGAAACTGGTGAAGGAAGTAATGTACATGAAGAAATAGCACTTGCTAAAAGTATAAAAAAGGAACGGAGTGAAGATTTTCTTCGCTCCGTTCCTTTTTTTATCTCTTTAAATAATTATCAGGAAAACAGGTCGCTGGAAAGATACCGGTCGCCACGATCACAGATGATACTAACAATAACGCCACTACGTAATTCCTTTGATACCCTTGCTGCCGCAGCCACAGCGCCCCCGCTGCTCATACCACAAAACACCGCTTCTTCCTTCGCCAGCCTTTTGGTCATCGCCCTCGCTTCTTCTTCTGAAATATCCATGATACGGTCTACCCTTGGTCTTTCGAATATTTTTGGAAGATAAGCCTCCGGCCACTTACGTATGCCTGGAATCCTTGAACCTTCGGTAGGCTGACATCCCACGATCTGTACATCCGGGTTCTGTTCCTTTAAGAAGCGGGACACGCCCATAATGGTTCCGGTGGTGCCCATGGCGCTCACAAAGTGGGTTACTTCGCCGTTGGTATCTTTCCATATTTCCGGCCCGGTGGTTTTATAATGCATACCGTAGTTGTCGGGATTGGCAAACTGGTTCAGCATATAATAGCCGCCTTTGGTCATCTGCGCATTGGCGTAGTCAATAGAACCTTCCATGGATAGCTCTTTTGGCGTAAGCGTTACTTTTGCGCCATATACTTCCATGGTAAGCACCCTTTCCCGGGTGGCGTCTGCAGGCATTACCAGCTCTATTTCAAGACCGAAAATACTGGCGATCATGGCCAGCGCAATACCGGTGTTGCCGCTGGTGGCTTCTATCAGTTTCATACCGGGTTTAATATCGCCCCGGTCCAGCGCACCTTTGATCATGCCATAGGCTGCCCTGTCCTTCACGCTGCCCGCCGGGTTGTTGCCTTCCAGCTTCGCGAAAATCTTAACAGCCGGGTTGGCGGATATCTTCTTTAATTCTACCATCGGCGTATTGCCGATCAGGTCTATGATGGAAGCCATTGTACTAATCCTGGTTTGTATCTGAAAATTTATGTTCTGCTTTATAATAGATCCGGGAGAAAGGTTCCACACTTTTAATCAGCCACACATTCCCGCCTATTACGCTATGATGGCCTATCACCGTATCTCCGCCAAGAATGGTGGCGCCGGCGTAGATCACCACATGCTCCTCTATAGTAGGATGTCGCTTACTGCGCGCCATGCTCTTTTCAATGCTCAGTGCACCCAGTGTTACACCCTGGTACAATTTTACATGCGGGCCAATCACGGTGGTTTCCCCGATCACAATACCGGTACCATGATCTATACAACACCATGGTGCAATAACAGCGCCGGGGTGAATATCCACTCCCGTACGGGAATGTGCCAGTTCGGTGATCATTCTTGGTAATACCGGGATCTTCAACTGGTACAGGGCATGCGCAATGCGGTAAAAAGCAATGGCATAAAACCCGGGATAGGCGCGGATTACCTCGTATAAACAAGATGCCGCCGGATCGCCCTGGTAGATGGCCGAAGCATCTTTTGTCAGCTCATCATATATTACCGGTACTTTACTCATAAAATCCCGGCTCAGGCCCGCAGCATCTGCAGGCAGCTGGTTTTCCATTGATTGCAGCAATTGCTGCAGCTGCGCTTCCAGCTCATGGCCAAAGCGCTCCAGCGCCACCGGATCAGCAATCACCTGACCGGTATGTTCAGGGAATAACCAGTTTAACAGGTGGCTCACAAATTCATCTACTGCGCCTGTGGCAGGATAAGCGTTCGCCGCTGCCAGCTGGTGCCGCCGCTTCAACTCTTCCAGAAAATCATTCATATGCGGATCGAATTACAGGTATTGGCACTTTTATAGTTACTGAAATTACGCATTAATCCTGTAAAGGTAGTAGACTGTTTACTAATATTCAAGCCTTCTTGTCTGCCCATATATAGGCGCCTTCCATGAGTATATCAAATACAGGATCTTTGATATCGTAATAAGCGTTTGCATCGTTTGGAAAATACTTTGCCAGCTGCTGTTTCACAACTCCATATGCCTGCGCGGCATGCGGATGCGTACGCAGGTAATCGCGGCACAGCAAAGGATAGCGCTGGTTAAATTTTCCAGCCACCCGTATATGAAGGTTCACCCTCCTGTTTTTCTTAAAATAAAAATGTTTTTCCAGTTCATCATCGGCCAGGTCATCCCTGCCCGGCGGACGATGGTCTTTCAAATGCAATTTACGCTCATATCCCAGCAGCTCCAATGCAGGCTGCAGGGGCGCATCCAGCGATGCCACGGTTAATTGTACATCAATAACGTCTTTTGCAGCTAATCCCGGAACGCTGGTAGAACCAATATGGTCAATGGCCAGCGCATATGCGCCTGCCGCTTCTTCCAGCTCCCGGGCTATTTCCCGGAACTCTTCCGGCCAGTGCGGGCTATATGGTAATATTTCAATTGTTTCCGACATGTTAAATGATCACTGATATAATGCAATTTTAAGGGATTAATCTTTATTTTTGCCCGTTGTATAAAAGGTGGGTATCGCCGGTCGTACAAAATAAAACTGATTATGGCTAACATTTTAATAATAGACGACGAAAAAAGTATCCGTAAAACACTCACGGAAATTTTAACCTATGAAGGTTACAAGGTAGATGAGGCTGCGGATGGAATGGAAGGATTTAAAATGTTCCAGGCAAAGTCATATGATGCCGTTCTTTGCGACATCAAAATGCCTAAAATGGACGGACTGGAATTTCTTGAAAAAGCCCGCGAGGTGAACGGGGATATTCCCATTATCATGGTGTCCGGCCACGGTAACATCGATACAGCGGTAGAAGCGGTGAAAAAAGGCGCCTATGATTATATTTCAAAACCGCCCGACCTGAACCGTCTTCTCATTACCCTGCGTAATGCAATGGATAAATCTACCCTGGTAACCGAAACCAAAACCCTGCGCCGCAAGGTGAACAAGGTACCGGAAATGATAGGCCAATCAGCCCCGATCCTCAAGATCAGGGAAACCATAGAAAAAGTAGCTCCCACCGATGCAAGGGTACTGGTTACCGGCGATAACGGGGTGGGTAAGGAACTGGTGGCCAGGTGGCTGCATGAACGCAGTAACCGCGCCGCGGGACCTATGGTGGAAGTGAACTGCGCAGCCATTCCCGGGGAACTCATTGAAAGTGAGCTGTTCGGCCACGAAAAAGGATCCTTTACATCAGCGGTAAAACAACGCATAGGAAAATTTGAACAGGCCAGCGGTGGCACCCTTTTCCTGGACGAAATCGGCGATATGAGCCTCAGCGCCCAGGCAAAAGTGCTGCGCGCTTTACAGGAAGGGAAAATCACCCGCGTGGGCGGCGATAAAGAGATCAGCGTGGATGTAAGGGTAGTAGCCGCTACCAATAAAGACCTGTTGCAGGAAGTGGAAAACAAGAATTTCCGCCTCGATCTCTATCATCGTTTGAGTGTGATCCTGATCCATGTGCCTTCCCTGAACGATCGCCGGGACGACATACCTTTGCTGGTAGACAGCTTCCTGGACAGCGTTTGCAATGAATATGGCATTACCCGCAAAGCGGCAGACAAAGACGCAATGAAGGCTTTACAGAACCATAACTGGACCGGTAATATCCGTGAGCTGAGAAACGTGGTGGAAAGACTGGTGATCCTTTCCGGTAAAACCATTACCGCGGAGGATGTAGATGATTTCGTGGTGCCTGCCCGCGACAAAAGGAAAGTAAGCTCTTAACGGCTAACAATATGCAAAAACACCTGTATCTGATCAGTGGACTGGGTGCGGATGAACGCATTTTTAACAACCTGCGTTTTCCCGCCGGCTACCAGGTGCATCACCTGCATTGGATCCCTCCATTGCCGGATGAACCCATCAGCCGTTATGCGGCCCGTATGGCCCGCAATATTGCGGCTGATGGGACGGTTACATTAGTAGGCGTTTCTTTTGGCGGTATCATGAGCCTGGAAATAGCCCGGCACATTCCCGTGGAAAAGAACATCCTTCTTTCAAGCATTAAACGAAGCTCCGAAAAACCTCCCTACTATAACTGGGTAAAGAGGCTCCGGCTGCACAAACTACCCGACAGCCTGCTGTACCAGCGGAGAAACATCATTGTCAGGAAATTCCTCAATATCGAAACACCGGAAGAACGCATACTGGTAAATGAGTACCTGGCAAAGCGCGATTACGCCTATACCCGGTGGGCGGTAAACGCCATCCTGCACTGGGAGAACGACCAGGTGCCGGAAGGGCTGGTACATATCCACGGCGCCCTTGATATGCCTTTCCCCGTCAAATATCTCCAACCCACGCATGTAATCCCCGACGGTGGCCACTTTATGGTGCTGAACCGGTCGGCAGCTATCAACCGTAT
The DNA here is from genome assembly GCA_039593235.1 of Chitinophaga sp. GTDB lineage: Bacteria > Bacteroidota > Bacteroidia > Chitinophagales > Chitinophagaceae > Chitinophaga. Next base: position 9,171 of record JBCNPS010000078.1, on the reverse strand, counting down.
CCTGGAAGAAGTACTCTGAAACAGGATCACTCCAAAGCCGGGCACACTATATACTTAAAAATTATAATAAACGATCTTTTAATCTATTTTTAAGAAAACTTTTGTAGCCGGATAGCAACAGGCTGACGACAGAATATTATATTTGCCTTTTTAAGCATCTAATAAGCGTAACTGAATGAACCTGGCATTTTGGAAAAAAAACAAAGACAGTCAGCCTAAGAAAAAGAAATCTGCGGTTAGAGAATGGTTAGACGCTGCGATCTTCGCTATTATAGCAGCCACGCTTATCCGCACCTTTATTTTTGAGGCCTATACGATCCCGACACCTTCAATGGAAAAGACCTTACTTGTGAACGACTTCCTGTTTGTGAGCAAGATCAGTTACGGACCACGTATCCCAATGACCCCGCTGGCGGTACCCTTTGTACATCACACCCTGCCTTTCACCAAATCTGCCAAAGCCTATTCCGAGGCGGTAAAATGGAAATACAGGCGCTTGCCGGGTTTTTCAGCGATCAAACGATATGATGTAGTGGTGTTTAATTTCCCTGAAGGAGACACTGTAGCCATCGACTCGCCCGACCCCAGCTATTATGGTATGGTAAGGCAGTTTGGCTGGCAGTCTGTTCAGAACTCTTACAAGATCATTCAGCGCCCTGTAGATAAAAGGGAAAACTATATTAAACGTTGCATGGCCGAAGCCGGCGATACCATCCGGATCGTTAAAGGTGCAGTATATGTAAACGGCCAGGCCGCCCCGGTTCCTCCCGGCAGCCAGCATAAATACGTGGTGGAAACCACCGGCGATCAGATTAACAGCAGCCGCCTGGAAGACCTGGGCATTGCCACTTCAGGTCCTGATTTTTACCAGCTGGATGCAAGTAAATATATTTATAACCTTACCCCGGCCAATGTGACCGCACTGGAACAGTTCAAGCCGATCGTAAAAGATATTAAAATATACCAGGAGTCTGATTTTACTGACTTCAACTACAATAATGTTTTCCCGCACGACACCGCCCACTTCAAATGGACAGAAGAAAACTTCGGCCCGTTGTATATTCCGAAGAAAGGCGCTACCGTTAAGCTGGATGAAAGCAATATTGCCTTATACGACCGCGTGATCCGGGTGTATGAAGGAAATACCCTGGAGAGAAAAGATGGTAAGTTTATCATTAATGGCCAGCCTGCAAACAGCTACACTTTCAAGATGAACTACTACTGGATGATGGGAGATAACCGTAACAATTCCCTCGACTCCCGTTTCTGGGGCTTTGTACCGGAAGACCACGTGGTGGGTAAAGCCTGGCTGATCTGGATGAGTTATGGAGAAGGCGGTATCCGCTGGAGCCGTATCTTCAGAAATATTAAGTAAGTACTGCAGAAAATATAATTTGAAGTAAATTACGGACCGGCATATTGCCGGTCCGTTGTTGTATTACCCCGGCAACGGCTGCACGAAAAATCCTTTCAACTGTTGTTATGGAAAAGCAATTGCTGCATATTGAATACGAAGTATACGACGACCTTACCGGTCTTTCAGACGCAGATGCCTGGCTCCTGAAGGAGGCGAGAGAGGTAACAGCCAACGCTTATGCGCCCTATTCCCGTTTCCAGGTAGGCGCAGTGATCCGGCTGGCCAATGGAGAGATCATTGCAGGCTCCAACCAGGAAAACGCTTCTTATCCTATTGGACTGTGTGCAGAGCGGGTGGCCCTTGCCTCTGCGGCCTCTGTATATCCCAATATCGATATTGATACCATTGCTGTCAGTTACAATAACCTCAATGGCAACAGTACGCATCCCATTTCTCCTTGTGGCATATGCAGGCAAACATTATCAGAGTACGAACGGAAACAAGACAGCCTCATCCGCGTGATCATGGGCGGGCTAAGCGGCAAGGTATACGTGATCAGCCGGGCCAACGACCTGTTGCCGCTTTCCTTTAGCGGTGATGAACTGGGATTGTGATTGTTACATGTAGATAAGTTTTAATTTAAAAAATATAATTTATATATTTGTCCGGCGCCCCTTAAGTGCTGCGACCTATGAAATCCTGCCAACTATCAGTTAGTATATGTTGTATTGTATGGCTTACTGCAGTGTATAGTGAACCGGCAGCCTGTTACTTTGATAAAAAAGAGGTAATAGTTGCTAACTACCGTACAGGCCTATACGTTGTTAAGGATACGCTGAAAACAGTGACCCGTTATCAGCAACTGGCACATAGCCTGTACGAAAAAAAACTTTTTAAACGGGCAATCGTGCAATGGAAAAAAGTGTTACACTTGCAACCTACCAATGCTTTTGCTATGTTTATGCTCGGAAAATCGTATATGGGTGCGGGTGATCAGGAGAAGGGGGAACGCCTTTGCGATGAAGCTATCATGATAGGAGAAGAACAGGATAAAAATATTTGCCACAGTGTAGAGGGATTTTAAACGGCGCATAAAGGATAGGCAAGCTCCTTTTTCGCTGCGCTGCTTACTGTGGTATTTTCTTCGGCAACTTCGGCCACGGCGGCCGTAAGTTGCTAACGCTGCAATCCGCAAGGGCTGCAGCGTTTTAATGAAAAAGAAAAGGAAGGCATCGCGCCTTCCTTTTTTCTTTTTCTATAGTTATAATACCCTTACATTCTTTCCGGTACTTTTATGCCGAGCAGTTTCATACCCTGGGCAATGGTATGCGCCGTGAGCATAATGATCTGTAAACGCAGTTTCTTCTTTTCTTCCGAAGTAGCCCTCATTACTGAATAGGTATATATGCCCTCTGCTTTCTCTGCATAAAACGAATTAAATACCTGTGCCAGCTGGAAAATATAATTGGCAATAACAGAAGGACTAAATTCGCGGTAAGCTTCTGCCAGCACACCCGGGAACTGCTCATTCAGGATGATCAATTCCCTTTCCAGCGGTAGTAATTCACCAGCATGTTTGTAAGCCGCTAAGTTTTCAACAACGCCTGCATCCTTGATAATGGACTTGATACGTGCATGCGCGTATTGAATAAATGTAGCCGTAAATCCATGAAGATTGATGGATTCTTCAGGATTGAAGATCATTTTCTTTTTAGGGTCCACCCGCAGCAGGAAGAATTTTAACCCGCCAAGACCAACGGTTTCATATAACTCACGGAGCTCCTCTTCAGAAAAGGTTTCCAGGTTCTTTCCCTGTTCCCTGGTTTGGTTTTCAGCCGTAGTGATCATTTCCGTGATCATATCATCTGCATCTACCACGGTGCCTTCCCGGCTTTTCATCCGGCCATGCGGTAATTCCACCATGCCATAACTGAGGTGGTGAATGCCTTTGGCGGAAGGCTCTCCCAGCTTTTCCATGATCAGCTGCAGCACCTTGAAGTGATAATTCTGTTCATCAGCTACTACATATACACTCTGGTCCATATGGTACTGTTCATATTTCAAACGCGCCGTACCCATGTCCTGCGTCATGTATACAGATGTGCCATCGCCGCGGAGCAGCAACTTCTGATCCAACCCGTCGGCGGTCAGATCAATCCATACAGAGTTATCTTCTTTTTTAAATAACACGCCTTTCTCCAAACCTTCTGCTACCAGGTTTTTACCGAGGAGATAGGTTTCGCTTTCATAATACATCTGGTCGAAATCAATACCCAGGCGCTTGTAGGTTTCATCAAAACCTTCATACACCCAGCCATTCATGGTGGCCCATAGTTCCCTTACTTCAGGATTACCGGCTTCCCATTGCTGCAGCATGATCTTTGCCTGCTGCATGATCTCTGTTTTATTACGCGACATCTCTTTGATGTCGTCCATAATTTTGCCTGTTTTTTCCTTATCCTCCTTTACTTCCGGCTTATGCAGGGCAGTGACCAGCTTCTCCAGCTTTTCGGTTTCTGCGCTGTCGAAATCGCGGAAATCGTTTTCCAGTGCCCGGTCAATGATAATTTCCGCCTGCTCTTTCACCACAGATTCAAACTTCACGTAGTAGTCGCCCACCAGGTGGTCGCCTTTAATGCCGGTCGACTTCGGGGTATCACCATGTGCAAACATTTGCCAGGCAAGCATGGACTTACAGATATGAATGCCCCGGTCATTTACCAGGTTGGCTTTGATCACCTCGTAGCCATTGGCTTTCATGATCTCGGCAATGGAATATCCCAGGAAATTATTACGCAGGTGACCGAGGTGTAAAGGTTTGTTGGTATTGGGAGATGAATACTCTACCATGATCCTTTTGCCATTGGCAGGCTGTAAACCGATGTTTACATCACTGTAATGTTGCTGCAGGAACTCAGTCCAGTATGCATCGTTAATGCTCAGGTTCAGGAAACCTTTTACTACGTTAAATCGCGCAATCAGTTCCGGGTAGTGGGCAGTCAGGTATTCTCCGATTCGCTGTGCGGTTTCTTCCGGTTTCTGCCGGCTGAATTTTGTAAAAGAGAAAACCACAATGGTATACTCACCTTCAAATTCAGGCTTGGTAGTGTTAATAGCAATATCCGCTACTGTTAACTGCTGATTGTAAAGTGAATTAATGGCGGCCACGGCGGCCGTTCTGATGGATTGTACAACACTCATGCTGAAAATGATTAATGCGAGGAGCAAAGATAGTTAATTAGCCGAAAGCAGCGAAGGTTGTCTGATAAAGACAACCTTCGCTTATCCGGAATATTTTTTTCCGCATTAAAAAGTGTAAAACACGCCTACCTGTGCTACAGAATTTTTACTGTTCACCTGGTCGGAGTCATATACGTTGGTAAGGCCAAAGTTGTACCTGCCGCTTACCCCGAGTCCCATATCGAACTTATAACCAAAACCGAAGCCCAGTCCAAAGTCCACCGACTGCATATTATCCTTGATATCTACGGTTACATCGCCCGACTTTACTTTAGCAGCGGTAAGAAAGCCTACCTGCGGACCTGCTTCCAGGTAAAATTCAGGTACAATGGCATACTGTACCATTACGGGAACATTGATGTAGTTAACCTTTACGGTATTGGAAGAGGTTAACCACAACACACTTCTTTCTGCTTTGGTGCCCTGGGTAGAATATAAAAGTTCCGGTTGGATAGCCCAGCTTTTGTTCAACCCGATATTTACAAGTCCCCCTGCATGAAAACCTGCAAGGGCTTTAGATCCGTCGGTATCTGTCAGTTTTGAAATATTCAAACCGCCTTTAACGCCGAATTTTACATTTTGTGCTTGTACTGCCAGCATAGTTCCGATGGCTAATACGCCAGACAGAATAAGTTTTTTCATGATATGTTATTTTGTAAGCCCAGCAGGCAAGAAGTATGCCGTTTTACAAAGAGGAATAAAACTCCACCGGTTGCGGAAAATTATAAATCCTTCAGCATCCAGCTGTCACAGCCAAAATGGCCGGTGTTTCCCATCGGGCCTGACAGGTACCTGAAGCCGAACTGTTCGTACACCTTCCTGGCCCTGGCCAGTTCAGGCGCAGTTTCCAGGTAGCATTGCGTGTAGCCGTTTTGTTTAGCGTAATCCAGGCACATGCCGATCAGCCGGCCCGCCAGTCCTTTGCCACGGGCTTCTGGCAGGAGGTACATTTTCTGTAGCTCGCAAACATGCGCTTCCCCGCCATCCAGCGGGTGAATGCCTGCCCCGCCGATTATTTTATCGCCGGCCAGGGCTACGTAGTAGGTTGCCCGGGGAATATCAAACAGTTGGGAAAGGTGATTAGTGGCAGGGTCTGAAAACGCGGTACCGGCCTTATTCATGCCGAACTCTGTGAGTGTGGTTTTTACTATATGTGCAATGGCCGGATCATCTGCCGGCACTATCGTTCTGATAAGGTATGGTTCCATAAAATGAAAATAGGGATTTTTTGATTTTTGCATCAAAAAATCCCTATGATCTGACTGGTAAGCTGTTAGAATATAGTGAACTCTACTCTCCTGTTTTTCTGTCTTCCTGCCGCTGTTTTATTGCTGGCAATAGGTTGTGTCATACCATAACCCACTGCTTCAATTTTAGAGGCATTCACACCTTTACCCACCAGGTAAGCCTTCACGGATTCGGCTCTTTCCCTTGACAGGGCGAGGTTTCGCTCTTTGCTGCCTACATTGTCTGTATGGCCGCTCAGCTTCAGGTTGAGGTTTTTGCGTTTTAACAGGTCTGCCACCCGGTCCAGTGCGGGATAAGAACTTGGCTTGATGCTGGATTTTGCAAACTCAAATTCCAGGTTCTGGATGGCTTCCCTTACAATGCGGTTATCTTCTTCTGTGATCACCACTTTCTCTTCTACTTTAGGCGGCTCTGGTACCGGCAGCGGGCAACCGGAACCATCTACTTTGGTATTGGCAGGCGTTCCCGGGCATTTGTCAAAGAAGTCGGAAACACCATCACCGTCGGCGTCTTTTGTCAGTTTATCCACGTCGGCAGTCAACCTGGCATTGTTCTGATTAGCTGCATCGAGAGAGGCCGCCAGGGAGGCTTTCTGGGCTTCCAGTTCGTCGTACATCACCTTGGCAGGATTAGACCACTGCAACTGTTTCTTGCCTTTCTTTCCCAGGGCAAATTCCAGCCCGGCGTAGCCATAGGAGTACTTATCCTTGTTGGGGCCGTAGTTGTAGCCATCCAGGTTATCGCCGTCAGTGTAATACATGGTATAGCCCAGGTCCAGGTTGATAAACTCCGACAAGCGGAACTTCAGACCTGCTCCTACCGGGATGATGAGTTCCTTAATGGCTTTATCATCTGCCTTATAGGCAAAGCTGGTATTATCGTTCCTGGTTACGGTAGGTTTATACCCTGCCAGCCCTCCGCCCACGGAAGCGTAGAGCTGTACGAAGTTCTCCCTCGATAACCAGTTGACGGTAGTGATGTTAAACACCGCATTTAAGGTACCGGACCAGTTCAGCTTTGTTTCGTACGATTTGTACGGTCTGTCGGGAAGGGAGCCATTGCCGAGTTCCTTACTGTTGTCGGCCTGCAATTTCCCTCCTACATAGTCGGCCCGCAGGGCCAGGAAGTGGAGGATCTGGTACTTTACATAGGCGCCGTATCCAAACGATCCTTTCCATTTGGTAAAGTCATTACTGCCACCGGTAAGCGCTACGGGGGCCAATACGCCGCCATTTACGCCGATCGACCATGTTTTGTAATCGCTGGGTCCACTGAATAATTTGGCCGTAGGTACGGCTGCAGAGGTAGATGGTTGATCCTGAGCCTGGCTCAGCATTGGGGTGGTGGCTATTAACAGGCACGCAGCCCTCCATAAAATGGATTTGTTCATAAGAATAACGTTAGGTTACACAATTTGTACAATAGTCAAAACAGCAGGTCAGGAATAAAATAGCTAAAAGGAAGGCGAGGTTATGAACAAATTAAACAACTCAGTTATTTAGTAAAAGGCATGTTTTCCAACAACATAACTGTGATCTGCATTCAAATATAGGGCACCTGACTGACATAATTTCATATTTTTTTGCTTGGCATAATCATTGACAAACCAACGACAAACACGAAAATACTTACAACTAAAGGATAATCTTTAATACTATGGGAAAAATAATAGGCATTGACTTAGGAACTACCAATTCATGCGTTGCCGTAATGGAAGGTAACGAACCGGTAGTGATTGCCAATGATGAGGGAAGGAGAACAACCCCATCTGTAGTGGCGTTTTTAAAGAACGGAGAAAGGAAAGTAGGTGACCCCGCAAAGCGTCAGGCTATAACCAACCCCGTAAACACAATTATGTCAGTGAAGCGTTTCATGGGCCGTCATTTTGACGAAGTAGCTAGTGAAGTGAGCCATGTTACATATAAAGTGGTAAAAGGGGACAACAATACCACAAGAATCGATATAGACGGCAGATTATATACTCCGCAGGAAATTTCCGCAATGATCCTGCAGAAAATGAAGAAAACGGCTGAAGACTACTTAGGCCAGGAAGTAACCGAAGCGGTTATCACCGTACCGGCTTACTTTAATGATGCACAACGCCAGGCTACCAAAGAAGCCGGTGAAATTGCCGGTCTTGCTGTTCGCCGTATCATCAACGAGCCTACTGCTGCTGCACTGGCTTATGGTATGGATAAAAAGCATACTGATAGTAAGATCGCCGTATTTGACCTCGGTGGCGGTACCTTCGATATCTCCATCCTGGAATTAGGTGATGGCGTATTTGAAGTAAAATCTACCAATGGTGATACACACCTCGGTGGTGACGACTTCGATAAAGTGATCATGGATTGGCTGGCAGACGAATTTAAAAAAGATGAAGCAGTAGATTTACACAAAGACCCGATGTCATGGCAGCGTTTAAAAGAAGCTGCTGAAAAAGCAAAGATCGAATTATCTTCTTCTCAGGAAACTGAAATCAATCTCCCTTATATCACCGCAGTGGATGGCGTTCCCAAACACCTGGTGAAAAAATTAACCCGTGCTAAATTTGAGCAACTGAGCGACAGCCTGGTGGAAAGAACACTGGAACCTTGCCGCAAAGCGCTGAAAGACGCCGGTATGAACACTTCTGAAATCGACGAAATTATACTGGTAGGTGGTTCTACCCGTATTCCAAAGATACAGGAAGTAGTGGAAAAATTCTTCGGTAAAAAGCCTAATAAAGGCGTTAACCCGGATGAAGTAGTGGCTGTAGGCGCCGCTATCCAGGGTGGTGTACTCACCGGTGAAGTGAAAGACGTACTGTTACTGGACGTTACACCATTGTCACTGGGTATTGAAACAATGGGCGGTGTAATGACCAAACTCATTGAATCCAATACTACCATTCCTACCAAAAAATCTGAAACCTTCTCTACTGCAGCAGATAGCCAGCCTAGCGTGGAAATCAATGTACTGCAGGGGGAAAGGCCAATGGCTAACCAGAACAGAACACTGGGCCGCTTTATCCTGGGCGATATTCCTCCTGCTCCGCGTGGCGTTCCTCAAATCGAAGTAACTTTCGATATTGATGCCAACGGTATCCTGCACGTAACTGCAAAAGATAAAGGCACCGGGAAAACCCAGAACATCAAAATTGAAGCTGGTAGCGGTTTGAGCAAGGAAGAAATCGAAAAGATGAAAGCCGAAGCAAAAGCCAATGAATCTTCAGATAAGGAACAACGCGAAAAGATCGAAAAGCTCAATAAAGCAGACAGCCTGATATTCCAGACTGAAAAACAGGTAAAGGAATACGGCGACAAACTGCCTGCTGATAAAAAAGC
>JBCNPS010000077.1:0-17823 GCA_039593235.1 Chitinophaga sp. | reverse complement strand
GCTTCGCCGGAATTTATTATTCCTAAAACGGGACAGCCCCCGCTAATGACGATGGCAATCAGAAAAAATCCAGCTACATATTGTTTACCAATGAAGCCGATCTCGGCACGGCAGGTTATATGACTGCCTATGCGGAAATGCCAAAAGGCAATTTGAGCAACATTGGCGCCAATACGCTACAGATGAAAACCGCCTTTGGTTTTACGAAATACGGCCAGTGGATATTTAACCGCACCAGCATTTCCGGTGAAACAGGTATTCAGAAACTGGAAGTTGGCGATAACGGGAAACTGAACAGCACCGGCTTCCTGGCCAATGGTACTATGTTCCATATTGTAAACCCTACAACAGGTTATTACCTCGACCCGGTGAAAGGCGCCATGCTGCTGCAAACATTTAACCCTACTACTATGCAGCGCACAGGTGAAATAGACCTCACTTCACTGAAAATGGATGGGGTTACTTACCAGGCGGTAGGCCAGCATACTATCGCTTCCAAAGAAGGCAAGCTGTATGTAGGCGTTACCTATGGTACTACTGAAAGAGGCGGCTATGGCGATGATGTGGTAGATTACATAAAAGTAGCGGTGATTGATATTGCTACCAATAAGCTGGAGAAAACCATTCGTTACGATGGCCTGAAATCCCTGGGTTGGGGCGCCAGTGCCAACAAAATGTGGACCCTCGGCGACGATGGTGCATTGTACTTCTATTACACCGGCTTTAATGAAGGCATCACCAACAGCTCTATTATCCGCATTAAGAAAGGAGAAACCGATTTTGACCGCAACTGGATCCTCAAGGCTGACACCTACCAGGCGCATGGCAGCTTTGGCATTTCGCTGGTGAAAAACGGTAAGATCTACGTGCAGATGCCCTCTGTAGCGCTAACGCCTGATTTTGGAAATCTTGGTACACCCATATGGGACTACTACGCGATCGACATCAATACGCTGAAGCAAACAAAAATAACCGGCATGCCTAAATCAAGATATGTACACTCCAACGAACAAGGCATCACGGAAATAGATGGCAAAATATACCTGTGGATGGCCAACACCAATCCGAAAGAAAATGGTTACTACCTGCTGAACGAAAGCACCAACACGGCAAGCCAGGCATTTAATGTAACGGACGGCGGATTGGTATCAGGGTTTATAAAACTGGATAACTAAATTATAGATAATGAATATCAGAACCGCCAAACGTTGGTTTCTATGGCATAAATGGACCAGTCTTATCTGCACCATTTTTATGCTGATGCTGTGCATCACCGGTCTTCCGCTGATCTTTCACGAAGAGCTGGATGGCGTGCTGGAGAAACAGGTGGTGGCAGAAGTACCGGAAGGCGCCCGTAAAATGAGCCTCGACTCGCTGGCTATCCTTGCAGGTAAACAATACCCGGCCGAGAAAATACGCTATATTTTCTGGGACGATGAAGACAAGAACAAGATCATATTTGATCTTGCAGCTAAACCGGATGCACCGCCTGAAGGAAGCAGGTATGCTACGCTAAACGTATACACCGGGGAGGTGCTGGACAAACCAACTACCGATGGGATAATGGATATCATCCTGAAGATTCACATGAACATGTTCCTGGGCATTGGCGGAAAATTATTCCTGGGACTCATGGGGATCCTGTTCGTTGTTGCCATTGTTTCCGGTGTGGTGCTTTACGGGCGTATCATGAAGAAGTATGATTTTGGAATGGTGCGGAAGTATAAATCAAGCCGTCTTAAATGGCTGGATACCCATAACCTGATCGGCATTGTAACGCTTACATGGGCCAGCGTAGTAGGTTTAACAGGCATCATCAATACATTATCCGATGTAGTGCTGGCCTTATGGCAGCAGGGACAACTGAAAGAAATGGTGGCACCATATGTAAACCAGCAACCGCTTACAGGCGCCATGAGCTCATTAGACAGCGCCATGGCTACTGCACAGAAGGCGGCGCCGCATATGGAACCCCGTATTGTTACTTACCCGGGAACCATGTTTTCCAGCAAACATCATTATGCCGTATTTATGCGGGGCAATACCGCACTTACATCGCGGTTGCTGATGCCTGCCCTGGTAGACGCCAAAACCGGTGCATTAACGGATGCGCGTACTATGCCCTGGTATGTGAATACCCTGTTTTTATCAGAGCCGTTACATTTTGGTGATTATGGCGGTATGCCCTTAAAGATTATCTGGGCGCTGTTCGACCTGGGTACCATCATAGTATTAATTACCGGCCTTTACCTCTGGTTTGCGCGCAGAAAAGCCGCTAACCAGCAGTGGAGCAGGCTCACAGAAAAAGCAGTATACGAAGATGAAGAATAATCCATTTATCAGGTTATGGGGAAAACCGCTGCTGATAGCATTGTTGTCATTAGCAGGATTAATTGCAGCATTGGTAGGCGACGGCGTGTGGGATGTGTTTTCCTGGATAGCATTGGCCCTGCCTGTGATTATTATTATACGCAGATATTATTTTCCGCGGAACCAGGGATAATAGCAGCTGTTTATAGGAAGTTGATGTGTGATAAACTCCATCACACATCAACTTCTTTTTTTAAAAAATTACCTTCCGCAGTCGGCCGTCCAGCTTCTGCCATTCCGGGCAAAGCCTATCACAAGTTTGTCTTTATTGATAGTGATAAGACCCGTACCGGAAGAACCGATACTCACCATCGTATTATCGTCTTTCTTTTCAAATTCCACACCGGTAAGATCCGGTATCCCATCTGAAAACCGGAAGTCATACCTGGTACCAACTTTTGTAACGAAAACGCTGCCATTGTCCTGGCTGATATTCTTTTCATCGTCAACATACCCGATCTTTCCTTTAAAGGTGCCGGCAAAAACATCTACGTCTGCGGGGTCAGTGTCTTTACTACAGGCAGTAAATAGAACTACAGATAACAGCAATACACCAATGACACTAAGAATCGATTTCATAATTCACATTTTAGGTTACTCAATAAAGATTCAATAACCTGGAAATGCAATTAACATACCAGACGGATTTTCACAGGTGCGGGCTCTTCTATATAAATAGCCAACTGCATGATTACTGCCGTTTGCTGTGTTAAGTCATACACACAATGGGTAGTTACTGCTATGATACGGGCAGAAACATCTCCCTGGACCTTAAAAACATTCCCACCCAGAGAATAGCCAGGAATACGGCGGACGCAGGAGGTTGATTACCTGATATTTCCAGGCAAAAAGCCCCGCCCAGGTAACAACTTGCCAGCAGGAACCCAACCTTATTTGTTGCAGGATACAACAGCAATGCAGCAATGATCAGCTCACCGGTACCCAGCAGTTTCATATAATCACCAAACCCGTATTTGGTTAAGAATTGGACCACTGACAGTGGTTCCGCGTTAGCCAGTTTCATTACTCCGCCCATAATTAGCACCAGGATAGGAATTGCCATCAATACGGTAGAAAGGATGCGCTTTGCTTTGATCGTCATTGTAATTTTTTTTGAGCTGTTATTAAATGTGCTGTAAAAGTATCTACATTTGCTATCCAAATGATAGTACTATCCTTTTGGATAGCGCTATCCAAAAGGATAGTATCGTGAAATCCAAAACCGGAACAAATGCTTACACGCGAAGGATGCCCTAAAAGTGTACTTGCTATAAAAGATGCGCTGGAAGCCCTGGAAGGCAGGTGGAAGCTGTTAATTATGCTTTCTTTGTCTACCGGCAATAAACGCTTTAAGCAAATATCAAAAGAAGTAGGTGGCATTACAGACAAAACATTGTCTAAAGAACTGAAAGTGCTGGAAACAAATAAGCTGATCAAAAGGGAAGTGCATAATACCTTCCCGCCTACGGTAGAATATTCAATTACCAAACATGGCACCTCGCTCGATAAAGTGCTGGATGCGCTGTATCATTGGGGACAGGCACACCGCAAAAAAGTAATTGGAAAATAAAATCATTTCAAAGGAACATGACCTTTTCCCAGATACAATCGCTTATAACCGAAACAGCCGCCGATTCCCTGCTCTTCCGGGAAGAGGAATTTGAAAAGCGCATGGAGGCGATAGACAGGATCGATTTCCTGGTAATTGACCGCATTGATGAATGGCTGTTGCAGGAAGCGCAACCTGGTTTACTGCTGCCGTTAAAACAGCAGGCGGAAAGCATAAAGCAGGAGCTGGAGAACATTGATATGCAGATGTTTCACCGGCTGCAGGCCTGCATCAGGTCCGGAGAGGTAACTGGAGAAAGGTTCAGGAAACTTATTCAGAAATATACTGGTTTTAATAACGCGGACAGTGTACAGGAGGCAAGGGAGTATGATCATGTGGATGTTTTCGTTAATGGGTTGTTCCCTTTTCAAACCATGCCAGAGCAAACGAAGGAGCTGGACCCGGAAATGGTATATTATCAGAAAACACCCGCCAGGATTATTTTTGAATTGACAGAAAAAGCCGCTTTCACGGAAAAGGATGTTTTCTATGATATCGGCTCGGGGCTTGGACAGGTAGCCATGCTTGTGCATTTGCTCACCGGTGTTGCCACCAGGGGCATTGAATTTGAACCGGCCTTTTGCGACTATGCCAATAACTGTGTGGCGCAACTTCATTTATCCGATATTATATTCATCAACACAGATGCGCGGGCCGCGGATTATTCGGAAGGAACCGTGTTCTTTATGTTCACGCCATTCAAAGGGGAAATCATGCAGCAGGTATTGGAGATGCTGAAAAAAGAATCGTTACAACGGAAGATCAGGATCATCACCTACGGCCCCTGCACCACCCATGTGGCATTGCAGGATTGGCTACATCCCGTTACCCCGGTAAACAGTAACGTATATTCATTGGCTGTTTTCAGCAGCATCTGATCATTGGTAAATGAAGAAAAAAAACTAACTTCCCCCCATTGTTTAACCTGTTTTATCATCATTGTTAAAGACCACCAACATGAAGCACAAAATCCTGATGATCCTTTTCGTACTGGCCGGCTTTACTTCCTGTAAACCCAAAAAAGCTATTGAATTACGAGATGTTATTGCTAAGCAGGAACGGGTAGCATTCAATATCCTGGTAGGTGAAGGCGGGGCGGAAGAAGAAAAGCTGCATTGTTTGATAAAGAAAGATTTTAAAGGAGCGCTTGTTGCTGTAGATAAAATAGAGCAGGGGTTCAATAACATTATTAAAACAATAGAAGCGTTGCCAACAGAAGGCGTAAAACAGGGCGATGAGCTGAAAAAAGCCGCTGTTGATTATTACACGGGGCTCAGGGATATGAAAAACAGGGAACGGGAAGAAATAGTGCAACAGGAAGCCGGTTATGATAAAGATCCGGAAAAAGCAAGCAGGGCGCAGGAGCAACTGCTGGAGCTGAATAAAGAACAGCTGGTAATGTCCGGAAAGGTAAGAGAGAAAGATGAAAAACTTCATCATACACTGCAGCAGTTTGAAGAAGCCAATAACCTGAAATGATCTTTGTTACAGGCATGGTGGTATGGCTTAAATGATATCAACATGCTATGCTGTTTACCAGGATGGTGCATGTCCCTTTACGGCAATTTTACTTAGCAGCTGTGGATTATTCATTGCGCTGTAATCATATTGATAAATACCATCCCGGGCGCTTACCAGCAGGCGGTGTTGGTTTTCAAAAGGTATTACATCGTAGGTGATAAATCCATCCACCAGTTTGGTGGTAGTAATATTCATTACATCTGATGCGTTCATAAAACGCAGCCCGAATATTCCCTCACAAATGAAGAGCTTCCCGTTATCGATGCCCAACCCATGCGGATTTTTCATTTCGGTAGTACTTAGCTTTATGGGATTGTCTACATTGCTGATATCAAATACCTGCAGTTGATTGAGGTTACCTGCGCAGGCCGCGCCGCTCCTCACCGTTACATATGCTTTATTGCCTTCCACCACTACCGGATCACATGCCCTGAAATGGGTAACCATAGAACGTTGGGCGGGAGCAGCAGGATTAGCGATATCATAGATGTACATGGCATTCTGGCTGCCAATAAAAAGATAGTCACCATAGGGGAAAATGGTTTCAATACCGCTGTTGATGTTCTGTGTACCTTTGAACACCGGGGCCGCTGCGTTGCTGAGGTTAAATGCTTTTAACTGGGAATGGTTAACGGTATAAAGATAATCCCCGGCGATGGTAAAACGGGCCATTGACCCGCCTTTACCGGTTTGCTGGGTTTTATTACTGTAAGAAGAAGCCGCTTCTGAACTGGCAAACAACAGCATATTGTCGTTGGTGGAGCAGTCGCAGTAGGTGGTATCCCGTGAGGTAAACCCGGTTACTATGCTGTCGGGATACATTTTCCATCCCATTACCAGGCCATCCGCGCTTATGGGGTAAGCCGTGGCGTCCGGCAGCCGGTTTACAAATGTGATATTACGCGGATTGCTGATATCGAATACGGTGAGATCGTTGTAGCTGTCGGCATACAGGTAGTTGCCTTTTATAGCGATATCTATGTTTCCCATTACATTCAGGAAGGAA
This sequence comes from Chitinophaga sp., assembly GCA_039593235.1. Classification (GTDB taxonomy): domain Bacteria; phylum Bacteroidota; class Bacteroidia; order Chitinophagales; family Chitinophagaceae; genus Chitinophaga. Next base: position 11,317 of record JBCNPS010000077.1, on the reverse strand, counting down.
ATTTTCTGGGGAGATGCCGGCGTGCTGTTGTCGATCACGTGGATACCCAGGTAGGGCTCATTTACAAAAATATACTGGTCTTTTACATAGATCTTGCCGGTTCTTCCGATTTCCTTTGGTTCTTCCGACTTAATGGCGGCCCAGTAGTCCGTTAGCGCCATCAGTACAGGCGTATATACTTTTCGCTGAACTATTTTGGTGCATTTGTCCTTTGCACATCCGCCGAGAGCTACAATTACGGCGATCATAACCGGGAATTTGATATAGGTAGAAATATGCATGGGGGTAGGTTTGATCGTTTAACGCAAATACGGGAATAAAAGTTACAGACCAAATATTTATCTTTATAGCTTTCTTCAACAAACATGGACATGAACATGAATAGAAAAAGTATTATCGCGGGGCTGGTATGCTGCATGGGACTGGGATTGGTAACTCCTTCCGGTGTTATGGCGCAGGTATCGGCTATTAAGAACGAAAGCGTTAAAGGCGGGGCCCTGATAGGCGCCTGGGATATCAAAGTCAGCGAAAATGGCGTAGATAAGCCCTCCTGGCTGGAAGTGGAGCTTTCCGGGTTTAGTACCCTGGTAGGCCGCTTTGTGAGCACCGGTGGCAGTGCCAGGCCTATCTCCAAAGTAAACTTCGATAACGGCAAGTTCAGCTTCTCCATACCACCGCAGTGGGAAAGGGAAGACCGCGACCTGAAACTGGAAGGTACTGTAACAGACGCCGGCATAAGCGGCACTATCCATACCAGCGACGGACATTCCTATTCTTTTACCGGGGTAAGAGCGCCGGATCTGAAAAGAACCACAGCTCCCGTGTGGGGAAAACCCATAAAACTGTTCAATGGGAAAGACCTGAGCGGCTGGAAAGCACTGGGCGAAAACCAATGGATCGTGAAAGATGGTATCCTTACCAGCCCGCATTCCGGCGCTAACCTGATCTCAGAACAAAAGTTCAACGACTTTAAACTGCACGTGGAATTTCGCTACCAGGCAGGCAGCAACAGCGGTGTTTACCTGAGAGGCCGTTATGAAACACAGATCATTGATAATCCCAAAACAGATGCGCCTTCCAGCCACCTGTTCGGAGGCGTATACGGTTTCCTGGTACCAAACGATATGGTAACACTGGGCCCCGGCCAGTGGCAAACATATGATATCACACTGGTAGGCCGCCTGGTAACCATAGTGGCCAACGGCAAAACCATCATCTGCAACGCCGCTATCCCCGGTATCACCGGTGGCGCGCTGGACAGCAATGAAGGCGAACCAGGCCCTATTTACTTCCAGGGCGATCACGGTCCGATAGAACTGAGGAACATAGTGATCACTCCCGCCAAATAACGCGGATGTTGTCTGACTCAGGATTACACTGATTACTTTGATTTTATTTTTTAGATTTTACAATGATTTTTAAAGGATTCGGGGAGATGTAAGCGATATTCTTATTCGCTCATATCTCCCCAAATCCTTTAAAATCCAAAATGATCAATCAGAAAAATCAGTATAATCAGCGTAATCCTGAGTCAGACAAAATCCGCTTATCGCCGAAGGCGATGATAACACTATTTTTATTTGCCGTGTATAAAAATTCATTACTTTTGCCGTAGTTGTTCTTTATAGAAAATGCCCCGGCAGTATCCCCAATAGTTTGATACCTGCGCTGACCGCAGGTTTTGTTATTTCACAGCTTACCATTTGTTATACCCGCCTTTCTTGTGTAGCCCACTAGTGTATCACCATCATGCTTACAATTGAATTTGTCCGCTTCAGTTAAACATTCCCGCATTTTGGCTTAAGAAACGCCATGAGCCTTCACTACGATCATTTTCCTATATGATCATCTGATTTATTCAAAAAAAATAATGAAAACATGAACAAGTATGAAAGACTAAAGTCCGGACTGGAAACTACCGGCACAGGAAAAATGAAAGCCTTTGGCACTTCTATGTTACCCATTCTGAAAAGCGGTACCCTGCTTACATTTGTGAAAGCGGAAACATATAACATCGGCGATATTGTTTTCTGTAAAGTAAAGGGCCGCTATATCGATGCCCATAAGGTAATTAAAAAAGATGCCGGCAAAGGATACCTGATCGCCAATAATCACGGGTTTGAAAACGGATGGACAAAAGTGATCTATGGCCGCGTGATCCTGGGTGAATTTGAAAATAAGGTGATCTATAAAAAAGATTAACCCGCTAAGATCGTAACAATCTTTCCTTAAATTAAATAATTAAATTAGCTGAATGAAAGGTTTTTGGAATTACTTCTGGATCATTTATATGCTGTTTTTTGCCATCCCTTTTCCCATGCTCATTTATTACAACACGGAGTATGGAACAATTGATGAAGATGGCGGAACAAGGCCCTGGCTGGCGCTTACATTGCTGGCCATTTCAGCGGTATTATGGCTGATACTGATCCAGCGCTGGTTCAGGAAATGGATAATACTACCTTTTATCGTGAGGGGAAATATCATGCGTCTTTTAAAGGAAGGCGTGAGAAAAGATGCCCGCATTATAACCAGCAAAGTACTCCCGGCAGCAGGTAAAGATGTTGTAAGCCGGGAAATAATATGTTCCCTGCAGAACTTTGTGGGTACGGAAGTTACTGAAAAGCTGGAGGTGAACGATAGTAAACCGGAACTGAACCGCTATGATGAAGGAAAAACGATCCCGCTGCTGATCGACGCCAGGCTCAAAGCAGTACCGCATTTAACATTGGATGGTGTATCAGTGGAAATGAGGGCCGGCCGGCTCATTATGTCGCTGCTGGCCTGGTTGCTGATAGTAGCTGCAATAGCCGGATATTACGTATATTCTTACCAGTTAGAGAACCACGGAAGAGGCTGGCGCTTCCTGGAATTTTATCATCCGCTTGTTTTGTGCCCGTTTATTGTACTGGTAGGCGGTTTTAGCTTCGGAAAACTGATCAGTCTTTTTATAGGTTCACCCGCTAATGGGCTGCAACTGAAGTACTATGGTATACGCACCGATGCGCAGATCGTTTCCGCAGAGCAAACAGGTACTTATATTAACGAACAACCCCAGGTACGTTTTGAATTGCGCTACCAGGACAGTACCGGTAAAACCCATACCGCTTCGTTAAAGAAAATAGTGCCGCTCCTGGATTTGAATATTACAAGGCAGGAGTCCATCCCTGTTTTTTATCTGAAAGAAGATCCTCAGCAGGCAGTATTTGCCAGCGATATTGAGGAATAAAAATATAATGAAGATGCGTTTACAAAAGTTAACCGGCCTTACAATGATACTGATGCTGTGTGTATCCTGCAACCAGTTTCGTGAATCTATACACGACACGCTGTACGGCAGTGATACCGACAGCAGTTATAAAAACCTACCGGCAAACCAGGACGGGGAGACTACTACCAGTTCAAATTCAGGTACGAGTACCAGCGCGCATATGAGCATCAGCACCACCACTACCACCACTACTATCGAACACCGCAATGGTACCACTATCATCCATAATTCCCGCACCAGAAACAGCGGTTTTCTCAGCGATGCCATCGCGTTACTTAACGCCGAAAACGCACTGCGGGCATTGCCGGCTTTTGCAGGGAAAAGCATCTATCTTTACAAAGCCGTTCATTTCTACAACGACGGCAGAATAAATGTGAACGTACAACATCCGCAGCACCCTGAATATATTGATGAATACAACTACCGCAATGGAAAGTGGGAGGGACCCAAACCTGTGCAGTTATCGGTGCACGACAATATCACCAGGTCATTGATCAACCTTGATCATGTTTGTTTCGTATGTGCTTCTGTGGTATATGGTAATTATAACCGGAAAGCAAGGGAGGTAGAGGGCGCTGAATCGCCTGCACATATTTATGGCATCATTGGCGCCGGCAAGCTCACCTGGTATCCACAGTCCATCAATGGCAGCAGGGAGAAGTATTTCATCAGTTTTAACCAATCCGGCGGAGTGAAAGAGTACTACAGGGAATAAGTACAGCTTACTGTTTCCCGTTCCCTGTAAACAACCGTATAGCATGATCGCTGATGCTGGTGGGAAAGCGTGCCTTTACTTTATGCGGCACCTCGTCACGGTAGCGGGTGGATCTTCCTTCAATACGCATCCATCCGGCTGGGTCAAGCGTCACAAATGCAAAAAGGGAATCTGCATAAAAGTGCGCACCAGAATCGGTATATACATACGTGGAGCTGTTCAGCAAAATATAATGCACCCCATTCCTTTCTCCGTACCTGTCGTCATGATCATGTCCCATAAATACAGCCGTTACTTTTGCGTGGCTGCCATTTTCCTTCGCCGCCAGGTTGGCTTCATCAAAGATGCTTAGAATGTCATCTGCATTACCGATTTCCTGGAAAAAATCGCTGAGGAAAACCGGTTGATGCATAAACACAACAACTGGATACTTCGCCGCCGCCAGGTCCTGTTTCAACCATTCCAGCTGCGGCGCGTCTGTAAAGCTGCGTTTGGGAGCGGGCAACGGGCCCCAGTTGCTGTTGTTATAATCTTCCAGTGTTTTATCTTCTTTCAGCAAAAAATTCCGGTCCATCACTACAAAATGATAACCGCCCTGGTCAAAGGAATAGTAAGGCTTTTCCATTCCCCATAATTTCATGATGGTGGCTTTATCGCAAACATCCATGTCGTGATTGCCCAGCACATGATATTTCGGACCTTTGAAACGGTTCCATTCCGCCATGATCCCATCCGACCCGGTGGGGCGGCAAAAATCCCCGCACTGGATAATAAAATCGGGTTTCTCTTTTAATACGGCATCCATAAAGGCCTTTAAACGGGGTTCTTCCGACTTTTTAAACTGGAGATGGTGCAGGTCGGAAATAACGCCAAAGCGGAGCGGTTTGGCGCCCGTAGCGGGCGTACCGGAAGGCATGGATAATGTGCGGGAGGCCAGCAACAGTCCTGTACCTGATAGGCCTAAGCTTTTGATAAAATTTCTGCGTTTCAGCATGTTCACTGTTTTTTCTCAATTTTTGGAAGATGGAAGGGAAATGGTATAACAATATGCAACAAATTGTTGTCATGCACACTATCCCGCAAAAAATTCTTTATTAACAGGAATTTTCCCGGATCCGGATTAACGGGAACATGTGCATATTTTTTTGTAAATTATGCACATGGCATTCAAACACTTTCTCTACCGGAAATGGAAAATTACGCTCCCGTTATGGTGTCTTATCAGTCCTCTTATCGGGTTGGCATTACTGGGATTCGGGGGCGAACAGCAAAGCGGGATATTATCTGCCGTGATGGGTTTATCGCTGATCAGCGTGGTGCTATCTGCCGTGCATCATGCAGAGGTAGTGGCGCACAAGGTGGGAGAACCGTATGGTACCCTTATCCTGGCGCTGGCTATCACCGTGATCGAAGTATCGCTGATCGTATCTATTATGCTGAATAAGGTGGATGAGGGGGGAACGCTGGCGAGAGACACGGTGTTTGCCGCTATTATGCTGATCCTGTCGGGTATTATAGGCATGTCTTTGTTCATAGGCGGTTACCGTTTTAAAGAACAGGCATTTATAAAAGCCGGGGTAAGCGCCGCCCTGGTGGCGCTAACGGCGATCTCTGTTTTGACGCTCGTTTTACCAAATTATACTACTACTGAAGCGGGGCCTGTTTATTCCAACAGCCAGCTGATATTTGTAGCTATTATATCTTTGGTGTTGTATGGCGCTTTTGTAGCAGTACAAACCGTAAGGCACCGCGATTATTTCCTGCCGGAAGATGCTGCACCCGGCGATGAAGATACGCATGCTGCGCCCCCGTCCGGGTTAACCACTACGGTAAGCCTGGTATTCCTCTTAATAGCGCTGGCAGTGGTGGTGTTGTTATCGAAAAAATTATCACCGGTCATTGAAACCATTGTGGTGAACCTGGGTGCGCCTAAAAGCCTGGTAGGCGTTATCATTGCAGCCGTGATCCTTTTGCCGGAGGGATTGGCAGCCATCAGGGCGGCTTCGCAAAACCGGTTGCAAACAAGCCTGAACCTGGCGTTGGGTTCTGCGCTGGCAAGTATAGGGCTTACAATCCCGGCAGTGGCCATTGTGGCCTATGCACTGGATTTTAAAATAACACTTGGTATAGACGCCAAGTCCTCCCTGTTGTTGCTCCTTTCGTTATTTACCATCAGCATTTCATTTAACGCAGGAAAAACAAATATCCTGCAGGGGGTTGTGTTGCTGGTGATACTGGCTACCTATCTTTTTATTACCGTGGTACCATAAAACGGGAAGGGTGTACCAGTACGATACACCCTTTTTTGACACTTAGTTTAATCCGCTCAGCAATGTTTCCAGTTGCGTATAGTCTTTCGCGTTAAGTTCCTGCAGCGGGCTTCTTAAGCGCCCGCTTTCTATCCCCTGGATCTTAAGCCCTGCCTGGATCGCGGCGGGCAATCCTTTGGCAACAATAAACTGCAGCAATTCAAACTGCCGGTAAAAAATTTCCCGGGCCAGCGGCAATTCATTATTTTGAATAGCGGTGTACAACTGTTTATTCAGTTCCGGTATCAGGTTAAAAGCGGCGGTGCACCAGCCGGTGGCTCCTGCTGCAAAGGCCGCCAGCGCCAGTGGGTTGGAGCCATTGTAAAAAGATACCTTTTCGCCCAACGCTTTCCGGAGGTAATGCATCCGTTGCACATCACCGGTGCTTTCCTTGATCATGGTCACATTCGGAATACTGAGCAGCCGTTTCAACAGCGCGGGCGACATATCAATACCACCGGTAGCCGGGTTATTGTAGGCCATAATGGGAATGGACAGTTGTTTTGCCACCTGCTCATAGTGCCGGAATATTTCATCGTCGGTCAGTTTCCAGTAGCTCATGGGAATGATCATCACAGCAGTGGCGCCGGCTTTCTCCGCAAAGCGGGCATGATGAATAGTGCGTTCCGTGGTAAGGTGCGAAACGCCTACCAATACAGGCACACGGCCATTTACCTGTTGCAGCGCGGCTGCTGTAACCGCTTCTTTTTCTTCGTCCTGCAGGTAAGGCAATACGCCGGTGCTTCCCAGCGGGGCAATGCCATGTGCGCCCGCCTGAACCAGCCGCTCTGTAAGTGATTTGAATAAAGGGATATCCACTTTTTCCTCCCGGTCGAAAGGAGTGATAGGATAAGCAATGATCCCTTCAAATGTATGGTTGCTCATGATGTTATTTTTTTTAGTTAGAAAGATGATTACAGGTCGCGGCCTTCCTCTTCCCGGAGCGCCACGCCGAGGTGTTGTAACTGCGGCGCGTTTTCACAGGCGATATAGCGGGCGGGGCTATCCTTGCTTTCATTCTGGTGACGGTGCCAGGCCCAGCTGGGAATATACACGGCATCGCCTGCCTGCCAGTATACTTTCTCATCTTCTACCTCGGTATACCCTTTTCCTTCCAGCACATACAACACGGTTTCGTAGGTATGGCGATGCCGGTTGGTAAGCTGGCCCGGAAGCAGGCCGCCAATGGTCATACTTACATTCTTCGTGGGCAGGTCCACAAAAAATACAGGGTGTTTACGTTCCGAAGAAAACTGGTCGTGCTCCCCGGCCTGTTCCACGTTTTTGTGCAGCAGCTTCGATGGTTTTACAAATACAGGACGGGCAAAAGTCAGGTGGAAGTCTTTTGAAGAAAATTGTTCAGGTACTTTTTGCATATACTTAAAATTTAGCAGTGAAGAAATATCGGTTCGTTTTGATGACACAAAATTTGTCTATTTTTGGATGATCATAATGATCCAGTTTTCACTAAAATAGATGGTCCAGATGCTTAGACCCTGGAAAACGGTGCTCACCATAGATTTCAATCATCAGCTGCCGGTGTACCAGCAGATAGCAGATGGTATTGTGGCGGAAATAAAGAAGGGACGCCTGAAACCCGGCACTCCTTTGCCGGGAAGCCGTATCCTCGCCGCTGATATTGGTGTGAACAGGAAAACCGTGGTGCTGGCCTATGAAGGGCTGATGGCGGAAGGCTGGCTGGAATCAGCCCATAAAAGAGGAACATTTGTAGCCACCGAATTGCCAACGTTGAAAAAAGCCCCCGCGAAAACCCGCAGCAACTTTGCATTTAATGAGGCAGCCACGCAGCCCGCAGCGGCAAAAAACAATTCTACCTTCATTGTATTCAACGACGGCTTACCGGATGTGCGACTCGCGCCATTAGATGAACTGGCCCAGGCCTATAAGCGGATCTTCCGGCAAAAAGCCAGGTGGCGCATGCTGGGCTACGGGCATGAACAGGGAGAGGAGCGATTACGTATAGCCCTTACCGGTATGCTGTCTTTTAAAAGGGGAATGAACGTCGATAAAGCGGATATCTGTATCACCCGGGGAAGCCAGATGGCGTTGTTCCTTACGGCGCAAACGCTGATCCGCCCGGGCGATCATGTAGCCATGGAGAACCCGGGATATTTGCCTGCCTGGCAAACATTTGTGCATGCCGGCGCGCAAATGATCAGCATAGGTATGGATGATAAAGGATTGATGATAGAAGAACTGGAACAGGTATGCCGCACAAAAAAACTGAAAGCGGTATATGTTACGCCGCATCACCAGTTCCCTACAGCGGTTAGCATGAAAATGGAACGACGCCTGAAATTGCTGGAGCTTTCCGCCAGGTATGGATTCGCCATTATTGAAGATGATTACGATCATGAGTTTCACTTCGACGCCAAAAGCCTGCTGCCCCTGGCGAGCGATGAACATGCCGCCAACGTGATCTATATCAGTTCGCTCAGTAAACTGGTGGCGCCGGCTGTACGTATCGGCTATGTAACGGGCCCGCCGGCATTTATTGCATCCCTGGCCGGGTTGCGCGCGCTGGTCGACAGGCAGGGCGATCCCATTATGGAACAGGCTATTGCAGAGCTGATGGAACAGGGCGCCATTAACCGGCATGCCAAAAGAGCCTCCCGGTTATACCGCGAACGGCGTGAAGCGATGAGTGAATATCTTCAGACACATCTTGGTAAACTGGTATCCTTTAAAAAACCGGAAGGCGGACTGGCCTACTGGGTAAAAATAAACGGCGATATTGATACCGGGGAACTGGCCGCAAAGTTGTTAAAGAAAGGAGTTTCCATCATGCCAACGGAACGTTTTTCATTTAACGGAAAGCCCTTAAATGCGCTGAGGCTGGGCTATGCATCGTTAACGCCCGCAGAACTGGAAGAAGGCATCAAACAAATAGCATTGGTATTAAGAAAGATGATCCCGTTATAAAATCCGCTTTATAATGATTATCTTTCTAAGACCCGTTTAAAATAATTCCACATGAAAACTACCCGTCGTGGTTTCCTCCACCACTCCTCCGTTATCATGGCAGGTTCCCTGCTTTCCCCGTTAATCCTGCATGGCAAAGCCGCGTCTCCGAATGAGCAGGTGCGTATAGCCCTTATCGGTTGCCGGAATATGGGTTTCGGCGATCTGAAAAATGCGCTGAAACAGCCTGGTGTAGTGTGTGCAGCCCTGTGTGATGTTGACGAAGGCATATTGAATAACCGCTGTAATGAAGTGGAGAAGATCCAGGGCACGCGCCCGGCAGCTTACGCCGATTTCCGAAAAGTAACAGACGATAAAAATATTGATGCCGTGATCATTGGCACGCCGGATCACTGGCATTGCTTACCCTTTGTATACGCCTGCCAGGCCGGGAAAGAGATTTACGTGGAAAAGCCGCTGGCCAACAGCATCGCGGAATGTGAACTGATGGTAAAGGCGGCCCGCAAATATAAACGCATCGTGCAGGTGGGGCAGCAACAACGCAGCGGTCCGCATTTTATACAGGCCATGGAGCATATCCGCGCAGGAAAGATCGGGCAGTTGCGGAAGGTGAACATCTGGGGAAATTTCAACTATGGTATAGGCCCGGTTAAGGTGGCGGACAGTCCCGTTCCGGCAGGCGTGGATTTTAACCGCTGGCTGGGACCTGCACCCCAACGCAGTTTCAATGCCACCAGGTTTCACGGCTCCTGGCGCATGTTCTGGGATTATGGCGGCGGACTGATGACCGACTGGGGCGTTCATCTCATTGATGTGGCGTTGTGGGCAAAGGATATTACCACCATGCCATTGGCCATCACTGCCACCGGTGGTAACTTCGCCTTCCCTGATCACGCGCATGAAACGTTCGATACGATGAATGTCAGTTACCAGCTGAAAGATTACCTCGTTAGCTGGGAACATACCGCTGGTACGCAAAATGGCCCCTATGGCCGGTCGTACGGCCTTGCATTTATTGGCAACGATGCCACACTGGTGATAGACCGCAATGGTTGGGAACTGTTCCCCGAATGGGATGAACAAAAGAAGCAGCCCAAAGTGCCTGCAATGCCCAAACAGGGCGGGGGAGAGTCGCACGAACTGCACATGAAAAATTTCCTGGAATGTATCAAAACCCGCAAGGATCCTGCCTGCACCATAGAAAATGGCAGCCTGGTGGCGAAGTATGCCCATGCAGCCAACATTGCATTAAGAACCAACAGCCGCCTTGTATGGGATGAATCCCGTCATAATTTTGGCGGCAACGCTGCAGCTAATGCACTTATCACGCCTGTTTACCGTAGCCCCTGGGTGCTGCCGGTTATCTGAGCCTGCCTCGCGAAATTGGAATTATGTATGGCCCCGGATAAAAAAATGTTACCTTTGTGCACATTTTTTTATCAAGGATATTTATGAAGCTGAACGAACTATTGCAAAAAAGGAGCGAAAACAAGTGCGAGCTATGCAAATCGGAAGAGTCGCTGAACGTGTACGAAGTGCCTCCCCAAACTTACAGTGATCAGGATAATTGTATCCTTATCTGTGAAAACTGCCGGTTACAGGTAGAAAAAAAAGCGGAGCTGGACAGTAACCACTGGCATTGCCTGAACGAATCGATGTGGAGTGAAGTGCCCGGTGTACAAATTGTATCATGGCGCCTGCTCAACCGCTTAAAACAGGAAAGCTGGGCGGCAGATAACCTCGACATGATTTACCTGAACGATGAAGCGCTGGCCTGGGCCAAAGCTACCGGCGATCATGAAAATGACGCTGCCGTAGACCTGCATAAAGATAGCAACGGCGCTATCCTGCAAAACGGCGACACGGTAATTCTTACCAAATCCCTCGATGTAAAAGGATCAACTTTAAACGCGAGAATGGGAACTGTGGTGAAAAACATTCGCCTGGTACCGGATAATACAGAACAAATAGAAGGAAAGATAGAAGGACAACTGATTGTGATCCTCACTAAATATTTAAGAAAGCAAAATGCCTAACAAAAAAAGGGATGTGTCAAATTGGTTTTGGCACATCCCTTAT
>JBCNPS010000076.1:0-17844 GCA_039593235.1 Chitinophaga sp. | reverse complement strand
GATCAACAGCTGAAAATGCCTTTCGCCTTCGGTATAAACATGGCGCATAACAAATTGCAGGACATCTTAAGCAAATTAAAATAACCCTTCATGACAAAGAGAAATAAAATTATCTATTGGATAGCCACACTCTGGCTGGCACTGGGTATGACCTCTACCGGTATAGTGCAGTTACTCAAAGTAAAACAGGAACAGAGTTTTACAGCAAACCTCGGTTATCCTGAGTATTTTTTAACTATATTGGGTACATGGAAAATCCTGGGAGTAATAGTGATACTTATTCCTAAATTTCCATTACTGAAAGAGTGGGCATATGCAGGCTTTTTCTTTGCCATGTCAGGAGCTGCATTTTCACATATCCTGTCGGGTACCACCAAAGAAATTTTTCCCTGCCTGTTATTGCTGGCATTAACTATAATATCCTGGTATTTCAGGCCTTCTGAAAGAAGACTGGTTCCGGTTCATCAATAAAACAGCGCAACATGAATCCCAAGGTTGATTTTTATTTCGAAAAAGAAAAATGGCAGAAAGAACAGCAGCAGCTGAGAAAAATTGCGCTTTCCTGCGGACTCAATGAAGAGTTAAAGTGGGGCTGCCCCTGTTATACTTTCGATGGAAATAATATCGTACTGATACATGCATTTAAAGAATACTGTGCCTTCTTATTTTTTAAAGGGGCATTATTACATAATGCCGACGGCCTCCTTATACAGCAAACCGAAAATGTACAATCGGCACGGCAGATCCGGTTCACCAATGCAAAGGAAATCACAAAGCTGGCGCCCGTATTAAAGGCTTACATCTATGAAGCCATAGAAGTGGAAAAAGCCGGGTTGAAAGTGAAACTAAAAAAACCATCGCAATTTGCCGTTGCGGAAGAATTTCAGCAGAAATTAGATAAAATGCCCGCCCTGAGAAAAGCCTTTGAAGCATTAACACCAGGAAGACAAAGAGCCTATCTTCTTCATTTTTCCAGCCCCAAACAATCCAAAACACGGGAGTCGAGGGTTGAAAAATACCTGCAACAAATCCTTGATGGCAAAGGGTTAGATGATTAAGACATTTACTGCTATCTTTGCTGTAACAGATAGCGAATGAGTTACCAGATAATACTACCTCCACCGGCACTCAAAAATTACGTGCGCAACTTCTGGGTATTGGAAAACCCAACTGCCAGTGTATCGCAAAAGTCGTTTACAGTAATGAGTAATGGTTCACCCGGACTTGTTTTCCAGGAAAACCCTTCACTGTTCACAGGTTTTGAAGGAGAACGCCTGCCACAGTTATTTGTATTCGGGCAGGCAAGGAAGTATGGACAACTGCAGGGCGGCGGTAACTTTCGCACCGTTGGCGTCAACTTTGAGCCAACGGCGCTTAAACAGGTGTTTGGATTAAATGCAAATGAACTCACCGATCAACATACCTGCATCAGTCATCTTACAAAAGCATCATTATGTGAACAACTGCTCCATTGTACTTCTGTGCAGCAACAGGTTGCCTGCCTTTCTCAATTCCTGATCACTCAAACACAGCGTTACAATAACAACAATCCCAAACTGCATTTTGCCACGGCAGCATTGCAGCAGGGCAAACGACTGCCCGATGTTTTACACCAGCTGAATTTATCGGAGCGCTCGCTGGAACGCCTGTTCCTGGCTCATATTGGCATTACTCCTATCCTGTACGCCCGCATCTGCCGTTTCCAGGCATCGTTGTCACTTTTACGGCAGGGCAGCTTCCGCTCGCTTACAGACATTGCCTATTCACTGGGCTACTTCGACCAATCCCATTTTATCCGCGATTTCAAATTATTTTCGGGTGTAAGTCCGCGTATTTATCAGCGCAATGCCATTGAAAGAATGCCCGGCTTCCCTGAATGGGATTTATAAAGCGCCTGTCGGTTTTTTACAATTTCGCCCAACCGGTGATGATTAATTTTGCCGTATTACTGATTTTAAAATTGCAGGAAGATGAAAAATGCGATACTCCCCCCTAAGCTACATATAGGCGACTTCGGATCTATTGCGCTGATAGAAGATACGGAAGGCAATACCATTGATTTGCACGCAAAAAAGTAACGCTTCTTATAGTATAATGATCATCAAACCATAATACATGACACAGGATAAAAAAGCAACACCGGACAATACCGCCGTACGCACAGCGCTATGGAGAGCTTTGCATGTTCAGCTCGACGTAGCGCCGCATATTATTGAAGATGAAATAGGCCTGAAACTGGTAGCACCGGATGAAGACTGGCAGCAACGCCCCGATATGCACCCGGACTTTACAAAACGCCTGCGCGCTTCTATGGTGGCCCGCGCCCGGTTTATTGAAGATATGGTACAGGAACAATATGAACTAGGCACCCGGCAATATGTGATCCTGGGTGCAGGGCTGGATACCTTTGCCCAACGGCACCCCGGCATTGCATCTCAACTGCAGGTATTTGAAATTGACCAACCCGGTACTCAAACGTGGAAACAACAGCGGTTAAAGGAACTCGGCTTCGGCGTTCCGGAATGGCTGCATTTTGTTTCGGTCAACTTTGAAGTTTCTTCCTGGTGGGAACAATTGATCAATGCGGGTTTTGATACCAGCAAGCCGGCCGTGGTAGCCTGTACAGGCGTTACGCTCTATCTTACCAGGGAAGCGATCCTTGACACCCTGCGGCAAATTGCAACGCTTGCCCCAGGCTCAAAACTGGCTATGACGTTTTATTTACCTGTAGATCTGATGGAAGAAGAAGACAAACCACTGCAACAGATATCGGAAAAAGGTGCACGTGCAGCCGGCACACCTTTCGTCAGCTTTTTTTCCCCGGAAGAAATGCTGGCGCTGGCACACGAAGCAGGCTTTAAAGAAGCGGCAATTGTATCGTCCCGCAATATTGCGGAGCGCTACTTTACCGGGAGAACAGACGGGTTCAGCCCCGCAAGCGGCGAAGAATTTTTAGTGGCCGGCACTGTTTAACCGCTGGTGTGAATATCTTTCATTATTAACCTTTCGCTGCCGGCCGGGTAAAGTAATCAGGCGGGAACAGTTGCTGCCCGTACTTTTCCGCCACTTCCTGCATCTTCTTCCTCCCGGCGTCATCCATTTCAGGCGGTGGCAAAAACTCACCCGGGGCCACCGGTACACCCAGTTCCAGGAACATCTCCTCCAGGCCCGATGGCGCCACCGTACAAAGCAGCTTTGCCAGCTTAGCCGACCTGTTTTTGAAGCCATGTACCATTCCGCCTTTGGGTATTACAATATAAGCGCCCTGCGTTGCTGTATAGGTTCCCTCTTCTGATTGTACCTCTACTTCTCCTTCGGCCACATAAAAGGATTCATGAAAATCAGGATGTGCATGAGGCCCGGGGCCACCTCCGGGCGGCACCAGCATCTCGATGGTGGCAAAATCGCCACCGGTTTGTTTCCCGGTTATGAGTATCCGGTAGTTGCCGCCAGCCATTGAAAGGTGCTGTCCCTGGCCGGAACCAAGTGTGATCACCGATTGTTTTGTTTGTTCCATATTAGCAGGTTATCACCGAAATTACTAAATACAACTCACAACCTTACCTGCTGTTCAGTATCTTCTCCAGGTGATCCTTAAAATTTCTCCCGATAGGGATCTGCTGCCCGTTCAGTACAATACGGTTCCTTTCAAGACGTACTATTTTCTGAATAGCTACAATAAAGGATTTATGCACCCGCACAAAACGGTTTTGCGGGAAGATGTTCAGCATCGCTTTAACAGATCCTTTCAACAATACCTTTCCTCCCTGCGTATAAATGATCGCATAATCTTTCAGCCCCTGTATATGCGTAACTTCATTAAACTCCAGTTTAATACGCTGTACCCCGCTTTTAACAAAAATAAAATCAGGATGGCCTTCCCCGGGAACATCCTCAATATTTGTATGCTGTGCTTTCAATGCCAGGAACTCCCTGATCTTCGTAATTGCCTGGCTAAAACGGTTGAAGGAAACAGGTTTCAGCAGGAAGTCTATCACTCCCAGCTCATAGCCTTCAAAAGCATAGTTACGGTAGGCGGTGGTAAAAACAGTCAGTGGAGGATTGGATAATGCTTTCAGGAATTGAATGCCTGTCATTTCCGGCATTTCAATATCCAGCAGTAATACATCGGCGGAATGCTTTTCCAGGTACCGCAAAGCAGCTGCTGCATTTCCGAACGGCACAACGGAATCTATGTCATCCATTCTTTTCAGGTGGCCTTCCAATACTTCAAGCGCAAGCGGCTCATCATCTACAATAACAAATTTCAACATGGTACACGGTTTACAATTCAATTACCAGTTTAGCGAGAAAGGAGTTTTTCCTGTCTTCAAATTCAAGCCGGTACCTGGATGGATAAAGCAGTTCCAGTCTTTTCCGTAAATTATCCAACCCTATTCCCCCTTTACTTTTACGGGTTGTGGCAGCCGGTTTTGAGTTTTCTATCATGACCGTCAGTATCGTTTTATCCAGTGTGATATGCACGTTCATCCAGCTGTTCTCCACCTGTTTACTAAGTCCGTGTTTGAATGCGTTCTCCAGTAAAGGCAATAATAACAGGGGCGCAATTTCCTCGCCGTTTAGTTCTGCATCTATATTTAAAACAATGGCGGATGCTGCACTAAACCTGAGCCGCTCCAGTTCAATGTAATTATTCAGGTAAGTGATTTCTTTCTCCAACAAAACCCTGGCATCCGTACTGTCGTACAACATGTATTCCATCATATCAGACAGCTTCAGCACTACATCCGGCGCGAGCGCCGATTGCTTAAGCGTTAGTGCATACAGGTTGTTCAACGCGTTGAACAGGAAATGAGGATTTACCTGCGCACGAAGAAAATTAACTTCGGCATTCAGTTTTTCTACCGTGATCTTCTGGATCATAAGCTGCTGCCCATACCAGTCCATACTCAGTTTGAGGGCCAGCATCAAACCGATATACCATAAGGTGCTGAAGAAGTTGTACGATAATGATTCCATCAGGTTGCTGTTACGCATTGGTCCCACTACATAACCATACAGGTAATAATCGAACAGGCTTTGCGCAGCCAGGTATCCCAGTACGGAAATAACAACAGCGGTAAAATAGGCGAGGTAACGTTTCTTCAACAGGTACCGGGGTAAAAAGTAATGAAGGTTCAGATATGCGATCACTATAAGCAATGCAATCCGGACAGTAACACAGGCTACAAAATAAGGCATATTGGCTTTATATATAAGATACCTTTTCTCATATATAAAGAACCCGGTGATCAGCACCCAATAAGCGCCATGCACCAGGGCATGCCTTAAGGAAACACTGCGTTTTGAAAACGGCAGCTGAAGCGGTTTATCCAGGAACTCCATTTTCATATCATTCATCATAAAAGAAAATAAAAGCGCTTACCCCGCAAAATAATATCTACCAACAGCAGAAATAGTAGAGGAAGATAACAATAAAAAAGGATGATATCGCGCTCCTTTTCATTCATCGATTATTTTGTTTGCTGCTCTACTAATTTTCTGCGTCGTTTTCTTTTCTCCTAATATTGTTACCAGGGATCCGACAAACATTCTTCACTTAAAATTACTTATTATGAAACGCAGAACATTCAACCGCACATTTATCGCCATGTGTATGCTGGTAACGCTATGCTTCACCGCATTCAGCTTCACGCCCAAAGTAGGGCTCGACAGTTATGAGATCTATCTAAACAAAAAACTTATCCTGAAACAATCGGTGAACCAACCTTTGAATTTAAGGGTATTGCAACTGGGTCAGGCAAGCGCTGACGATCAGTTGCATATCATTTATAAACACTGTGCTTTAGAGGGAGCAGGCACCAACCGGAATATCCTCCTGAAAGATGAGAACGGCAACACCCTGAAAAAATGGTCGTTTGCCAATGCCACCGGCTCCGACTTAAGTATGGTAATACCCGTAAAAGAATTGCTCCAACTGGAAAAGATGAATGCAGCACATCAGCTCAGTCTTCACTACACGGCCCGGGAACTTTACAAAGCAGAAGAGACACTCGCGTTTCTTCATTCCCGGTAACTGGTATTCTATAATGACAACGGGAGCCGAATCTGCGGCTCCCCCTTTATTTATGGCGATTTATATTGCTACCTCCGCACCACTGGTTTTATCAGAGAACGCCCGCTGGTATTCCACCGGCGTTTTCCTTGTCATGGATTTAAACTTCCTGTTGAAATAGGAAATATTATTGAAGCCGGATTGAATACTCACCTGGTTCACGCCAAGCATGTGTTGTTGCAACAATTTACAGGCATGTCCTATCCGCACTTCTATCAAAAACTCTGAAAATGTTTTGCGGGTATATTTCTTGAAATACCGACAAAATGCTTCAGGTGATAAACATGCCACTGAAGCAATTTTATTTAGCGAGATCTCTTCCCTGAAATGCTTCAGCATATAGTCAAACACCTTCCCCATTCTTTCAGATTCAACATGATCCAGTTTACTGCTGAATCCCCGGCTGGACAATAACTCAAACTCGCACGACTTCGACAGTTTGTTCAGGATAGCCAGCAACCGGATGATCACTTCCGGCTCTCCCAGTTTCACCAGCGATTTTATCATCTCGCTTACTTCTTTTAATGTATCTCCTGTAAAATTATATCCCCGTACAGACTGGTCAAAGAATGCCCTGATCTGTTTGAATGGCGGCTTATCAAAAAAACCTTTCCCCAGGAAGTTTTCATCAAACTGCACCACTATCTGGTGAATTTCCCGGCTACCCGATAAATGTTTGTTACTATAAGTATGTGGAAGATTGGGACCGAAAAAACACAGATCGCCGGAAGAGAACTCTGCGATACTGTCGCCCACAAAGCGCTTTCCGCTTCCTGTAAGCACCAGGATCAGCTCATACTCTGCATGATAATGCAACGGAAATTCATTAACAGTAAAATGTTCTTCCTTAACAACAAAGATCCCAGATGAGTAAACGATATTTTCCTTGTACAGCTTCATAACGGAACAGATTACCGGGAAAAGATACTCAAAATTCCCGCATTTCCGCATTTATCAATCCTGTGCAATTTCAGGTTAAGATAGTGCATACCTGTGTCCGTTAATTTACGCAATTTTGCGCAAGAGGCTTTATGGACAGTGCTTCACTTTATCAAAGAAAACAAATAATGAAAAAAGGTATCCGCATAAAACAACTCGTTCTTACCTGTTTTATATACCAGTTACTGATACCGGCAGTACGGCTACAGGCACAGGCTCCTCTAACGCAAACGCATATACTGCAACCGGCATCGCTGTCTGAAGTACGCATCCGGGATGCTTTCTGGTCGCCCAAATTCAAAACATGGACCACTAAAACCGTGTATGATGTATTCGATAAACTGGAAGGTAAATATGAACCCGACAGGAAAGATCTTATAGAAGAAAAACAGCAAACCGGCAGAACAAGGAATGCTTTCCTGAACTTTGACCGGGTGGCCCGGGGTGATAAAAACACCAAAGAATTTGATGGGCCGCCCTGGTACGACGGGCTGGTATACGAAACCATCAGGGGCGCAGCTGACCTGCTCAGGCAATACCCCGATAAAAAACTCGAAAATAAAATAGACGCTTATATAAGCCGGATCGCCGCCGCGCAGGCGGTTGATCCCGATGGCTATATCAATACCTACACCACCCTGAACCGGCCGGATCAGCGCTGGGGAACCAATGGCGGGGATGATAAATGGCAGCATGATGTATACAATGCGGGGATGCTGATGGAAGCAGCGGTGCATTATTACCAGGCAACAGGAAAAATCACGCTGTTGGATGTGGCCGTAAAACTCAGCAATTACATCTGCACGCAAATGGGGCCATCTCCCAAGCCCAATATCATTCCCGGTCATGCCGGCCCGGAAGAAGCATTGCTGAAATTGTACCAGCTGTTCAAAAATGAACCTGCGCTTAAACAAAAAATGAGCGCACCTGTACAGGAAGGTCAATACTACAGCATGGCCCGGTTCTGGATCGAAGACCGTGGCAATTACGGGAAGAAAGATGGCAGTCATGCCCGCAAAAGCGACGGTGCTTATAACCAGGATCACTTACCCGTTTTTGAGCAGCAAACAATAGAAGGGCATGCCGTGAGGGCCACGCTGCTGGCTACCGGCATTGCGGCCATGGCGCTGGAAAACGGCGAAGCCGGTTATATTAATACTGCCGGTAATTACTGGAACAACATGACCGGCAAGCGCATGTTTATTACAGGTGGCGAAGGCGCTATTGCCGACCAGGAAAAATTTGGCCCCGACTATTTCCTGCCGGAATCCGCTTATCTGGAAACCTGTGCTTCTATCGGGTCGGCCTTCTTCAGTCAGCGGATGAACCAACTGCTTGGCAACGGCAAGTACATGGATGAATTTGAGAGAGTGATCTACAACAACCTGCTTTCAGGCGTATCCCAATCCGGTGATCACTATTTTTATGAAAACCCTTTGATTGCCCATGATCATAAACGGTGGGCCTGGCATAGCTGTCCTTGTTGTCCGCCGATGTTCCTTAAACTGGTATCCGCCTTGCCTGGCTATATTTATGCCTCAGACAGCGCCGGTATTTATGTGAATCTTTTTATTGGAAGTGAATATAAAGGCGCTGTTGGCAATAAGGGGAACATAGCGCTCAAACAGGAAACACAATATCCGTGGAAGGGAGTATCGAATATAAAAGTAACTCCCGGCAAGGAAAGTCTGTTCACCATCAGCGTGCGCATCCCCGGTTGGGCGCAGGGTGTGGAAAATCACCTGGGGCTTTATCATTCAGCAGTTGCACAACCGGTTACCCTGCAGGTAAATGGTGAACAGGTAGCTGTACAACCAAAGGAGGGATATGTTTCCATTAAACGCCGCTGGAAAAAAGGAGATGTTATCAGCATACAACTGCCCATGCAGCCACGGCTTATTTTCCCCAATGATTCGGTGAAAACCATCAGCGGGAAAGCAGCCATTGCTTCCGGGCCGGTTATTTACAGCATAGAAAGTGTTGACAATAAGGATGCTGATAAAATAGCAATAAGGAAAGATGTTCCGCTGCAACTGTTATTCAGACCGGCATTACTGGGAGGAGTGAATATTATTACCGGTAAAACTGCAGGTGAAACGCCGTTTACAGCCATTCCTTTTTATGCGTTGGCAAACAGGGAAGCAGGTGCTGCGTA
Organism: Chitinophaga sp.; assembly: GCA_039593235.1. GTDB lineage: Bacteria > Bacteroidota > Bacteroidia > Chitinophagales > Chitinophagaceae > Chitinophaga. The sequence goes on along the minus strand of JBCNPS010000076.1, from coordinate 8,674 downwards.
TAAGGTATGGTTACCGGTGAAGAAGTAGGTAAAAAAAGCAGCCGGGTAATGATACCCGGCTGCTTTTTTTTCATCTTACAGTCAGCAACTTATTTCTTTGCTGCTTTCAGGCTGAAGCCAATTTCAACGTCTTTGCTGATCATCCAGTTTTCAGGGCTACCTTCAGTTTTGTAGTTGATACCCCATGAAGATCTGTCAATCACAAATTTTGCATTTGCAGTAACGTCGTTTTCGCTAACAGTGATTTGTGCAGGGAAAGTGATGTTCAGGGTGCTGTCTTTCAGCGTCAGGTTACCACTGATCAGGTTAGTGGCGCCAGGCAGCAGGCTTTTCTCCTTGGTGCTGTCGAAAGGCGCTACAGATGTAATAACAAATTTGGCTTGCGGATGCTTGGCCACATCAAAGAAATCGGGACTTTTCAGGTGTCCTTCCAGGTCGGCCGGCTTTTTATCAGGCTCAGTAACAGAAGCCGGATCTACTGCCAGGCTGCCCAGGTTTACGTTAAAGCTACCACCGGTAACGGCGCCGTTTTCAACGTTCAGGCTGCCATCGGTTACTTTGATACTACCAAAGCGTGGAGCAAATCCACCTTTGTGGGTAGCGCGCCATTGAACAGCTGTGGTTGTAGTGTCAATTACATAAGCTACGCCTGTGGCTACAGCGGCTTCTTTCTTTTCTTCGGTCTTCGCCTGGTCGGTCGAAGCTCCACCGCATGCTGCAAGCGTGAGCAGCAGGGCAAAAGCAGGTACTGATTGCTTCATAAATTTGAATATAGTTTATATGTAACTGGCCGAAATTACTTAATAAGATTTAATCGCGATACAATACATCGAAAAATGTCAATATTATAACAATTCGTTCATAAACGCTTTTACCGGTAACCGGTTTTACAGCATGATCACTGAATCGATCTTTGACACTTCCTTGTAGTAGGCGATCACCTCTTCCTCATCCCGGACAAGCACCTGTACCGTAAATGATTTATATTTCCCACCGGAGGAGCTGTTTTCGCTGATACTGGCCTTCGCATTGGCAAACATCGACTTCAGGTCTGCTATCTTGTCCTTATCTGCTTTGATAATGAACTTAAAAGTATATTCAGTGGGGAATACCACGGATTGCTGTAACAATGAACGAAAATTTTCATATGGATCTCCGTTTAAGCCGGCACTTACATTTTCACCTGTAGACATATTAATACTATTTATCCTGAATCAACCTGCAAAATAGTCCCTTTTTTTTAACATCCGGCTATCGGATGGCAAAAGAACCAGGCGTTGCTATACCGGCCCTTTTGCCGCGTGGAAATGTATCTACTTCCCGTTGATCCATGCATTCACAGTTGTTACCTCCGCCTGTTGAGGGAAAATCTTCTCCACCAGGAAAGTATGCACCTGCGGATCACGGTCCAGGCAGGCGTCTGAAAGCACGGTAAGCTGAAAATCCTTATCTGCCGCTTCACGGAGGGTGGAGAGTACCACACCGCTGGTAACCACACCCGCCAAAACCAGGTGATGAATGTTCATACCCCGCAACAGTACCTCCAGGTCGCTGCCTGTGAACGCACTGTACCGGCGTTTTACCACCACCGCCTCATTTTCCGCAGGGGCCAGGAGAGGCTCTATTTTCATCCACTGTTGCATATCCGTTTGCTTCAGGGTTGCCGCCCTTGCACTGAAGGTTTTATTACGAAAACTGATTTCCGGCGCACCTTTACGAAAGCCTACCACCACATAAATAACCGGCACTCCGTTGTTCCGTGCATCACTGATCGCTTTGGCTGTTTTTTCTATCAAAGGACCTGCCTCCGGCAATCCTTTCAGCATTTGCTCCTGCATATCCATCACCAGGAGCGCTGTGTTTGTGAGTTGCTCTTTCATCTTTTTATATTTATTATTCTTTACCCGTTAATCAATTCCGGCTGTTTGACTCATCCTGTTTCATAAACCACCGGCCTGTTCAGGGAAACTTATACGAATAGCCTGCTATGACGAAACCAATTACCCTGCCACGCATGTGCGGAGCAGCTGCCATCTGCACTACAGGGACTTTGCCCTGAAAAAATCGCTTAGTTGGACCAAAATCTATTTTCAGTCGAAAAAAGCATAAAAAAAATCTACTTCACCAATCCATGCAGCACCAGGCGGCAGAAGGTATCTATAGCTGCAGCCGGGTTATCTACAGATTCGTGGAGCAGGCTTTCCCTGGTAAGCCCTCTTAAAGAAGAAAGGAAGATCATGATCACCTGGTCCAGTTCCGCATCCGGTAACCTGCGCATTTCCCCTTTTTCCATAGCGGCTATAAACAGCTGTTGCATAACCGCCTTTTCTTTTGCCAGGTACCGTAAATGCGCCTCTTTTCTGATTTGGGCGTATTGATACAGTTCATCGGCATCCATACCCAGTTCAAGCGTGCGGGAAAAGGCTTTCCGGCCAAGCATGGCCTGGTATTTTACCCATGAAAAAGCCCGCAGCTTATGCTGCAGGCCTATTGCTTTATTAACGGCTTTAATTGTTTCGAGAATAATTTCGTTGATTTCCATTTCCAGCACGGCATCGAAGATCTCTTCTTTGCTCCTGAAATAATAATACAAGGTGCTTTTTCCCTTGCCAACAGCATGGGCTACGTCTTCCATGGTTGCCTTATGCAACCCCGTTTTCCGGAAAAGTTTTTGCGCGGCGTTTAACACCTGTTGCCTGAAAGTATCTTCCTTCATCTTCACAAAGGTAAAATATTTTTAGACCAGAAATGGTATCTGGTCTAAAATACTCTTTTCAGGAATCGGTTAACCGCGGTTGAGCAACCGGGGTAAGGATAATTGTTAAGGCGCTTAACAGCGATATAAATGCCACCGCCAGGAAAATCACGCTCCTGTTACCGGTGGTATCTATTATTTTCCCCATCAGGGGCTCGCCGATGGCGGCAAAAAGATAAGCTACCGTGTTCATTATACCGATTCCGGTGCCTACATAGCGCTGCCCCAGCAATTCAGGCGAAAGCGGCCAGAAATTGGCCTGGGGGCCATACGCGAAAAACCCTGCAAAAAATACCATGGGGCATAGTAAAATATTGCTTTTCACAGGCACAAAATACAACGACAGGGCCACCACACTGCACATCAACATACCTATACAAATGGAAATAATCCGGTTAGATGCAAAAACCCGGTCAGAAATAAATCCAAAAGAAACCGCTCCCATGGCCATGCCTATGGGCAACAGCAAACTAATCCACAACGCGGGGGCTGCATTGGTGTTGCCGGCTCCGATGAAGTAAAGCGGGATCCAGAAGATCAAGGCATATCTTGCCATACTCTGGAAACCCAGCGAAAGACACACTACCAGGAATTTGCCGTTTTGCAGCACATGCCGGTATCCTTCCCACCAACCGGTTTGCGGGGACGTTGTATGCAACTCTTTTTCTTTAGGCTGATCAGGGCCGTTTTTCACAAAAATGAAGAAGATAACCACTGCCATGGCCAGGAACAATACCGGGATCCGGAAGAGGTTCCTCCAGCTTTCGCCAATCAGTAATATGGAAAAGAGATAGGTAATTACCGACGACAAACCCGCGGCCATGGTATATAACCCAAAGGCCAGCCCACGATCGCCATCATGCCACCAGTTGGAAATGATCCTGCTGCCGGATGCCCAGGCCATCGACTGGAAATACCCGTTGAGCGACCAAAGGACCAGGATAACCGTAAAGGAATCCGAAAAACTGATGAGCACATTGGCTAAAACCGACAGGAGGCCGCCTACTGCGATCATGTGTTTGGGACTGAAGCGATCCGCCAGGTTACCATTGATCAGCTGCCCCGCTGCATACCCGATCAGCATGGCAAAACTGATCCATCCTATTTTTTCATAAGATACTCCTAATGTTTCTGCCAGCTGATGCGCCGCCCAACCAAAATTATGGCGCCCTGTATAAAAAAACAGGTAACAAAACATGGTAAGCAGCAGCATTTCCCACCGTTTATCCGGCTTATTTTTACTTTTTAATGTAGATGCCATGCGATGTAGTAAGATTAAAACAGACCGGATTTTTTCCAGGACACTTGTGAAGCAATTATATTATTTTCGGCCTTTAACGGACATAGCTAATTTCCTGATACGAAATTAAATTTCCTATCCGTAATTTTTCATAACGTGATTTTAATTAATTGTTAAGTTCATGAACCAGGAACCTGCAGATGGCAAACATCTGATTTATCATAAAATTGGCGGGCTTATCAGGAAATACAGAAAAGAGAAAGGCTTGAAACTCCTTGACCTTTCCGGTGTAACCGGTATTAAATCCGCCCTGTTGTCCAAAATAGAGAACGGCCGGATGCTGCCAACCATCCCCACCCTGTTCACTATTATCCAGAAGCTGGGCGTTACGCCGGAAGTTTTCTTTTCAGAATTAAGCGCAGAGAATAGCTTTCCCGGCTATGTATATCTCCCGAAGGATGGCTTTTCAGTTTATGAAAAAGAAGAAGGCGCTGTAGGATTCCAATACCAGTCAGTGCTGGAATCGAACTTCGACGGAGGCGCATTCCAGATTTCCCTGCTCACCTTACTCCCCGGTTCCCACCGGAACCAGGTAACCACCGCTGCGTTTGAATTTGTATATGTACTATCCGGTGAACTGCAATATCAATTGGAAGATAAAACCTTTGATCTCTTTGAAGGCGATGCCTTATTCTTTGATGGTAATATTGCGCACGTTCCGGTTAATCATAAAAATACAACTGTAAGATTACTCGTAATGTACTTATTCGGCGACCTGGAAAAGTAAAGTCCCTGTTATTTTATTTCCTTTTGAGAAAATATATTTCCTAATAGTAAATATATTTATCTTTATAGGAAATAGAAAATATGAAGAGATTCCACTTTACAACATTTATTCTCCTGTGCTTTCTTTGCATGAGTATCCGCCAAACGCAGGCGCAGTCAAAAATTAAGCATGTTATCCTGATCGGGTCCGACGGATTCGGCGCCTATGCTTTCCAACAGGCCCGGGTTCCCAATCTCCGCCAGATGATGAAGGAAGGCTCCTGGACGCTTCACGCCCGCACCGTGCTCCCTTCTTCCAGCGCTCCCAACTGGGCATCCATGGTAATGGGCGCCGGCCCGGAGTTACATGGATATACCACCTGGGGTAGTAAAAAACCGGACCTTCCGGCAAGGGTATTGGATGAAAACAATATGTTTCCCAATATTTACTCCATGCTGCGGAAAGCGCAACCCCAAAGCGAAATAGGCGTTATTTACGAATGGGAGGGTATTGGCTACCTGTTTCCCAAAGCGGCTGTAAACAAAGATCAAAATTGCGACGGCGATATTGCTGTAACTGCAGCGGCTACCGCTTATATCAAATCTTCCAAACCTACTTTCCTTTTTATACACCTGCACGATGTAGACAGCGTAGGACACCAGACAGGCCACGGCACTCCTGAATATTACGCCGCCGTAGAACGTACAGACACACATGTTGATGAAATATTATAAAGCATTCGCGATGCAGGCATTGAGCAAAACACGGTGGTAATTTTCACTGCCGATCATGGCGGCATCAACAAAGGACATGGTTCCATTTCCATGAATGAAATGGAAATTCCCTGGATCTTTAAAGGCCCTGGTATCAAGGTAAATCATGAAGTGCAAAGCAGTGTGATGACCTACGATACCGGCGCTACCATTGCCCGTATTTTCAAATTACCTATACCACAGGTATGGGTAGGAAAGCCTGTTACAGAAATATTCAGATAACTGCCAGCTGTTAAATATAACCCGTACTTCGTAAATGAAGTACGGGGTTTTTATTTACGCTGTATAGGATTCCAATACGGGAATCAATGCTTTCAGGTTATGAATGATCCGGTCCGGTGAAGCGGTTTTCAACTGTTCTTCTGTATGCGCCCCGGTGGTAATACCGATAGATAATCCGCAGCCTGCATTTTTTCCTTCTTCGATATCAATAGTAGAATCGCCCACCTTTGCTACCAGGTTACCCTCGGTAATATCGAACTGTTTCATCGCTGAAATGATCATATCCGGGTAAGGGCGGTTATTATTAACGTCAGAAGCTGTTACCAGTCCGTCGTAATCTTTTCCCCGGCTCCATCCCAGCTTCTCAATCAGGCCAATAGCGGTGTCGTACTGGTACCCGGTATTCAGTACTACCTTTATACCTTTACTGCGCAAGGAATGAAATACTTCCTGCGCATACGCCTGTTCCTGTACATCCAACGCCTCATAGGCGGCCGACAGACTCGTTTTGAACCTGGAAAAGATCCGCGCGGCCAGCTGATCATCCTGCACCCCTGCAAAGGTTTCAAGTACACTCACAATTGCCTGTAGTTTCTCTTTCCCGGCGCCCACCTCGAGTACCTGTTCCAGGGTAAACTGAAACCCCTCCTCATTAATGGCCTGCTGCAATGTTTTGTATACCACATTGTTTTCATTTACTGTGGTTCCGGCCATATCAAAAACAACCATCCTGATCATTTTCTTTTTGATTTAATATTACTGATAAATTTCCCCGGGGGAAATAAGCCCCGCGGGAAACATTGTTTACTACATTTTAATTCCCACGCGAAGCGGTTTGTTAACCAGGGCGTATTCAAACGCCTCTTTCACCTGTATGAGTTCAAATTCTTTTTCCACCACATTGCTGAAAGGATATTTATTCCAATTGCGCTTCATAAAATCAAAAGCATTCCGGAAGTCGGTGAAGTTGTAATTATGCAGGCCCTTGATGGTAATGAGGTTCCGGATAATCCTTTCAGGGTCTACCTGTATGGGGCGTGTATTAAAAACGGCGCCTACCCAAACTGCGCATCCGCCGATGCCTATACTGGCAAGCCCAAATTCCATGGCAACGGGCGACCCGCTCATATCGAACGCCACATCAATGCCTTTACCGCCGGTACGCTCCTGCAGCATTTTTAAAAGGAGCCTGTTCTCGCCATTCATATTAAATACCTCATCTACCCCAAAACCAGGCGCCTCTTCCAGTCGCTGCTCAGCAATATCAGCAGCGCCAATCCATGTTGCACCCGCTTCCCGGCACATGGCGGCGCAGGTAACCCCAAGATGCCCCATACCAGTGATCAGCACCCGTTTATTTTCCAGGTTACCGGCCAGGCGCAGCGCACCAGCCACTGTTGCCACCGAACAATTCAACGTTGCCGCGATATCCAATGGCATATCACCCGGCAAACTGATGATACCGGTATTGGGTTTTAGTATACAAAAGCTACCAAGGCCGCCATGGAACACCTCCGTTCCTGCTGCCTGTACATGGCCGTACTTATAGAGATCATCCCCTTTTTGCGGCATGCCCCGCAGCGAATTAGCCGACTCCGGATCACTGGAAAAAACGGTCCATGTAATAAGGTCTCCGGGCTTTAGCTCCTTACCACTCAGGTCTACAGCCGGATGATCAGGATGCATTTCAACGATCGTTCCTACAATTTCATGCCCCAGTACCGTGGGACAGGGCTCGTTCCTGAACCCGCAATACGTGTGCAGATCGCTGCCACAAATAGTGGTGTAAACATTTTTAACCAGTAATTCGCCGGGCAACAGCGGGCGAACATCAAATTCTTTCAACTCAAAATCTTTTCCCGGCCCGTTGAATAAGGCCAGGCGGCCTGTCCTTGATATTGTTGTTTTCATTATCTTTTTATTCATCTTATCTGATCATATGGCCGTAATGCCAATCAGTTTATGAAGATATATAATTTCCTTAAAAGAATAATTATTTCCTACAAAGAAATTATTAAACAACTATTTATTTCCCTGAAATATTATTTCCTTTACAGAAATTAACAGCCTACATATTAAGATTTCTCAAAAGCTGAACAATGAAAAAAATATTACTGTTACTTGTAACTGTTATGGGAGGAGGTTTACTGTGGGCCCAAAACAATACGCAAACAACCACCGGCAATACCATTGCCGTGCTGCCGGGCGATGATCACGCAACCATCATTAACAAAGCGGCGCATGTAGTTCCTACCGCTAACCAGTATCATGCACTGGAAAATGAGTTCATTGCCTTTATCCACTTTGGCCCCAATACTTTTACCCGTATGGAATGGGGTACCGGGAAAGAAGACCCGCGGATCTTTGATCTGAAAGAACTCCATACCGACCAGTGGTGTGAAGCAATGAAGGCAGCTGGTATCAGGATGGTTATCCTGACCGTAAAGCATCACGACGGGTTTGTACTCTGGCTAAGCAGGTATACCCGGCACGGGATTATGTCGTCCGGTTTCGAAGGAGGAAAAGGGGATATTTTAAAAAACCTGGTTGCCTCCTGTAAGAAGTACGGCTTAAAGGTGGGCATTTATTTGTCGCCGGCAGACCTGTACCAGATCGAATCGCCGACAGGGCTGTACGGCAACCTGAGTAAATACACCAAACGGACCATCCCAAGGGAAGTACCCGGCCGGCCTTTCAGCAATAAAACCACCTTTAGTGTGGAAGCAGACGATTACAATGAATATTTTATGAACCAGCTTTTTGAATTGCTGACCGAATACGGTCCTGTTTACGAAGTATGGTTTGATGGCGCACATCCCAAAACCAAAGGCGGGCAACAATACAATTACCAGGCATGGAAAAAGATCATCCATACACTGGCGCCGCAGGCCGTGATATTTGGAAAAGAAGATATCCGC
>JBCNPS010000075.1:0-17872 GCA_039593235.1 Chitinophaga sp. | reverse complement strand
GCGTTTGGCGGCATAAAATATGGGCCCTTTGGATTCGAGCCTGATCAAAGCAGCGATCACCAACATTACAGGGCTCAGCATGAGTAATCCGCCGCCTGCCAGTGCTACATCGAGCGAGCGTTTCAGGAAGTTGCTGTAAAACCTCCGGGTGTATAGCCTTGTACGCAGGGTATTGCTCCGGTATACCGGGAAAGTGCGCATACGCTTTACTTTACTGACGATGGCAATTTTATTACCCAGCACCTGCCATGCTTCCTGCGTGATGATATCATCAATAAAAGTATGCCTGCCCATCAGCGACTTCATTTCATCAAACCCTTTATCTGTGTATACAAAAAAGGGAATAGAGCAAAGGAACTGGTGCGTTTTAAAATAGGTGTTCCATTCCGAAAGAGCCGATTCATAGGCGCTATCGAACCGGTAAATAATAGCCGCGGGCACTTTCTTAAAAATGTGCTGCAACTGGTTGATCACTTTCTGCGCATCTGCTACATTCTCCGTCACTATGCATCTGAAGGGGTTGTTTTCAGCCTGCATTTCTTTATGCGGTGCTCCTACAAAAAGTAAGATGCTTTCTGCATCCGGAACTTCGTAAAGCAATGTGCTTTTACCGGTATCGGTTCCTCTGATGCTTTCTACCTGCAGTGAATTTTGGGTAAAGGTATCCATCGGTTAAAAATTAGTAGTGTATTCGTAGGTGACAATAACTTTATACAGCAGCAGCAGTCAATTGTTTTTCCAGTATAAAATTTACCTTATCTAACAATTGCATCGGGTCGAAAGGCTTTTGAAGCACTTCTCTCACATTGTTATATTTTGTTGACAGATCATTTATTTTCTCGGGATAGAACCCTGAAAGCACCACTACCGGCGTATCCTGGTAAAGGTAGCTGCCAGACAGGTAATCCAGTAATTCCCAGCCATCAATATTCGGCATCTGCAGATCTGTAATGATCAGGTCTGCTTTGTTCCCTTTCAGCAGCCAGGTAATTGCTACCAGGCCGTCCTGCGCGGAAACCACGGAATATTCTTTTCCTAAAAGTGCCTCCAGCAAATAACGCATCGGCATACTATCGTCTATTATCAAAATTGTCTTTTTCATTTATACCTTCTTTACAAACAATTACTTAAAACCGTTAATATGGGCCATGCAAAAAAACATGCAAGTTCCCGAAGGCTTTTGATGGGATGTGGTCAATTATTAGTCAGGTAAGTTACCTTCTGCGGTTTTAGCAAGGGGATATGAGAGAGGAAAAATGGTTTTTACATTTCAATGTTCGTTGCCGGATTAGTAACCCGATGAACATGGAAGCAAAAGTATTATTTTCAGGATATCATAAATACTTTTTTTGGTAAACGACTTAATTTGGAGGGTAAGTGTTAGAATTTTTACTGTAAACGGTGGCGAACATCTCAAAAAACGATATAAAACAAACATCCAATATAAAAATACAATTGTGTATGATCCAAATTGTGATACTTTTGCATTGAAAATACAGCACCCCCATAAAAGTATCGTCCGCTATGTCAATTTTGTCTGTGATCTTCTGGCTGAGTATTTTTATTGTATGCTATAGTTATATAGGATATGGTATGCTCCTCTATCTTGTTATCCGCGTAAAACGGCTGCTGCAGCGCAAACCAGCTAACAGCACTGCGGCATTTGTGCCGGATGTTACCTTTCTCGTAGCTGCTTATAATGAAGAAGATTTTATTGGGGAAAAGATAACAAACAGCCTGGCCATGGATTATCCTGCCGGGAAAATACAGTTCATTTTTGTGACAGACGGATCTTCGGACAACACCAATGAAATTATTTCGCAGCATCCGCAGATAACGTTATTATATGACCCGCAGCGCAAGGGAAAAATGGCCGCGGTAAACCGCGCTATGGGATTTGTAACCACACCCTTTGTGGTACTGTCTGATGCCAATACCCTGCTGAACCCGGCCGCGGTATCGCTGCTTATGCAGCGCTTTGCCGACGGGCAGGTAGGTGTGGTGGCCGGCGAAAAGAAAGTGATGCCTACCACCGGGGGCGCCGAAGCGCAGGGCGAAGGCATGTACTGGAAATACGAATCCCTGTTGAAGAAATGGGATGCGGAACTTTATAGTGTAATGGGCGCCGCCGGCGAGCTGATAGCTATCCGTACCAGCCTGTACGAGCATCAGCAGGAAGATACTATACTGGATGACTTCATGATCTCTTTCCGGATAAATATGAAAGGCTATACCGTGATGTATGAGCCGGCAGCTTATGCTATGGAAACTTCATCGGCCTCGTTGCAGGAAGAATATAAACGTAAAGTGCGGATCAGTGCAGGCGGTTTCCAGTCGATGGGCAGGCTGCTGCCTTTACTGAACCCTTTCAGGTATCCTAAAATCACCTGGCAATATGTTTCCCACCGGGTACTACGCTGGACGCTGGCGCCTTTATCTCTTTTACTCGCCCTGGTTTCCAATATTCTTCTTATCCTGTTGGGCGCTGGTACCATATATATGATCAGTGGCATATTGCAGTTACTTTTTTATGCCGCGGCGCTTACAGGTTACCTGCTGGCCAGGAAACAGATCAAAGCCAAATATTTCTATATCCCTTTCTATTTTGTATTTATGAACGTAGCCGTTTACATCGGTTGCATACGCTTTTTCAGGAAGCGGCAATCCGCCGTTTGGGAAAGGGCGCAGCGTAGTATGGCAGTTCAATAGCAGTTGCCGGTTTATTTCACCCGATAAAAATTTGCGTTTACCAGCAAAAAAACGCCGTTTGCAAAAAAAATCTTAATATATAGAACCAGTTATTTACTTTAGCGGTGAATAAATAAAACCAATTGTCGCAAATGGGCTGAGAATACAAATACACCATCATTGAACTGATGATTTACCTACAGCCATTTTTTTCCTAAGACCTCATCCTTCGATAAAGCCACGCCAGCTTTGGATTATATCCTGAGCGTATTTAATTTTTACCATCTCCTCTGAAATACAGGTATTTCCGGTTTCCCGGATCAGTGCTTTTTATACTTTTTTTCCTGCAGCAACAACCGAATAACTGTAGGATAACATATATAATATACGTCCATGAATCTATCTTTACACCGCATGCTCCTTTTGATGCTTTTAGCGCTCTGCTGCCTACCTGCAGTAAAGGCTCAAACAGCATTAAACCCCAGTGACCCCGTAGTCACTTACAATTCTGCCAATCCCCCTGCTGATCCTCCGTACGACAAGATCACAAAATGGGTAAGAACTGTCAGGATGAGTTACAATACGGATTCTTATAAATCCTACATTTATAAGAACATGGCGTTTCGCCTGAAATTCCCTAAAACCTATGCCCCTGGTGTAAACGACGGGAAAAAGTATCCCATTTACCTGTTCTTTCATGGCGTAGGTGAAAAAGGAACCATCTATGATAACGAATTTCAGTTGTTATGGGGAGGACAAACATGGGCCAGCCGCGTTGACAACGGGACGTTCGACGGCTATCTCATTTATCCCCAGAGCCAGGGCGGCTATTGGGGCCCCAACGATTACGATAACCTAAAAGAGGTGATAGATTCCATTGTTACCAGTGCGAAAGGAGACCCCGACCGGTTGATCGTAAATGGTTTGTCCGGCGGTGGATGGGGCACATGGGAGTTCACCATGCGCTATCCGCAATTAACAGCGGCCTCCTTACCTATGAGCGCCATGGCCATTGACTACGGCAATCATATTGATACCTACAAGTTCACACAGATGTGGCTTTTCCAGGGCGGTTTGGATGGTAACCCCGCGCCTTATACCACCAACCAGGTGGTAGCCCTCATTAATGCGGCAGGCGCCAACTTTAAGCTCACTACTTATCCCAACGATGAACACAATACCTGGATCGACGCATGGAATGAACCTGACTTTGCGCCTTTCATGCTGAGGGCGAACAGGCTTAATCCTTATCCATTATATGGCTCCTCAACTTTTTGTCCCGGTCAGACTATCACCATTGGTATAGCGCCGGGATTCCAGCAATATGAGTGGCAGAAAGACGGCGCCACTATATCTACCGGTACCTCCAACTCTATTGTGGTAACCACGCCTGGCAGTTACCGCGTAAGAGGCCAGTTACCAAACGGATGGACCGGATGGTCGCCCGTACCACTGGTGATCAGCTACAAGCCGGCTTCTCCCAAACAAACCATTACCACTTCTCCGGCACTTGCCAGTAACGTACTCCCTGCTCCGGATGGCTCTACCAGCCTCACTATGCAGGTTCCTTCCGGCCTCGTTAGTTATGAATGGATACGCGGAGGCAGCACTACCGTGCTCAGTACTACCAATACCTTAACCACTTCTACCCCGGGCGCTTATGTAGTGCGGGTAACTACACAGGGAAATTGTATCGGCACTTATTCCGATACTTTCCGGATTATAAACAGCACCGGTGTAAATGGTCCGGACGCTATCAGCAGCCTGGCTGTGAACAGTTTCACCAAAACACAGATTGTATTGTCGTGGACTGAAAACGCTACTCCTGCCTACAACGAAAAGTACTTTGAGGTATACCGTGCTACCCAGGCCGGCGGCCCATACGTACTTGTAGGACGGAACAATGCCAATGTGGTGACATTTACCGACAATAATCTTGTTCCAAATACAGACTATTTCTATAAAGTACGACCTGTAAACGACAATGCTGCAGGTCCTCTCTCTGCAGAGGTGAAAGGCACCACTGCGTCCGACAGCTCTGCTCCTTCTGCCCCTCCGTCTTTAACCCTCGGTAGCTATACCAACAACCAGGTAATACTGAACTGGTTGGCCGCTACAGATGATGCAGGTATCGCGGGATACGACATTTACGCCAACAACGTGTTGAAAATGTCTGTAGGTAATGTGCTTACCGCTACTGTAACAGGTCTTGCAGATGGTACACTGTACAATTTCTACGTGAAGTCGAAAGATGTGTCGGGAAAATCATCTACCCCAAGTAACCAGGTAACAATAAGAACCAAAAAGGCAAATCTTTCTTATAAGTACTATACCGGTAGTTACAGTAACCTGCCTAACTTTACCAATCTCACGCCAGCCCAAACAGGCAAGGCTTATGTACCGGATCTTTCCGTTGCACCTGCCGGCGTTACTACCAACTTCGCAGTGATGTGGACAGGTTATATCCGCATCCCGGTTACCGGCTCATACAAATTTGAAACTTACTCCGACGATGGCAGCAAGCTGTATTTCAATAAAGCATACAGCAACAGTGCTACCGCTACCGTAAACAACGATGGCGCACATGCGGCTGCTTACGCATCAGGTACTGTAAGTGTAAACGCAGGCGTGTATCCTATTACGGTTACTTACTTCCAGGGCGGCGGCGGCTCCGCAATGGGCGTATACTGGACCAGCACCGCTGCCGGTATCACCACCCGCACACTGATACCTGCTGAAGCCTTTGTTGATACTTCTGTTGTAAATGGTACTGCGCCAACAGCGCCAACCGGTTTGGCAGTAGCTGTAAACAATTACAGTAAACTGAACCTTACGTGGACAGACAAGAGCAATAATGAAACAGGCTTCGAAATATACAGAAGTACCAGCAGCGGCGGCACCTATACTATTGTTGCCACTGCAGCTGCCAACGCAGTAAGCTATACAGATACTGCGCTGAACGCCTCCACTGCTTATTATTACAAAATAAGGGCTATCGGCCTCTATGGTGAATCCGCTTATACTGCTGTGGCAAATGCTACAACAGCGGCCAAACCATTACCTCCGGCAGCCCCTACTAACCTGGCTACACAGGCGCTTTCCACACAGGTAGTGAAATTAACCTGGACAGATAACAGTACCATAGAAACAGGGTATGAAATACAGCGTTCCCTCGGCGACAGCCTGCATTTCAGCGTGCTGAAGAGCGTAGGACCTGTGGCATCCGGACAGGGAACTTTCTCTGATTCCTCTCTCGTTGCAAACACAGTTGTATACTACAAGATCAGGGCATACGGAGAAGGCGGTTACTCTGCCTTCACAAAAGCAGTGATCGCAAAATCGCTGAACAATCCGCCGGTGATAGCTGATATCAGCAGCCGCACCATCCGCTATGGTACTACCCAAAGCATACCGGTAACGGCTACCGACCCGGATAATGATGCCATTACTTTCAGTCTTTATAACGCACCTGCGTTTATTACCCTGCAGCAAAATGCCGGCGTTACTTCCCTGAACCTGGCGCCTACAGTTGCGCAACAGGGCACTTATAACGGCGTTGGGGTTATTGCTCAGGATAACAATGGCGGATTGGATACGGCATTGTTTAACCTCATCGTAAATGATAATTATCCCCCGGTAATAGATTCCGTTGCAGGATGGAGTGTAGATGAAGGTACACAGAGAACCGTGAAGGTATCCCTGCATGATCAGAACCCTGGTAATACCTTTACCTGGACAGCGCTTCAGATTCCTTCTTTTGCTTCAATAACCAGCAACAACGACACCTGCTTAATTACCCTGCAACCGGGATACGGCGCTTCAGGCACCTATACCGTTAAGCTGCAGGCAACGGATAACCAGGGTGGTATTGATGTGCGGAGCTTCGTATTAACCGTGGTGGATAAACCAACACCAAACTACAAGCTGCTCCTTAACTTTACCCTGAACGCCCCTGCACCGGCGCCATGGAACAACATCACCGGCGCTACCGCCAACCTGAAAGACGATAACGGCCAGACCACCGCCGTGGGCTTGTCGTTCGACGAAACATGGTGGGCAGGAGGAACAGAAGGCGCTACCACCGGCAACAACAGTGGTATATACCCTGATGTGGTAATGAGCCAATATCTCTACTTTGGTTCGCTGCCTGGATTCTTCTCAGGAGCACCATCTATGCACGGGCATCTCACCGGGTTGGAAACCAACAGAACTTATTCTATCAAGTTCTTCTCCAGCAGTAAATGGTGGGCGCCACAGCCGGATAACGGCAGCACCCAATACACTATCAATGGTGTAAGCAAAACCCTGAGCGTTCAGAATAACACTACCAATGCAGCGGTATTTGAAAACCTGACTGCAGACGCTAACGGCGAAATCAAATTTACGCTCAGCGTACCCGCAGGCGGACAGGTAGGTTACCTGAATGCGATGGAAATAAATGCAGGCGGAGCAGGCGATACCAGTATCGTAGTGAACCAGCCACCGGTAATTGCGGCCATTCCGAATAAAACATTAACCGCCGGAGATACCCTGCACGTAGCGCTTTCAGGAACAGATCCTGAAAATGATGCGATCACTTATACCGGTTATAACCTTCCCGGGTTTGTTACCGTGTATCAGTCGCCAGGCGCTCCTTACCTGCTGGTGGCACCGGCTACCAACAATGCGGGTCAGTACAACAACATCGGTGTAATTGGTACAGATACGCATGGTAACAGCGATACAGCGGTATTTAATCTTACAGTAAATGCACCGGCAGGTGGAGACACCAGCGGTTATAAACTGCTTATCAGTATCAAACAAAACACAACTGCACCGGCGCCATGGAATAACGTAACCGGAAAAGTGACCAACAACCTGAAAAATGACCAGGGACAAACCACTGCATCCAGCCTGGTATTTGACGAAAGCTGGTGGGCTACCAATGGCGAAGGCGCCATTACCGGCAACAACAGCGGTGTGTACCCGGATGCCGTGATCAACGACTTCCTTTACTTCGGTTCGTTGCCTGGCTTCTTCTCCGGAGCGCCAAGCATGACCGGTCATATTACAGGACTGGAAGCAGGTAAGAAATTTACCGTTAAATTCTTCTCCAGCAGTAAATGGTGGGCGCCGCAGCCGGACAACGGCAGCACCCAGTTCACCATCAACGGCGTGAGCCAGACCCTGTATGTACAGAACAACTCTCAGAGCGTGGTGAGCTTCGCCAACCTCAGCCCTGATGCAAATGGTGAAATAGTATTTACACTGAGTGTACCTGCGGGCGGGCAGGTAGGTTACCTCAATGCTATTGAAGTAGTGGCAGGTACTTCCACAACGCCAACAGTCAATCACGCTCCGGTAATAGCAGACATTGCCAACCAGAGCCTGGAGGCAGGTTTCAGCCTGAATATCCCTGTGACGGCAACAGACCAGGACAACAACCCGATTACGTACAGCACCGTCAACCTGCCTTCCTTTGTGACCCTGGTACAATCAGGCGGCAACGTATCACTTTCCGTAGCGCCAACCATCAGCGATGCAGGTACTTACAATAATGTAAAAGTTATTGCCAAAGATACCTATGGCGCTGCCGATACCGCTACGTTCAATATTACGGTAACACCGCCGCCTAATACAAGCGGCAGCTACAAACTGTTTTTGAACTTCAAGCTCAATAATACCGCACCGGCGCCATGGAACAACATCACAGGAGCCACTTCTAACCTGAAAAACGACCAGGGCCAAACCACTACCGTAGGATTGAACTTCGATGAAACATGGTGGGCTGCAGGCATAGAAGGCGCCACTACCGGTAACAACAGTGGCATTTACCCGGATGTGGTACTGGCTGAATACCTGTATTTCGGTTCACTGTCGGGCTTCTTTACAGGAGCGCCGGTGATGCACGGTCACCTTACAGGATTGAGCGCCAATACCACCTACACCATTAAGTTCCTGTCGAACAGTAAATGGTGGGCGCCACAGCCGGATAACGGCAGCACTCAATTCACCATTAACGGTGTAAGCAAAACCCTGAGCGCACAGAACAATACCGCCAACACAGCAGACTTTACCAATCTTACTGCTGATGCCAACGGTGAAATTGCCTTCACGCTCAGCATTCCTCCGGGCGGCCAGGTAGGTTACCTGAATGCCATGGAAATAGTAGCTACCTCCAACATCCAGAACCTGAATAACAACAACCAGGTGATGGGAATTGGTAACAATATAGGCGTAACCACCAACACGCTGAAAGGCAGTATGGAGGTGAATGTTTATCCTAATCCGTATATCGATAACCTGGCGATTGATATGACACTGCAGAAAACAGCACCTGTAATGCTCATTGAAATCATGGACCTGAGCGGCAAACGCCTCTACAGCGAAACAAGGAAAGAAGTGCCGCAGGGTAAGAACCTGATCAGGATCAATACCCAACGCACGGTTACCTTACCTGGCGTGTATTTCCTGAAACTTACCTCGTCTACCGGTGAAACAAAGAGCGTTAAACTTGTCAGGCAGAATTGAGTTATAACTAAATGATTATTATAAAAATAAGACCGTTCCGGAGAACATTCCGGAACGGTTTTTTTATAAAACATTCGCTTTACCCGGAAAACTACAGCGGTTACCAACTAAATTTTATGTTTCGCTTAAAAATAAAGTGTCTTTTAATATAATCTTTTACCTTTGAGCCATAACCGGATATACCAGGATAGCTTTGCTCCCCGGATATCTCCCCTTAACCTCATCCTCGCCAAAAACCTGATATATTGTAGGGCATCTTGCCGGACATTATCTCATTTTTTACCATCTCCTCTGATATGCCAATCACCACGCCGGGACAAGGCAGGTATACAGTAATGTATGTATATCCCACTCTGCGTATCAATTAAAGCTTAAAGGAAAATTTCTATATGGATATCGTGTATTTTATAAAGGCATTGCTTAAAAAGAAATGGTGGATTCTGTTCAGCACCATTGCCGCTGTTGCGGCAGCATTTGCCTTTACCATCGGCAAACCCAAACTGTATGCCTCTACCGCCCAGATGGCCACCGGATTCACCACCAATGAACAGATCAAGCTGCGCGACGAAAATGTGAACCTTTTTGAAGCAGACGTTAAATTCGACAACGTTATTGAAACGATGAACTCCCCGCTGGTGATCGGACTCCTCGCCTGCGACCTTATAGTACATGATCTCACTACCAACAAACCATTCAGGCATCTTTCAGAAAAAGAACTGAAAGATCCTCATTATACCAGTGCCAATAAAGAAGAAATTGTGCGGATCTGCCGCCAGAAAATTGACTCCCTGCAAATACTCTCCTCTTCCCTGCCGGACGAAAGAAAGGTACTGGAGTTTATGAAAGTATACCGGTACGATTTTGAGTCTATCCGCAAAATGCTTTATGCAGCACGTCTTTCCCGTACAGACTACATCAATATTATCTGCTATTCAGATAACCCTGATCTGTCGGCCTATACCGTTAACACCCTCTATAAAGAATTTATCCGCTTCTACCGCAGCTCACGTTCAGAACGTTCTGTTGAAAACGTGGAAACATTTGAAGCGCTGGTAAACCAGAAGAAAGCGGAACTGGACCAAAAAGTAGAAGCGCTCCGGGGATATAAAACACAACAGGGCGTATTAAACGTAGAAACTGCCAGTGGCAACGAGTGGGACCTGATCAAACAGTTTGAAAAATCTGTATCGGATGAAAGGGCCAACTATAACAACCTGCAGGCATCTCTTAATAATATAAATACACAACTGTCGCAGGCAACCAGTGGTAAACCCACCTACTCCAATTCAAACGGGGAAATAGTTACCCTGAGAAAACAGATCAATGACCTGAACGACCAGTACGTAAATTCCGGCTCCACTGATAATGCCCTGGCGGAAAAGATAAAAACCCAGCGCGCCAGGTTGCAGAAAGTACTGCTGGACGCCTCCAGTACCACCGGTAAAGTAAGTACCCGTGAAGAGCTGATCCAAAGCCGGGATGCACTAGAAGCACAGTTAAGCGCATCAAAGCTCAACATCAGTACCCTGGAAGGAAAGATCCGCAACCTCCGTTCTTCTGTGGGCTCCTATGCCAATAAAGAAGCTACTGTTACTTCCCTGCAGCAGGAGGTTGAACTGGCGCAGGATGAATATAACAAACTGAAAGAAAAACTGGGTTCCGCACTGGATAACCGGAATGTACCGCAGGATAACTTCCGTCAAACGTTGAAAGGACAACCTGCTTTTACACCTGAATCATCCAAACGGTTGGTAATTATGGGCATGTCCGGCATGGCGGTGTTTATGATTTCCTGTATCGGCATCCTCTTCAGGGAGTTCATGGACAACTCGCTGAAATCGCCTTCCGTATTTAACCGCAGTTCCAATCTGAAACTGATTGCCACTATCAATCATACCAATCTTCAGCGATATAAACTGCTGGAAATATTACAGCGCAAAACAGACGAGGCGCAATGGTTGAAGAGGCAAAATGTTTTCCGTGAATTGTTGCGTAAGCTCAGGTATGAACTTGAAAACAGTGGTAAAAAGATATTTCTCTTTACCAGTACCGAACCGCAACAGGGTAAAACCACGCTGCTGCAGGCCGTAGCCTACAGCCTTAGCTTAAGCAATAAAAAAGTGCTGATAATTGACACCAACTTTTGTAACAATGATGTAAGTGTGCAAATGGAAGCAAAGCCCACGCTGGAATATTTCTCCGTGCCGCCTGAAGAGTTCAGCATCGAAAAGGTAAAAGCAATTACCACTACTTATGAAACGCCGGGTATTGAGATCATTGGTTGTAAAGGCGGCGACTATACGCCGTCGGAGATCCTGCCTCCCAACCACCTGCTCAATTATCTGCCCCAACTGAAAGAATATTATGATTATATACTGATGGAAGGCGCGCCACTGAATGATTTCACAGACAGCCGCGAGCTGTCTGCCTACGCAGAAGGTGTGGTAGCGATCTTCTCATCTCATCTGAAAATGAAACAGATCGACCGGGAGTCATCCGAATTTCTGGAGTCGCTTGGCGATAAGTTCCTGGGAGTTGTTTTGAATGATGTAAAGGAAGATTTTATTGAGCTTTGATTTTTAAATATGTTCCACCTGATCTTTAAAGACATATTTAGTTTGCGCCCCGAAAAAAGCGAATCCCGTTATGCCTGGATCGACTATGCCAAGGGAATAGCCATTATACTGGTGGTTTACCGGCATTTGGCCTATGGCCTGGTTGCAGCAGGCGTATCTATGCCTAAGGGAGTGCTGGCTACAAACGATATGCTTTACAGTTTCAGGATGCCGTTATTTTTTCTGTTGTCAGGTTTGTTTTTCGGGAGAAGTGTTGCCAAAAGAGGCGCGTTGAATTTTGGGATGTCGAAGGTGAACACATTGTTGTATCCCTACCTGCTTTGGGCGGTGATACAGATCAGTTTGCAGATCTTTTTTCCGGAATACGCTAACGCAGAGCGGTCGCATAGGGATTTCCTGAATATTATTCTTCAGCCCAGAACGCTGGATCAGCTGTGGTACCTGTTTGCCTTATTCAATGTTACCATACTGTACCTGCTCACCTCACTGCTGCTTAAAGGAAAAAAAGGCTGGCAGCTGCTGATCGGGCTGGTATTGCTGGGGGTGGCTCCCTATGTGCAAGGTAGCAGTACGCTATATGATATCGCCTTGCATTATATCTATTTTGCTGTTGGTGATATTGCCGCCGCCTACTTTTTCCGGGGAGAAATACAGGAGCTGTTAGCCAGCCCGGTGAACCTGCTGTTGCTTACACCCGTTTTTTGTTTACTGCAATGGTATTACCTGCTTCACCAGCAAATGAACCTGTACCTGCTGATGCCAATTGCGCTTAATGGCTGTTTGTTTGTGATGATGCTGTCGTCGTGGTTGGCAAAGCTGCATAAGCTGCAATTCCTGAATGTGATTGGTCATTATTCTTTGTACATCTACCTGCTGCATGTCAGCATATTTGGGGCGCTGCGGGCGGCACTGCTGCAGATAGGCATCACCAACGGCGTAGTACTGCTGCTGATCTGCATACCATCGTCCATCCTGCTTTCCATTATCGCTTACCGCATACTGGTAAAAATGGGATGCAGTTTCCTGTTCAGGGGAAAGTTTAGTATTGGCCGTTTAAATAAAAAAATAATGATGCACAGTTTCATATGAAAATGCAACCAAAAAAGAAGCCGATAGACCAACATCTTCACCAGGTGCTGATCCTCATTTTTATAGCGCTTACAATTATCGCTATGGCTGTTAAAATAGTGTTCTTATAAATTGGCTTAAGTGGAAATTGTTAAAAAAAATATCTTCAACATATTCATCATTATCGGCTGGATAATACTGATACCGGCAATTGCCTATATCAGCGCCCAGGAGATAAAGTATGTTGCACTGCTCATCGGGCTGGTGATAGGAAGCACTGTGGCGGCTATTTCCCTGCTGAATTACCGGGCGGGTTATTTTATTTCCTGCACCGTAGCGCTGACGGTGCGCTTACTGGAACGGATGTCTGGTACAGAAATACCCGTGGGCGTATTGATAGATGCCATTCTCTTAATTACGCTCCTGGGCAGCCTTTTGAAAGCCGGCGACGACAGTATTAAAAAAGTGGACTTCTTCCGGGACCCGGTGCTGATCACCTTTTATATTTATGCCGGCTATATCGTGCTGCAGTTCTTCAACCCTGCGTTTGTATACGACCGGCATGGCTGGACCACCTTTGCGAGGGTATTTGTGCGCAATATGATCTTTATGTACCTGGTCATGAAAATGATCCGCAACATGAACGACCTTAAACTGTTCCTGAAGTTCTGGATCATCATACTTACCGTGGCGGCGTTTTATGCGTGTATACAGCAATGGTTTGGGTTAATGCCCTTTGAGAAGGCATATATCGCGAAGTATCCTGAAAAGTTCAAAACAGTTATCATTCTCACCGGCATACGCATTTTCTCGTTCGTATCGGATCCCGCCGTATTTGGTGTGATCATGGCTTGCGGCTGTATTATCAATATTGTACTGCTCACCAGCTCCAGTAAAATGATATCGATGCCAAAGAAAGTGTTCCTGGTGATATCACTGGCGCTGCAGTTTATGGCACTGGGCTTTTCAGGTACCCGTACCGCTTACATCATGGTGCCAATGGGACTTATTATGATGCTGTTTGTAAACCTCCGTAACAGGAATACGGTGATAGGTGCAGTGGTATTCGTATTTGCATTCCTGGTACTGATGTTTGGTCCTTTCCATGGCAATTCCACTGTGATCAGGATGCGAACTGCCTTCTCCGGTTCGGAAGACGCCTCCCTTAATGTGAGGGAAGTGAACAGGCACCGTATACAGCCTTACATCTACAGCCACCCGATTGGCGCCGGGTTCCTGAGCTGTGAACCGGGTTCGGGCAGCGAACTGGACGGCTTCCCTCCCGACAGCGGTTACCTGCGCACAGCGCTTGAACAGGGATGGATAGGCCTGTTACTCATCATTGTAAATATTTACCTGGTAATGCAGTACATGGTGAGCAATTATTTCGCCAGCAAAACAGAAATGGAAAAACAGTTTACACTGGTGATCCTTTGCGTAATGTTTGCACTGGTGGTAAGTATTTACGCCCAGGAATCCTCGGGCCTCATTGAATCAGCCCTTCTTTACTACGCCCTTAACGGCATCTCTATAAAACTAAAATATTTATTATCATCTCCAAATATCACAACATGAAACGAGTACTATTCTTTTTATTAGTAGCATTAACAGGTACAATGGCAAAGGCGCAAAGAGCCGATACCAGCATTGTGCTGCGCCTGCCGGCCGACCAGCCAACAGTGGCCAGGTTAAAAACAAGACTGGTGGAACTTGCCATGGAAAATCCGCAGATCAAAGCACTGGACATAAAAAAACAGATCACCAAATACGATGAAAACAGGGCCAAAGCCGGCTGGCTCGATATGATCGTTGCCTCCGGTAACCTGAACGAATTTACTATCAATGGAAGCGGCGCTACCAACAACAATACCTTGTATCCCAGGTACAACTTTGGTATCAATGTACCGCTTGGACATTTGATTAGCATTCCTAACGAAGTAAAAACGGCCAAGGCTAACGGGAAAGTATTCGAGCAACAGAAAGAAGGCGAAAAGCTTGCATTGAAATCTGCAGTGCTGCGTGCTTATGAAGACTATGCTACCAACAAACAGTTGTATGAACTGCAGCTGCCTTTGCTGGAAGATGCTTACAACCATTACAAACAAACCGAACAGAAATTCTCCAAAGGAGATCAGAACACCGCTGTGGAAGGCTTGAATGACGCATACCGTATCTATAACGCGGAAATGGTGCGCAAAGTGAACCTGGAGAGAGATGTAAAACAGTCGAAGATAGTACTGGAAGCCATTATCGGCACTACTATGGAAGAAGTGTTGCTGCATTTATAATATTGGGGTTAGTGAACATGGTATCCGGTAATGCGGGCTACTGAAAATAAAATCAAGAATGAGAATATTTCTTATTATCGCACTTATGCTGCAGACAGTATTAGTGTCTGCGCAGGATATAAAACCATTCAAACAGATCGACGTACAGATCACACCCTGGCACCATATACCGGCATTGATAAAGCTGCCTGACAATCCGAAAACGGGGAAAAGATACCCGCTGCTTATTTGTCTTCATGGCAAAAGTATAGCAGGTACTGACGTTACCAAAATTTTCAGACAGGGTGCAGCGAGGCAAATGCATGAAGGGAAAAATATTGATGCTGTTAATAAACTGGACGGTAAAAAATATGAATTTATTGTGATGGCGCCGCTGGCTACCAGCTGGTCGCTCGGTCCTGAACACCTGGATGCCGCCATTACAGATGTATTGAAAAGATACCCGATTGATTCCTCCCGTATTTACATCACAGGATACAGCGCCGGCGGATGGTCGGTAGCAATGGCGGTTACCGATAAAAGAACGGCAAAACGGGTGGCCGCAGCGGTGAATATGTCGCCCGCCACTATTGATGCGGAGAACCTGAAAAGCTTCCAGGTAACCGCCCAGAATAATATTCATGTGTGGTATTTTGGCGGAACCGACGAGCCGGTTTTCCTCGGTAACTGTAAACTATATGCAGACAGTACCAACAAATACAAACCGGGGCTTACAAAGCTGAGCATCGGGAATCATAAGCACTGCTGCTGGGAACAGTATTACAATCCTTCCTACAGGGAAGATGGTATGAATATTTACGAATGGCTATTGCAGTATAAAAGATAACCCGGTATGCCAGCACGCAGGAAATGGATTTTAACACTAACAGGGGGCGCTTTACTGCTGTTGTCGGGGATTTTCCTGTTCATTAAACAGCAACAGGAAACCGCTCCTCTTGATGATATAGCCCGCGGGGCTGCACCGGGTTCGTTTATACAGCTGGAACAGGGAACGGTTCATTACAGCTTGTCGGGCCCCGACACCGCGCGGCTGCTGGTATTGATACATGGAGGCGGTTGCACCGGTATAGAAGTATGGAAGAACAATATTCCTTATCTCCTCTCCAAAGGCTACCGGGTATTGTGCTACGATCTTTATGGCCGGGGGTATTCCGACAGGCCGGAAACAGTGTATGATCTCCAGTTGTACCGGAAGCAGCTAACTTCCCTGCTTGATACGTTACAGCTCCGGCAACCGTTTGATATGATTGCCATGTCGATGGGAGCGCCTATCGGGTTGGATTATGCAGCTGGCCATCCGGATCGTGTGAAGCAGATCATACTGCTGGGACCAGCGGCCAGCGGGGATCTTAAGCCAAGTAAATTACTGCGGTTCCCGGTGATAAGAGACCTGCTGATGAGCGGCTACTGGTATCCCCGTGCGGTGGAAAATCAAAGGAAAGAGTTTGTGAACCAGCCGCTGTTCAACGACTATGCAACGAGGTTAAAATATTTTATGAATTTCAAAGGTTATAAGCGCATCACTCTTTCATCCTGGATGAATATGCTGAATCAAAGCCAGCTTTATCTGCTGGAAAAAATTGCGCCCCGGAAAATATTCCTTATCTACGGGAAGCAGGATCCCTTTTTCCCAAAAGAAAAATTAAGTTCTTATACCGCCTTATACCCAACTTTAGAAGTACACGAAGTAGACAGCGCCGGGCACATGCCTCATTATGAGCAGCCACAGGAAGTAAATGAACTGATGTGGAAGTATCTTGAAGGGAAAAAATAAATGCCCGGTAAAAAAGAATACAGCCGCCCTGGTTTAACCGGGACGGCTGTTTCATTATCTGGTGATAGCAGATCAGTTGGTTCTGTAGCCGGTGGTCAGCAGTGCTGAACCCGATGTTGGCTGGTAGAAATTATTGGTGTCTACACCCGCAGCAGCCACGGTGGCGAATTTGGAATTGGCTTCCGCCCCTGTTCCTTCTGTAACAGCAGCGCCGTTTTCCGTATATATGTAAGCGTTAGGAACAATTGTACCGCCGCTTACCCGTGGTTGAATGAAGGCATTATCTTTCACTATCTGTGCAGCCGTCATACCAAAATAACCATTGATGCGAAGTGATACGCCACCGGTTCTGGCAATGGTATTGTTGGTGATCTGAACAACCGCCTTATCAGTTCCTCTCAGGCTCACGCCATCTCCCTGGTTATCTCTCAACAGGTTGTTATGGATCAGGTGCGTAGCACCATTTTCACCGGATCCATAAAACTGGATCAGCTCGCCCCAACCATCGTGTACGTAGTTATCGTGCACATTGGTGTTGGTGGTACGGCCGCCGATCAGGATACCGCCGTTATGGCCTGAGTTATGCTGACCGCCCCAGCTGGTAACAGTGTTGCCATAGATCTCCAGTTTATCGATAGCAGCAGTTTGAATACCATCTGCGCCTCCGTTTGACACACTGTTGTTATAGATCTTTACATTGCGCCATTTAATAGGCTGTACATACTGTTGTCCGCTTACAAACCCTGAAGGATCGCCATAATAAGGCGCATTGGCTGTCAGGTTCCAGTAAAGGGCGGTATGACCAATATAAAATGCTTCGTTGTTGGTACCGCTGATGGCCACATCATGGATCAGCAGGTTATCCATATAAGAGTTGGGATACTGGGTGGTCGCATCCCCTTTTACGGGGTCTGTTTTGGCCCAGATACCTGTTCCGCCATTATGTATGGTAACATTGGCGATCTCGA
>JBCNPS010000074.1:0-17874 GCA_039593235.1 Chitinophaga sp. | reverse complement strand
ACCGCCTGTTGCCGCAGCTGGTGGAGCGCAAGGGCGCGATCATCAACATCTCGTCGGTGGCCGGCGTCTACCCGTACCCGGGTGGCCCCGTTCCAGGTAGCTGCCACCTGTCATGGCCAGCAACAGGTTTTCAAACGCTATATTTAACTGACCCAGTTCATAGTGGAGGTGTCCGCAAAGCCGGTATCCTTCCATGATCATAAAGGCATCGCCTTTATTCACGGCTTCCAGCGCCAGCGCTTCATACAGTGCAATGGCCTGTTTTCTTTTCTTCTTACCCGCCAATATGGCTGCATGGATCATGATACAGGATTTCCAGGTAGGGTAACCGGCAGGATCTCCTTTATCCATCAGCTGCCTCGACAAGCGGATCGCTTTATTGGCAAAGCCCGCGCTCTTATCATTCTCCCGCGCCATGAAATAAGCCTGTGCAGCTATCATGATGCCGGCCACTTCATGCACTTCCCCGCCCATTTTTTTGCTGAGGGAAAGCAGTGCAGCTACTTCCTGGTCCAGTGCCGGCGTACCTGGTTGCGTGGTACAATCCAATACTTTACGGATCTGTTTACGGAAACGGGCATCGGTGCTGATGGTATCGGAGTTACCACCGTCCTTGTCCATTTCATGATTAATAGCTGCCACCATTTGCAGGGAGGGCTGTAATATTTTTACCTGTTCTGTAAATACTTTGGGGATAGTGATGCGGGGATTGGTAACTACATCAATGGTTACCAGCCGTATGCCTTCCGGCAATCCTTTTTTCAGCACATCGGTATACCAGCCGCCTGCATCAGGCTGATCGGTTCTTAAGGGAGGAAAATAAACACAGCACCCTATGTTTTCCAATCCGCGGATGCATTCCATCAACCGGCGCAGTTCCTTCCAGATGCTTTGTACTGTTGGCGGCAGGCTGCGGTCCGGATGATAATCTGTTTTCAGCAGCCCGTCTTTTTTCAGTGCATGATATACATCATATTCTTCGCGTGGCAGTGGTTCAAACCATTCCAGGTATTCCTTCCACAATGCGGCTTCATATGCGGCGTGATCTTCCTGGTAAGGTGTATCAAACCGGAAAAATATCTCTTTAAAAACACCGATGGCGGTGCGTTCTGTTTCCAGGAATTTATCAATGATATCCACATCGGCATATTGTACCAGCCAAACAGCCAGCTTCCAATGGTGGTCGCTGTCGGCGGTAGCCCATGTATCTCTTACTTTATGAAATTCCTGTCCTATAGTTGGTGAGGTGCTCATAAACCGGCTTTAAAGGATCAGGAATTTATTTTCACCAGCCCACCGGAAACCACTACATCTCCGTTACCGCTAACGGTAACATCCTTGTTGCCGTTCACCATTACAGAGGCGCCGGTAATGTTGGCGTTTTTACTTCCGGAAGCAAGCAGGTCTTTCGATATCAGGGTGAGTGATTCTCCTCCTTTTACTACGGCATCCTTACTATTTACGGTCACTGTTTCGGATCCCGACATGTAAATCCCTTTGGCTGTAATAGAGCCCTGCTCAGAGGCGCCAATGCTGAACTTTTCGGAAGTGATGGTAACTTCTTTGGAAGAAATGTCCATTTTAGTTTTTGCAAAGAGGGACATTTTTTCAGTGCCATCTATGAAGATCTTGTTACCCGATTTGTCTGAGATTGTTACGCTGCCATCAGCATCGTTCAGTAAGATGGAGATACCGGAGCGGGTACGGATGGCTTTCATATCGTTACCTGCTGTACCAAATCCCGATTTGCCTTCCCCGTTGTAGGTGGTGCCCAGTACGAAGGGCAGCTCAGGGTTACCGCCTTCAAAATCCACTACTACTTCTTCTCCTTTTTCGGGAATCATGTACATGCCTTTGCTGCCACCGCTGTGGGGGGCTACCACTCTCATCCAGGGGGTCATGCCCTGTTGCTGCCATTTAAAGCGGGCTCTTACCCGTCCAAGGTCTTTAGGATCATGATTGTCTACCACGGTGGCGCTTTGCGCTTCACTGAAGGGAACATTTTCCAGGTTCACCGGCGGCGCTGCTGCATCTGCCGGGATCCCTTCAAACTCGTTGTAATAGTCGCCGTTACCGGTTACATGATGCGTAAGCCCCCAGATCATAAATTTCCCATGGTCGTCATTAGCGTATACATTTTCCCTGATAGAAATATGATCTCCCACCCGCAGGGAAGTTTGCCTGCTGCTGCCTTTCAGCTGTACCATAGCGGCCATGCGTCCTTTTTTCTGCCGGGTTATCAGCGTATCCAGTTCTGCTTTGGCATTACTGGTAAATGCATGATTCATTTTATAGGTAGAAGTATTGCTGTATAATTTTTCACTGAGTCCCTGTACATGTGAAGTATAATCGTTCACTTTCCCGGCGGGCTGTGCCAGCGTAGTGTTTTCCACAACTTTGCTGTTCCGGTAATCATATCCGTTCAACTGCTGGTTGTTGGGTTGCACTTTCATTTCCAGGTCGAAGCTCATGAGGTCAACCAGGTGTACCAGCGACACTTCGCGGGGCTGGTATTTTCCGAAAACCACCTGTTGCCCGTTATAAAAGAACCATTCGCCGAAGCGCTCGGAGAGACGGTGGAGAAAGTCGAACGATGTTTCCTTGTATTGCACAATATACTTCAACGGCGAGGTAGTGTTTGGATCTACCTGGGGACGCGCCACATAGGGGCCACAGGCTTTCAGCGTGGTATTCACGATGGAGCCGAGATCCTGGTTTTCAAAGGCCTGTACATGCAGGTCGTTGTTCAGCAGGATCGTGGGACTGTATCCGCGGATCACACAAAACCCGTGCGTACCGTCGCTTTCCTTTCCCGAGCTTACCGACATTACGATGCCATTGAAAATGAGCGGCTCATACGACTGCAACTGCTCAAACGCCTGTATGGTAATGCTTACTTCCTTTCCCAGGAAAGCCTTGGTGGCCGATACAATACCGGGCCCCAGCTCCTGCAGCCAGTCGTAGCCTATTTTCAGCTCAAAATAATGATGTCCCTGTAACTGTTGTTCCAGGCGCAGTGAATGAAATTGTTTAAACTGTTTGTCAGCAATAGATACGGTTGTTATGGTATGTAACATATACAGGGGGGCTTTTAATATTAATATGGTTTCTCTTATCTGATCTGAAAAGGCAAATGGGAACTGCGTTGCGGGCAGATCTCCATCTCAACAAAAACCGGAAAACGGGTTAAGAAAATCCCAGTTAACAAAAAATAAATTTAAGGAAATTTATATTACATCCGGCTCATTTTAAATATTTCCGGGTTAATTTTTTGGGGAGATGAACAGGATGTACGGATTCCTATCTACATGTTATAACATGTGGTATTAACCAGGGTCATCCTGATGGCTGTCAGGCTTTTTGTGGTTGCACCTGCAATCCGTAAATATCTTTTAAACGTAAAAGGCAGAGCTCTTCATTTGATTTCGGGACACCGATCACCATTTCGCAGAATAGCTGGAGTTCCTGGGAAATAACGGTGCAGTTATTTTGCTTCACTACCATCATTACATCGTTCATGATGGTATAGTCGAAGCTGAGATGATATTTTGCTTCTATATTTTTCTGGATCACGGGGATCAGTTGCAGCACCATGGCTGCGCTCATTTTATAGGCATTGATGAGCCCGGGTACGCCAAGCAGGCTGCCGCCAAAGTAGCGGACCACCACAATGAGCACATCCGTAATCTGTTTACTGTCTATTTGCCCGAGGATGGGTTTGCCGGCGGAGCCGGAAGGCTCCCCGTCGTCGCTGGCGCGGAACTGCAGGCCGGCAGTGCCAAGGCGGTAGGCGTAACAGTGATGGGTGGCCTTGGGGTGTTCTTTTTTCACTTCCGCCATACATTCCTTCACTTCTTCCGGCGATTTAACGGGAAATGCGTAGGCCAGGAATTTGCTTCCCCTGTCTTTAAATTCTGCTACAGCTGTTTTATCGATCGTAAAATAAACCTCCATCAAAATAATTTATACGCGTTTACAACTACGCGGGATAATAAAAATCAATACGG
Source organism: Chitinophaga sp. (assembly GCA_039593235.1). Taxonomy (GTDB): domain Bacteria; phylum Bacteroidota; class Bacteroidia; order Chitinophagales; family Chitinophagaceae; genus Chitinophaga. Next base: position 13,867 of record JBCNPS010000074.1, on the reverse strand, counting down.
TCGCCCGCTACCTGCAGGCTATGTGTAAGCGTGGCATTAGTGAGCACCGGTGCTGCCGGTCCTTCCGGCAGTGCGTCCGTACCTGTTATCACCCGTGCTTCGTCCCACAGGCCGGCTGCAATAAATTGCTGCAGTGTGGCGCTGCCGCCTTCCACGAGAATGCTCTGGATCTGCCGCCGGTGCAGTTGCTGCATCAGCTGCGGCAGCAGTGCAGTGCTGAAATCGAGCGGCAGGGTTTCGGTAAGGCCATGGGTTTCCGCAGCAGCCGCCGTGATAAAAATGGTAGGTATACTGCCATCCCATACATGATGTGAACGCGGCACCTGCAGGCGACGGTCTATGACAAGCCTAACCGGGTCTTTCCCGGTCCACAGCCGGTTATTAAGCCGGGGATTATCGTTTATTGCCGTGCGGGTACCTGCCAGGATACCCATTTCTTCGCTGCGCCATTTATGCACCAGGCGGTCGCTGTACTGATTGGAGATGCGCACGGGCGCCCCGCCTGCACCTGCGATCAGGCCATTACTGCTTTGCGCCCATTTCAATACAATATAGGGCCGCTGCTGTTCGTGAAAGGTAAAAAAGCGGCGGTTGATTTGCCGGCATTCGGCTTCCAGCACGCCTGTTTCCACCTGTACACCCGCCTTTTCCAGTTTTTCAATACCTTTTCCGGCTACGGCGGAAAAGGTATCCACACATCCGATCACCACCTGTTTAATTCCCTGCAACACGATAAGATCCGCGCAGGGCGGTGTTTTACCATGATGTGCACAGGGCTCCAGGCTTACATACATGGTAGCCAGCGGGATCAGCGAACGCTCCTCTTTCCCCACACTGTTCACGCAGTTCACTTCTGCATGGGCCTGACCGTACTGCCGGTGATAGCCTTCGCCGATAATACGCCCCTGGTGTACCAATACGGCGCCCACCATGGGATTTGGCGCCACCTGGCCGGCGCCCATGGCGGCCAGCTCCAGGCAACGCTGCATATAAAATTCATTGAACGTGCTATTCATAATCACCAGGCGAAATAATATTTTTGCAAATGTATCGTTTTTAACGAATGGAAAAAGCCGCCACAGGTCTGCATTTTTCCGCTTACATCTCTTAAACTGATTATATTGACTATACAAACGGCCTTTACCTATATTACAGGCGCCATCAGTGAACTCTATGATGAGCGGGAAGCCGCCAATATTGCCCATATCGTAATGGAATACCTAACGGGCATGAGTAAACTGGACCGGATTGTTCATAAAACAAAGATCCTTTCCCCCGATCAGAACCAGCGGCTGAAACTAGCCATAGAAGCATTGCAGCGGCATGAACCGGTACAATATATCAGCGGCAGCAGCTGGTTTTACGGCATGGAACTGATGGTAAATAAAAATGTGCTGATCCCCCGCCCGGAAACGGAAGAACTGGTGGAATGGATGGTACATGATGCTTCACACCGCCACAGGCTTCACCTGCTGGATGTAGGCACCGGCAGCGGATGTATTCCGCTGGCCCTGAAAAAATCCTTACCGGATGCACAGGTATCTGCTATTGATGTAAGTGAAGGCGCGCTGGAAGTGGCCCGCAGCAATGCCGCACGGCTACGGCTGGAAGTTAATTTCCTGCACATGGACGCCCTGAACCCTCAACAGATGGCGGGCCTCCCGGAGTTCGACATGATTGTGAGCAATCCGCCCTATATCACGCAGAGCGAACAAACCGGTATGCAGGAATCAGTTTGGGGTTTTGAACCTTCCCTCGCACTGTTTGTACCGGATAACGACGCGCTGCTCTTTTACCGGCATATTTCCCAAATGGCCCATTCCAGGCTGGTTCCCGGCGGTACACTCTATTTTGAGATCAATGAAGCACTGGGAAAGGAAGTGGTAGCCCTGATGAAACAAACCGGTTTTGCGGAAGTAATACTGAAGCAGGATATGTTTGGGAAAGACAGGATGGTAAAGGGCAGGAAGATATAAAACAACAGGACCTGGCGGTATCATACCACCAGGTCCTGTTAAAAACTTAAAGCATTATTACTTATGCGCAGTGGCCAGTACCACTTTGGCGCCCATCTCCCTGGCTACTTCCATTACACTCACCACATCTTCCACCGGCACAGATTTTTCTGCATTGATCACAATGGTGGGATCAATCTTTTCATTGCCGATAGAAGGCGCCAGCGCCTGTTTCAGGTGATCGAAGGTCACTTTGTTGGTGCCTACAAAAAATTCTCGTTTATCGTTGATGCTTACTACTACCGTTTGCTTCGACTTGGTATTGCTCTTGGCTTTCGGCAGCAACAGCTTAATCACGTTCGGATTGGCCAGGGTGGAAACGATCAGGAAGAACAGCAACAGGATGAACAGGATATCATTCAGTGCCGAGTTGTGCATTTCCACCTGCCTCTTATTTCGTCTGCGTAAATTCATGAGGGTGGTTTTAGCGGGTTGGTTCCTGCAGAATATCGATAAATTCAGCGGAAGCGCCTTCCATCTTGTTTACTACCTTATCTATCTGGGCATTGAGGTAACTGTAGCCAATGAAAGCCACGATACCGATAATTAACCCGGAAGCGGAGGTGATCATTTTTACATAGATACCGCCGGCAATGGTGCCCAGTGTAATATCTGAAGTGATGGAGATGTTGAAAAAAGTTTGGATCATACCAGCAATGGTACCCAGGAACCCGAACATAGGGGCGATACCGGCAATGATAGACAGGATCACCAGGTTCTTTTCCATCCGGTAAATTTCCAGCTTGCCCACATTCTCCATTGATTTTTCAATGTTCTCAATAGGCTTGCCGATACGCTGAATGCCTTTCTCGATCATCCGGGCAATAGGTCCGTAAGTGTTTTTGGCCAGCGACCTGGCGGACTGCATATTACCGGACGTGATCTGGTCGCGGATCATGGGCATAAAGTTATCAGGCAGCCGGCCGGCTTTACTGATGGTAATGGCCCTTTCCACGAATACATACACAGCTATGAGGGAGAGGATCCCTAAAGGGATCATCAGCACACCGCCCTTCATCAGCATATCTATGAGATGAATTTCCGGCGCCGGGGCTGCCGCAGCACCAGCTGCCAAAGCTGCTGAATCAGCGGGAAGAGATGATAAAGAATCCTGTAATAATGTAATAAAACCTAACAACATGAACTATATTTTAACGGGTGCATAAGTAGATCACTACTATAAACGGTTAAAGTAATAAAATATTTGCTAATGTGCACTGCAATATTTTACGCCTTCTCTTCCCAAACCTGTGCCAGATATACAATTGTTTGCACCGCTTTCTGCATATCCTGTATGCTCACATATTCATGTTTGCTGTGAAGCGCCATTTCGCCCGTAAAGATATTGGGGCAGGGCAGTCCCATGAACGACAAACGGGAACCGTCTGTACCACCGCGGATGCTCATTCTCAAAGGTTGCACGCCCGCCCGGCGTATCGCTTCCGCTGCATGGGCGGTTACTTCCGGGTGGTTCACCAGCACCTCCTTCATATTGCGGTATTGCTCTGTTACTTTCAACGTGGCTTTTACACCATGATACTTTGCCAATACCTTATCCATGATCCGGCGCAGGAAGGTTTCATGCGCTTCCAGGTGAGCCGTTTCAAAGTCGCGGATAATAAAGTCTATTTCTGTTTTTTCCACCGTGCCCTGTATACGTACCGGGTGGATGAATCCTTCACGGTCGTCGGTGGTTTCAGGAGAAAGACTGTCTTTCGGTAACGCATCTACGATTTCACCGGCTATTTTAATAGCGCTTACCAGTTTATCCTTTGCGGCACCCGGGTGCGCGCTGATACCATATACCGTAATTTTGGCTCCATCGGCGGAAAAGTTTTCATCTTCCAGGGATCCCAGTTCACCGCCATCCATGGTATAACCAAAATCTGCCGCCAGTTTTTTCATATCCACTTTTTCCACACCACGGCCTACTTCCTCATCGGGTGTAAACAGGATGCGGATCTTTCCATGCTTTATTTCCGGGTGCGTCATCAGGAAATTAGCAGCGTCCATGATCTCCGCCACACCGGCTTTATCGTCTGCCCCCAGCAGGGTGGTACCACTGGCAGTAATAATATCGTCGCCTTTTTTGCTGGCCAGGTAAGGATGCTCTTTTGCACTGATCACTACTGTTTCATCATCCGGCAGCACAATATCACCGCCATCATAGCCGCGATGTACAATTGGCTTCACGCCGGTACCGCTGCTGTCGGACGAAGTATCCACATGTGAACAAAAACAGATCACCGGAACTTTCTTATCCGTATTGGCCGGGATAGTGGCATACACATAGCCATGTTCGTCCAGTGCTGCATCGGTAATACCCATTTCCTGTAATTCTTTTACCAGCAGCCGGGAAAGATCCTTCTGTTTTTCAGTGGTAGGGAAAGTGCTGCTCGTCGGGTCCGACTGTGTATCTATCTGTGCGTAACACATGAAGCGTTTATCTACTGTATATGAGTAATTTGTAAACATATTGCAAACGTAAGGAAAAACAGCTTCACACCCCTGCCGTAGATTATTCTGTTTTACCACCTCTCACAATATATCAAACAGTAAATTATTCTTTTAAATCATCTTTTTATAAGACAAAAATCTAAAATTTCATCAAAGTATCGAACAAAGATCTAATAATAATAGGTTTGTATAGAATAAAACACATCCTATATATGCTTACCAACATACCAGGCTACCCGAGAATAGGTAGCCAGCGGGAGCTAAAAAAAGCCTGCGAAAACTACTGGGCCGGAAAAATTTCACTGGAACGTCTTGAACTAACGTCAAGGCAGCTACGAAAAGAGAACTGGAGCGGGTTACAGGAGGCCGGTATTGACCTGATCCCTTCCAACGATTTCTCCTGGTACGACCAGGTACTGGATATGTGCATCACCCTGGGGGTAATTCCTTCCCGCTTCAAAGCATTGCAGCAAACATTTGCCAACCCGGCCTGCCCGGAGCTGTACTTTGCGATGGCAAGGGGTTACCAGAAGAACAACTTTGATATTACCGCCCTGGAAATGACCAAGTGGTTTGATACCAACTATCATTACCTGGTACCGGAGTTTGAGCCGGGCCAGCAATATGGTTTACACCAGCCTCAATGTGTAGCCCAGTTCAAAGAGGCGCTGAGTTATGGTATCACCACCAAACCTGTACTGGTGGGTCCTGTTACTTTTATTTTATCAGGGAAAATAAAGGGAGATGATCTTACACATACCCTGCTGCTGGAAAAACTGCTCCCCGTATATATCGAACTGCTGGCATCCCTTCAACAGGCCGGCGCCAGCTGGATACAGCTGGATGAACCTTTCCTGGTGACCGACCTGGACCCCGCCACCAGCAACCTTTACCAGGCTGCATACACCGCTATAAGTCAGGCGTTGCCTTCCCTGAAAATATTACTGACCACTTACTTCGGAGCGCTGGAAGATAATACCAGCCTGGCTTTGGAACTTCCCGTACAGGCAGTGCACATCGACCTGGTAAGGGCTCCGGCGCAACTGGATAGGGTACTCGCCGCATTACCGGCAGATAAACTGTTATCGCTCGGTGTGGTGGATGGCCGCAATATCTGGAAAAATGATTACGCCGCTTCTGTGCAATTGATCGGAAAAGCCATCCAAAAGATCGGTGAAGAACGGGTACTGCTGGGCACTTCCTGCTCCCTGCTGCACGTGCCATACAACCTGGAAAATGAAACCACGCTGGATCCGGAAATAAAGCAATGGATGGCTTTTGCCAAACAGAAAGTAGCCGAAGTAACAGCGCTGAAACAAATCATCGGCGGCGATACTTCCCTGCTCAGCGACAATGAAGCCGTGATGAACAGCCGCAGGATATCGCCCCGGATACATGTGCCGGAAGTGAAAGCCAGGCTGCAAAACATTACCACAGCGGATACGCAGCGGCACAGCATCTTCCCGCACCGTCAGAAATTACAGCAATCGGTATTACAACTGCCTTTATTTCCTACCACTACCATCGGCTCCTTCCCGCAAACCACGGAAATAAGACAGCTCCGCGCCGATCTGAAAAAAGGCGTCATCACGCTTGAAACATACAATGCCGATATCCGCCAGGCCATTACAGAAACCATTTACCGCCAGGAAAACCTGGGGCTGGATGTACTGGTGCATGGCGAGTTTGAGCGGAATGATATGGTGGAATATTTCGGCGAGCAACTGGATGGATTTGTATTTACACAAAACGGTTGGGTGCAGAGTTATGGTACCCGTTGTGTAAAGCCACCGGTTATTTTTGGAGATGTACAACGGCCGGAACCCATGACCGTTGCCTGGAGCCGTTTTGCGCAATCACTTACCAGCAGGCCTGTTAAGGGTATGCTCACCGGTCCCGTTACTATCCTGCAATGGTCGTTTGTAAGGAACGATCAGCCGCGTATGCAAACCGCTATGCAAATTGCCCTCGCTATCCGCGATGAAGTGAAAGACCTGGAAGATGCCGGCATCACCGTGATACAGGTCGATGAACCTGCGCTCCGGGAAGGCTTGCCATTACGTAAAGCAGAACGCGCCGCTTATCTCAGCGAAGCCGTGAAAGCATTCCGCCTGGCGGTAAGCACGGTAGATGACGCCACACAGATCCACACGCATATGTGCTACGCGGAGTTCAATGATATTATTGAACATATTGCCGCCATGGATGCAGATGTGATCACCATAGAAACATCGCGCTCACAAATGGAATTGCTGGAAGCGTTTGCAGGTTTTAAATATCCGAATGAAACCGGCCCGGGTGTGTACGACATCCACTCTCCAAGAGTGCCGGCTGTAGCAGAAATGGAGGCATTACTGCATAAGGCGGCGGCGTTGCTGCCATTGCGTAATATCTGGGTAAACCCCGACTGCGGTCTCAAAACAAGAAAATGGCCTGAAACAGAAATGGCATTGCGGAATATGGTTACCGCTGCAAAAAATGTTCGGCTGGCAGTGGGCAGTTAACGTTGGCTTAGCGCACATACAACGTCGGATGTATTATGCTATAGGCATTCCGGTGTTGCATAGTGATACCATGTGCATCCTGGGGTTGTACTGATATCACTGGCAGTACCAGTGCGGGCCTGTTCAAATGCCGCCTGAAATCCGTAATTTTAGGAATGGCATGTCATGAAACCGTATCCTGTCCGCGGTGCGAACGCACCTTCGAATGCCGCGTAGGTACTATCCTGCGCTGCCAATGCCAGGATGTGGTGTTAACCGAAGAAGAGCGATACTTTATACAGCAGCATTATAGTGGTTGTCTTTGTGCCGATTGCCTGCGTGAGATGCAGGCTATTTACCGGCAACCGGAGGCCTCTTCCTGAGCGGTATTCCCGGCAACCGGTTTTCCGCAAAGCTGGTTTACTCCATCTTCCCATCTCCCGGAAAAAAAATTACGGATGCAGGATAGTTTAAACAACTATTGCTGCATCCGTAAATAAAAAGATACCTGAATATTATACGATTTCAACCAGTTCGAGATCAAAAACCAGGTCTTCCCCAGCCAATGCGTGGTTAGCATCCAGGGTAATAAATTCGTCGCCGATAGCAGCTACTTTTACCTGGAAAACCTGTCCCTGTGGGTTGCTCATCTGCAGTTCCATACCTACTTCAGGATTCAGATCAGCAGGGATATTTTCTTTTGGAAAATCCATGATCATTTCATCGCTTTTAGGGCCATATGCCTGGTCAACAGGGATATGAATGGTTTTCTTGTCGCCAACTTTCATGTCCAGCACACCATTCTCAAAACCTTTGATCACCATACCGGCGCCTACCTTGAATTCGAGCGGAGCTCTACCTTCAGAAGAATCAAAGGTAGTTCCATTCGTTAAACGGCCATGGTAGTGCACCTTTACTGTATCCCCGTTTTTAACAGTTTGCATAAATTAATCGTTTAGTGTTAATAATTACGCGCAAGATACAAAAAGGAGCTATAATACGCGCTTTTTAAAGCTTTGCATTATCTTAACGGTATGAACCGTATTCTCCTCCTTTGCATCCTCCTGGCAGGATGCCTGTATGAAGCCTCCGCGCAGTACGCGGAACATGTATTACCAGGCGCCACACAAACCGCGCGTTACCTGCCGCTGCTGAAAAACAAGCGGGTAGCCATGATGGTGAACCAAACCGCTACCATCGATAAAACACATCTTGTAGATACCCTGTTGAAACTGCATGTAAAAATTCAAAAGATCTTCAGCCCGGAACACGGCTTTCGCGGCAATGCAGGACATGGCGAAAAAGTAGCCAACAGCGTTGATTCCGCTACCGGTATTCCCATTGTATCGTTGTACGGGCAGCACCGTAAAGCCACCGCAGCCGATCTCAAAGATGTGGACATCCTGTTGTTCGATATCCAGGATGTAGGCACCCGCTTTTTCACCTACATCTCGTCCCTACAGGAATTGATGGAATCTGCTGCAGAAAATAAAAAAACGCTGGTGATCCTGGATCGCCCTAATCCCAACGGTGACTACGTAGACGGTCCCATTCTCGATACCGCCTACCGTTCCTTTATTGGTATGCAGCCCATTCCTGTAGTGCATGGCATGACCATCGCGGAATACGCCCGTATGCTCAACGGCGAACACATGCTCCGTAACGGCGTACACTGCGATATTAAAGTGATCCCCTGTGAAAATTACAGTCACAAAACGTTTTACCGCGTACCCATCAAACCCTCTCCCAACCTGCCCAATATGGCCGCTATTAACCTGTATCCCTCACTTTGCTTTTTTGAAGGTACGGCCCTTAGCCTGGGACGCGGCACAGATAAGCCTTTCCAGGTATATGGCTCACCTTCTTTTCCTAAACAGGGCTACTCTTTTACGCCCCGCGCCAGCGCCATTAATCCAACCCCGGTGCTGAAAGACCAGCTCTGCTACGGCTTTGACCTGAGCAACGCAACGGAAGCCACACCGCATACCGGCCGGAAAATTGAATTGAAATGGCTGCTGGATGCATATCGTATGTTTCCTGATAAATCAAAGTTCTTTATCCCTTTCTTCAGTAAACTGGCGGGTAACAACATCCTGCAGCAACAGATCGTAAAAGGACTTTCCGAAGCAGAGATCCGCAAAAGCTGGGAACCGGGTTTAGCAAAGTTTAAAGTGATCCGGGCAAAGTATTTGCTGTATTAAGTGTAAACTGTTATTAATAAAATAAAGGGAGATAAACAGCCGGTAACAGCCTGCTTTTTATCTCCCTTTGAGATTATTCCGGGGGCGGATCAAGTCCACCTTTGCTCCGCATCAAGTCCACCTTTAGTGTAATGCCCCTGTATGGCCTAAGCCATTTCTCTTCGCTTCCAGCGTATGTTTGAGGCGATTATGATCACATTCATTAAAATCGGCGAAAGGTCGTTATTTTTGCATCCTATGAGTAAAGATCTTCGCATTGTTTTTATGGGTACCCCTGATTTTGCAGTGGCCTCCCTGGATATACTGGTACAGCACGGATTTAATGTAGTGGGCGTGATCACTGCCCCTGATAAGCCCGCTGGTCGCGGTTTACAGCTGCAACAAAGCGCTGTGAAACAATACGCGGTGAGCAAAGGACTAAATGTACTCCAGCCGGAGAAACTGAAAAACCCGGACTTCATCAGCGCTTTAAAGGACTTAAAAGCTGACCTGCAGGTGGTGGTAGCATTCCGTATGCTGCCGGAAATAGTGTGGAATATGCCGCCGGAAGGTACTATCAATGTACATGCGTCCTTACTCCCCAACTACCGCGGCGCAGCGCCTATAAACTGGGCCATCATCAACGGTGAAAAAGCATCCGGCGTTACCACCTTCAAGCTCCAGCATGAAATTGATACCGGCGACATCCTGTTCAGCGACGAAGTAGCCATCCGGGAAGATGAAACCGCCGGCGAACTGCACGACGCACTGATGCATACAGGCGCCCGTTTACTGCTAAAAACAGTACAGGCCATTGCAACCGGCAATGTAAAAGAAACACCGCAGGCGCATATCCCCGCAGCCGACATTAAACATGCGCCCAAAATATTTAAGGAAACCTGCCAGATCAACTGGCAGCAACCATTAGATGCTATCTACAACCTGGTACGCGGCCTGAGCCCCTACCCGGCGGCATGGACCCTTTTCCAGGGCAAAACCCTGAAAATTTACAAGGCCCGCAAGGAACACACGAAGCCAGCCAAAGCACCAGGCGATTTTGATACTGATCAGAAATCCTACATCAAAATAGCAGCGCCCGACGGCTACCTTTACCTGGATGAAATCCAGCTGGAAGGCAAGAAGAGAATGGATGTGGAAGCGTTTCTGCGGGGCTACCGCTTTGTGTAGGCGCGCCTTCGGCGCGGAAATTGTCCTGGAGCAGGATTACGCTGATTGTACTGATTTTCCGGATTTGATTATGTTATGATTTAAAAAGATTAAGAGGCTGTATCATAAATAAATGATACAGCCTCTTAATTTTTCAAATTAGCCCACCATTTATCCACGTTCCAGGTGGAGAAGTATTTTGATTTTCTTGTATTAGCAGCCAGAATGATTGCCTATTTTTAATTTATGGCAAGAGGAAAATCATTAATAGTGTCCTTTAAAAGTAATCACCAGCATCAGGGAATGCTTCTTCCCCCCGATCTAAGCGAGCTGGTTGGTCAAAACCACCCGGTACGAGTGGTCAGCGATATTTTAGATAAAGTAGACATAGGGCAGTTAATTCAGCAGTATAAGCCAGGTGGTGCAAGTAATTATCATCCCCGAATGTTGCTGAAGGTCCTGGTTTTTGCATATATAAATAATATATATAGTAGCCGAAAGATAGAGGAAGCTCTCCATCAGAATATAAACTTTATGTGGTTAAGTGGGATGAGTAAGCCCGATCACAATACAATTAACCGCTTCCGGGGCAAACGTCTTCAAAAATCTCTGCAACCCATCTTTACACAGGTAGTATTGCTATTATGCGAAGAAGGTGTTTTGAGTTTGAAAGAGCTTTACACCGACGGCACAAAAATAGAAGCGAATGCAAACAGATACACCTTTGTATGGGGCAACTCCATAAAAACCAATAAGGCAAAGATGCAGCAGCAATTGAATGAATTATGGAAATACGCTCAAACTATTGCCGCCGCCGAATTAGACGATGACCATGATCCTTCCGGCTTTGATAAAATTGATATCGAAAAAATTGAGCAAACAATAGCCACAATAAATGCGGCACTAAAGGATAAACCTATCGACAAAAAAATACGTCAGAAACTGGGCTATGCTAAGAAAAACTGGCCATCTGCATTGGAACGTTATGCTGAACAGGAAAGGATAATTGGCGATAATAGAAGCAGTTATAGCAAAACAGATGAAGATGCCACCTTCATGCGGATGAAGGAAGATCATATGAAAAACGGTCAGTTAAAACCTGCTTATAACTTACAGATAAGTACTAATAACCAATACATTGTTAATTACAGTCTTCATCAGAATACTACCGATACCAACACCCTTCAGCAACACTTAAATATATTTAGGGATCAGTATGGTAAGAATCCAGCCAACATAACCGCTGACGCAGGCTACGGAAGCGAACAAAACTACGAGTGGCTTGAAAAAAAGCGGATTACCGCTTATGTAAAGTATAATCATTTTGACCGCGATCAGCATAGAAAAACCCGTAATAAAAAACCATACCGGGCAGACAAACTTACCTATAACCACGAAAAAGACAGATATATATGTCCGTCCGGCAAAACGATGAAAAATATAGGTAGTTATGAACATGTTACCAAGGCTGGCTTTAAACAAACAATCACAAAATACAGAGCTGGGAACTGCAATGGATGCCCATTGCGCAGTGATTGCCATGGACAAAAGGGCAATCGAATAATAGAGGTGAATCACAATCTAAATCGCCTGAAAAGACGAGCGGAAAAGAGATTGAAAACGAAGCGGGGCATCCAAAAACGTAAGCAAAGATGCCATGACACTGAACCCGTTTTTGGCAATATCAAGCATAATCACCTATTTAAACGATTTATGATGCGTGGTCTGGATAAAGTGAGTATTGAGGCGGGATTATTAGCATTAGCTCATAATCTGCGTAAGAAGGCCGCTTAAAATGACAGGCGAAGCCTTTATTTTTTCAATCTTAACATCAAATTGATAGAAATATTATTATAAACAAAAGAAGCTGCCTCAATATTTATGAGACAGCTTCTTTTGATTTTATATTAGCGTACAAGTTATATATTTGCCGGATATTTTTTAATCGCTATTTATGTCATTATTATATTCTTCCGCTATACCAACAGAAAGAGTAACCGCTATAGAAGCCGCATTAACAAAGGTTTTCGACACTACTGATGTTACCGGTATTTCGTTACTTGCAGGCGGACTGTCCGGTGCTGCTGTGTATAAAATTGTGGTGGGCGACCAGCCTTATGTGCTTAAACTGAATGCGACCAACAGTACTGCCGCATCTGCTGATAACCTGGCGCTGGCAGCAGCTGCCGGTATTGCTCCTTCATTGAAATACGAAGATAAATCAGCGGGTATTGTGATCAGTGATTTTATAGATAACCAACCGGTGCGCGCTACTTTTGCTCTTGATAAACTGGTTGAGAAACTGGCACATGCTATTAAAGCGATTCATGCAATTCCGTTTAATGGCGAAGGGAAAGATCTGTTTGAAACCGTAGACGGGATGATTGAGCAGTTCAGGAAGGCTAACATGCTTTCCGGACCCGTGTTTGATGAATGCTTCCGGTATTATGAAACCATAAAGCGCAGGTATCCCCGGGCAGCATCGGACAAAGTATTTAGTCATAACGACCTTAATCCAAGCAATATTTTAGGTGATGGGGAAAGGATATGGATCATTGATTGGGACGCAGCCTATTTAAACGACCGGTATGTGGACCTGGCCAACGCCGCCAATTTCTTTGTACAAACACCCGCGCAGGAACAAGCATTGCTGAACACCTATTTTAATCATGACGTTGATGATCATAAAATGGCGCGCTTTTATGTGATGCGCCAGGTTTGCCGGATCATTTATTCGTTGCTGATGTTTCAACTTGCCGGGCAGCAAAAGCGTGCCGGGTATGTGCACAACCAGGAAATGGAAGGAATAGATTTAAGGTCGTTTGGCAGTTTAATGGCTTTGGGTAAATTATCACTGGCGGAATATGAAGGGCAGTTAATGTATGGAAAGGCCCTGTTTAACGAGGCGGTTCAGCAGATGCGTACACCCCGTTTTGCAGACGCTATGGCGCAATTTGAGTAGGCTGGCGCTACTCGGTTGGCTCCCATAGTTCAATTTTGTTTCCTTCAACGTCCATAATATGAACAAATTTGCCGTAATCATAAGTTTCAATTTTGTCCACAATGGTAACGCCCTCTTTTTTTAGTTCCTCCACCAATTGCTCCAGGTTCTCTACCCTGTAGTTGATCATAAAGTCTTTGGTGGAGGGAGCAAAGTACTTCGTTGTTTCTTCAAAAGGGCTCCACTGTGTACTGGCTTTCTTTGTGCTGTCTGCGCCTTCGTACCATTCAAAAGTGGCGCCGTAATCGTTGGTATTTAAGCCGAGATGTTTTTGATACCACGCTTTCATTTTGTTGGGGTCTTTGCATTTGAAGAAAATGCCGCCGATGCCTGTTACTTTTTTCATTTGTGTAGCTGTTTTGTTGGGTGGTGCTATGATGGTATTAAATGTGAAACCAGCGCAAAATGCCGCTGCTGTTACCAGGGGTAGTAAAGTCGCTTTTTTCATGGTAACTGTAAGTTAGATATATTTTTGTTTATTATCTGGCTATCCGAATTTTTCCTACTTTCATGGCTTAATTACAGCTATTTATACCTATATGCACCTGCATTTCCGGATCGCGC
>JBCNPS010000073.1:0-17900 GCA_039593235.1 Chitinophaga sp. | reverse complement strand
TTAAAATGCGTGCCCAGCACTTCTACTGTTTGGGTGGTGGTGATCACTTTAAACGCCCTGCCGGCATTTTTGGCGATCTCAAAATAGGCTTCGCCCTGCAGGGTCACCCTGCGTTCCCTGGCGGCGAAATTAACGGGGTAGCTGAGCGCGGAGGCCGCATTCAGCCATACTTTGCTGCCATCCGGGAGCACCACGCTGTATTGCCCTCCCCTGGGGGTGGCAATGCGGTTAATACCGGTATCTGATGCGTTTCCGGTAGCAGTAGCTTCATATACAATTTCGCCGGCGGCGGTTTTATAAATGCGAAGGCCCGCTTGCTTTACGATATCACCTTCGCCGGCATCGCTGAGCACTATTTCTTTGCCATTGGCCAGGGTGAGAACTGCTTTATTGCCACCTGCGGGGATATTCTGGGTGACGGTTGCAACAACTGCCGGCTGATGTTTATGGGTGGCCGGCCGGTACAGGAACACAGTAGCCGCCAATACCCCTGTGAGTGCTGCTGCAGCCACATACCGGTACCTTACGGGGAACCATATTTTTTTTCCGTCAATACGACGCCGGATCTGCCGGTACATTTCCGCGCGGGTTGCTTCTTCATCCGGAACATTTGTCCGGGATGCCATTGCTGCCTGTTCAGCAGCCACGCAGTAACGGTGGTACCATGCAATTTCCTCGTCGGATGCAGTACCGTCGCTGATCTTAGCTAATAATTGTTGTAATTTTTCCTGGTCCATACCGGCGCTTATACCCATATGGCACTTCAGTAAAACACATCCCCTATGTGATGGAAAAAAAATTTCCGGTTACATCAGCAGCGACATACTGCCTAGTCGTACCCGTAACTTTTTCAGTGCGGTGGTGATCTGGTTTTCTACTGTTTTTTCGGAGATGCCCAGCCGGGAGGCTATTTCACGGTTAGAGAGGTGCTCATGCCGGCTCAGGTAAAATACTTCCCTGCAACGGGAAGGAAGGGCGTTGGTAAAGCCTGCAATCACGGCTTTCAGTTCTTTGAGTTCCAGCATCCATTCTTCGCTGGCGCCATCCGTTTCCAAAACGTTGCTTTCGGCAACAAAGGCGGCGCGTACCTTACTGTTCCGGAGATAGTTGGCCGCTTTATAGCGCACGGCCATTACCAGGTAGCCCCGTAATGTGGTCAGCACCACATGATCCCGGTGTTCCCACAACCATACAAATACATCCTGCACCACATCCATGCTGGCGGCTTTGTCCTGCAAAAGATACCAGGCCGATTTAAAAAGGATATTCCAGTACCGTTGATAGATTTCGTCAAACGCAGCGCCATCACCTGATTTCATCAAATCAAGCAGTTCACTGTCCGAATGTAGATAGATGGCTGACATAAACTGATCACTGAAAAATGCTCCTGAACAAATGTATGGAACTGCCAAACTAAACTAAAAAAACCAGAACAACAACCCAATTCCTTTATCCGTATTCCCCCGTGGGAAATACGGTTTATACTCCTGCTGCCGTGAACCGGTCCATGAGCTCCATTGATAAAATGGCTTGTTCTGCGGAGCAGGGATTAGGGCCTTTTCCAAGGAAATAAGCGGTCACCTTTTCTATCATGGGTTGTTGCACATGCTGCAACGGATCAAACACAAATGTTTCGGTGTGCCCGTTTTTCCGCAGCGTTATTTTACTTCCGAACACCGGGAAACTGATACTGCCGGCCGACCCTGTTATTTCGCAGCAGTCCTGTTTATCAGCTTCAGATACCGTAAAGCACCACATGCCGTTGAACACCACCCCGTTTTCAAACAGGATATGCCCCGTTACCAGGTCGTCCGCGGAATTGGCGCCGGCCTGGTTCACGGCTATCCCGGCCGCATGTTTTGCCTTGCCGAAAAAATATACCATCAGGTCCAGCTGATGCGGGGCCAGGTCGTGAAAGAGGCCGCCGCCGGAAACAGCGGGGTCCACGCGCCAGTTAACCGCCGAACTGGCAATGATGCCGGAAGCCGGCGGCTGCAGCATTTGCAGGGAAGCAAAACGGATATCGCCGATGGCGTTTTCTTCCAGCAGTGCTTTTACTTTCAGGAACACCGGTTGCTCACGGCGGTAATGCGCTACGCTCAGCTTTACCTGGTATTGATCTGCGGCTGCTTTCATCCGCAGGGCGGATGCGGTGTTCAGCGTCATGGGTTTTTCCACGTATACCGGTTTGCCTGCCGCCAACGCCTGGATAGTGTAGGCTTCATGCTGCAGCGGTGGCGTGGCAATATATATGGCGTTCACTTCCGGGTCGTTGATGAGTTGTTCCGCGTTATCGTACCATTTAGGCACGCCATGCCGCGATGCGTAATCCTGCGCCTTTGCGCCGTCCCTGCGCATAACCGCCACCAGGGAGGAATGCGGCACTTTGTTAAACGCCGGGCCGCTTTTGACTTCTGTTACATCTCCACAACCTATGATCCCCCATTTTATTTCTTCCATAATAATGCGTTATAATAATGCAAATAACATAATTTCATTTATCAAAAACGAAGGATATTTATTTTAAGCATGGCCAAACTAAAAACAGCATTCTATCGGCAGCATGATGTAACTGTTATTGCAAAAGAGCTACTGGGCAAAATACTGGTAACAAATATCAACGGCGTTCGCACCGCCGGTATGATCGTGGAAACGGAAGCCTATGCCGGTATTATCGACAGGGCTTCACACGCCTGGAACAACCGCCGCACCAAACGAACGGAAGTAATATTCCAACCCGGGGGATTGGCCTATGTATACCTTTGCTATGGCATTCACTATCTTTTTAACGTGGTCACCAATATTGAAAATACACCCCATGCCGTGTTGATCAGGGCATTGCAGCCGGTAGACGGTATTGATATAATGCAACGCCGCTATAACAACAAGCCTTCCGCCAAACTTACCGCAGGCCCAGGCAGTCTCTGCAAGGCAATGGGTATAGATACTTCATTGAACGGGGAAAGCCTTACCGGGAAAAAAGTATGGATTGAAACAGGACAGGATATCGCGGATGATAACATCGTCATATCAACCCGTGTAGGGGTGCAGTATGCAGGGGAAGACGCTTATCTACCCTATCGCTTCAGCATTAAAAATAATGATTGGGTAAGCAAAGGGAAAGGATTGTGAGGATCACTGCCCCATTTTCCTGTTGATCTTACTTTCCAGCGTTGAAATGATATTTCCGCATTCTTCCAGCCTTGTAAAAGCCGTACTGCCATCCAGCGCCAGGTCTTTTTTGGTAACTTCCAAACCACCAAGAAAGGCTTCCAGGTAGGATAAATACTTAGGTTGATCGCTGTATAAGGCATTGTAGATTTCCTCGTTCAGCTTATCCCCTTCCGCCTGCAATTCGGGGTTTACCAGGTCTGTTACGCCGCGCAGCTTATCCATCACAATGCTCATTTTTTCTTTCAGCGCTTCCAGGCTGCGTTCATCTTTTTTACCCGGGGCCACATTGTTGCGGAACAAACTATCGGACAAGGTTTTTCTTGCTTTCTTGTAATCGTTCAGCCCCTGCTTCAGGTATTCCAGCTGCTGGTTCAGCTGTTCTCCTTTCTCCTTTCTAAAATATTTATCGATCCCGCTATCCAGGTGTTTCACCCAGGTGAGCAGGTGGAAAGTGATATCTGTAACGCCAGGCTTTTCTGATTGCCCGGATACATTGGCGGAAAAGAACAGCATGCAGCAGAGTGCTGCCCCGGTGAATACTTTGCGCAATATCATCTTTAGTTTCTTTTATTATAGTTTCATGGAAAATAAGAAATTTATTATTCAGATGTTGGAGAAATCTGCGGTTTTCTTTCTTTGAAAGATGATCAGCCGGGTAATTAAAATTATGGGAAAACAGTCAGACGAACCACTGTGCCGCCGGCAATTTTCCCCTTATCGTAAATGATTTTATCCTATATTCGGCCAGCTGTTGTGATATATTATATACCTGGTGAATGTTTAAGAAGATCTGTTTTCATGTTGCGCTGTTTGCCGTTCTTACCGGTTGCCTATCATCCCCGGCGCCATTGCGTAAGGGCAGGGTGTATATCGGTAAAGAAGGGAAGCAATACGTGCTATACCGCGAGGGACAGCCTTTCCAGGTAAAGGGAGCTGCCGGTATAGAAAATCTTGCAGCGCTGCATGCCGCCGGCGGTAATACCATCCGCACCTGGGATACCTTACACCTTGGCCGCATCCTGGACGACGCCTACGCCAATCATATTGCAGTAATAGCAGGCTTTCCCATGCCGGTAAGCAGTTTTTCACCTTACTACAACGACACCGCCAAAGTAGCGGCGCAGTATACCGCTTTCAGGAATGTAGTGAACCGGTATAAATCGCACCCCGCTTTGCTGATGTGGTGCCTGGGCAATGAGATCGACTTTCCCTATAAACCACAGTACAACCGCTTTTACAAAGCCTATAATCATTTGCTGGAAATGATCCACACGGAAGATCCCGATCACCCGGTGACCACCGCATTGATCAATTTCAATAAACGTTGTCTTTATAATATCCGGTTTAAGGTGACCGGGCTCGACCTGGTTTCGATGAATATTTTTGGTGAGCTGCCGCATTTGCAACGTGACCTGGATAAGTTTTCCTGGTTCTGGGACGGGCCTTTCCTCATTACCGAATGGGGGATCAACGGGCCATGGGAATCCGAACAAACAACCTGGGGCGCCCCGGTTGAAAATACCAGCACCAGGAAAGCGCAACGGTACCTGCAGATCTATGAACGGTATATGCCGGTAAAGGATCCGCGGTTCCTCGGCGCCTGTGTTTTTTACTGGGGCAATAAACAGGAAGTAACCCATACCTGGTTCAGCTTATTTACCAAAGAAGGCGGGGCCACAGAAACGGTAAATACCATGCAGTACCTGTGGACCGGCCAATGGCCCGCCCACAGGGCGCCCGCATTAAAATATATGCTGCTGAACGGCAAAGGCAGCAGGGATAATATCTTATTAAATCCCAACAGCCTGCAAACCGCCGAAGTATTATTGGCGGATACTTCCGCCGGCCCCCTGCAAATTACGTGGGAATTACTGGCGGAAGACTGGCACACCAAAAACAGGGATGAACCCAATACGCAAAAGCCTGTTGCTTTTAACAGCCTGCTGTTGAAAGCGCAGGGCAACAAGGTCACCTTCCGCTCGCCGGGTAAAGAGGGACCTTACCGGATCTTTGCAACAGTTTCCGATAATAAAGGGCATTTTGCTACCGCTAATACACCATTTTACGTAGTCAGTCAATGATAGAAAAACCATCACCTATTTTGCCACCCTCACGCCGTGAACGGTTCACGCTACGGCTCATGATCCTGCTGGGAACCTGCGGCATGGCCTATATGCTGTATTGTTTACTGAACAGGGCACAAATAGGGTATGCACCATTTTACTGGGTGCTGATGGGCGGTTTTATCTTTAATTGTCTCACCATTCTTCATGAATGGTATCATTACTTTTCCATTTCAGTACCAGCCACTCCGCCCAAAGAACATTCTTTTACCGTTGATATCCTCACTACTTTTTGCCCGGGCGAACCCTATGCCATGATCGTGGAAACCCTCACCGCTATACAGGCCATCACTTATCCGCATACCACCTATCTCTGCGATGAGGCGAATGATCCTTACCTTATAAAAGTATGTGAGCAACTTGGGGTAAAACATGTAACACGGCACACCAGGGAAAACGCCAAGGCGGGGAATATCAATAATGCCCTGAAACAGGCTACCGGAGAGCTTTGCGTGGTAATGGACCCTGATCATGTGCCTTCACCGGATTTTCTCGATCCGATTGTGTCGCACTTCAATAATCCTGAAGTAGGGTTTGTGCAGATCGTTCAGGCCTACAGCAACCTGGGCGATAACCTGGTGGCTAAAGGCGCGGCCCAGCAAACGTTCCAGTTCTATGGCCCTATTATGGCCACTATGAATAGTTACGGTACTGTATTGGCCATAGGCGCCAACTGTACCTTCCGGAGGGCCGCGCTGGATAGCATCGGCGGCCATGCCAGCGGTCTTGCGGAAGATATGCACACCGCTATGCAGCTACACGCCAAAGGCTGGAAATCGGTGTATGTGCCTACGGTGCTTACCAGGGGCCTGGTTCCTGCTACCATGTCGGCCTATTACGCGCAGCAGCTCAAATGGGCCCGCGGCACCCTTGAATTGCTGGTTACCTCCTACCCGGCCCTGTTCCGGTCGTTCACCTGGCGGCAACGCCTGCATTACGGCACTATTCCTTTGCATTATTTATCGGGCATCGTTTTCTTTATAAATTTTCTCATTCCCATCCTGTCGCTGTTCACAGGGCTGATCCCTTTCCGGGTCGATTTCATCGATTTCGCCCTGCTGGGATTACCGGCTGTTACAGCTATTATCCTGATCCGTCATTTTGTGCAGCGATGGGTAATGGAAGAAAAAGAAAGAGGATTTCACGTAGTAGGCGGATTACTGCTGATAGGCACCTGGTGGATCTATATTCTCGGGCTTGTTTATACCGTGATCCGGAAAAAAGTACCGTATATCCCTACGCCTAAAGACGACAGCGGCCCTGATCACCTGGAGCTGAATATTCCCAATATTATTGTGTTGCTGGCATCGCTGGCGGCTATTGTTTATGGGTTGTGGTACGACTGGAACCCGTATTCCCTTGTAATGGCCGGGATTGCGGGGATCAACTGCCTGATCATGGGTTTTAATATCATGGCCAGCTTACGGCTGCGCCGTTTATCTGAAAAATATCATTGGTTAAGGGTTGTTCTCGTATACCCGTTACTGTTAAAAAAACAACTCTGGCTTTTCCGGCATCTTCATTTGTATGCCGCTTTCCGCAAACTTGGATTACCGCTGCTGCTGGCGGTTGTTTTATTAACCGGGTATATGACCACCAGCAATCACGAGCCTGCAGTGGTGCCTCCCACGCCTACCCATCAGCAAAGCACCTTCTATACCGGGATATTTAGCCCGGCGGGTACAGATGGTATTAGTTCCCTTAAAGAGGTGAAAGATTACGAGCAGCAGTTCCATACGCACTTCAACATCGTTTCACTGTACATCCCCTGGGGAGATGCGCCCCAATGTAATGTGCCGGACTCCCTTATCAACGCCATTTATAACAACGGTTCCCTGCCTATGATCACCTGGGAACCCTGGACCAACCTGTTTGATAACACGGCATCCGATAAGGAACTTAGTAAAGGGGAGAAAGTTTTTGCACATATCAGCGCCGGCTTCTTTGACCAGTACCTGCTCAAATTTGCAGCCCGGATAAAATCGCTGAACCGCCCGGTGTTTATCCGTTTTGCGCATGAAGCGGATAACCCCGCTTATCCCTGGTCGTCCACCGGGAACAATACGCCGGAACAATTCAAAGCCGCATGGCGGTACATCTACCACCTGTTCAACCGCAACGGGGTCAGTAACGTGATATGGGTATGGAATCCCTGGCGCGCCGGGGCTGCAATGGATTATTTTCCGGGAGCCGCATATGTCGACTGGATCGGGGTAACAGGGCTGAACTACGGACCACAAAATGAAAACGGGCAATCATATACTTTCAGTGAACTGTATACACCCTTCCACCGGCTACCGGTGTTCCGTTCCGGTCTGCCGGTTATGGTAGCCGAAATGGGCTCCCTCCGCGCCGCCGGCCACCAGCAGCAATGGCTGGAAGATGCCTTTACATCTATCAATGACCGGTTCCCGGAAATACATGCCTTCGTGTTGTTCAACAGCCGTGAGGATAAAAACATCCTGCGGCCGGTTGACGGGAATATGCTCAACTGGCAGCTGGAAGCACCAGGAAAAGTATTTGCAGCAGCTACACAATATACCCGCATCCGTAACAGCAGCAAAGTACCTCCTTTTGAGGCAATTGCCCCGGATCCTGCACCCGCAAAGGTTACCGCCAATATACCATTGCCCGGCAACATCAGGGGAATCAATTACCAGAAAGGTGAAAACTGGTTCCGGAATTTACATGCACTTACCCGCCGGGAAATTGAAAAAGATTTTACCGGGATGAAAGCGCTTGGCGTAAATACTATCCGGCGCTATGGTCCCGGTGTATACGACCATAACATACTCAATGTGGCAAAGGAAATGGATATGAATATCCACTACGGCTTCTGGATCCCTGAAATAACAGATATGCAGGAACAGGCCCGCATGCTTTCCACACTCAGAACAACCATCCTGGAACAGGTGGCCCGCCTGAAACAAAACCGGAACATTGTAGCATGGAACATTGGTAACACCGTATGGCAGCAACTCTCCAAACAATACTACAACCCCGAACTGCTTTACCGGCAACAAAGTTTTGTTACCTGGCTAAACAGTCTTACAACAGCCATTAAAGCCATCGACAGCACAAGGCCATTAACAATAGACGTAGCGCTCAACGGCAACATCAGCGGCACCCTTGCACAGCTGCAGCGGCAACTGCCACAGGCCGATGCATTCGGCATTGTAACAGGCAATGACACCACCGGTTTGGGGCAACTGGCTTCTACTACCATTCCCTATTATATCAGCCAGATACCGGTGGATGCTTATGCATATTTACCCGGCCAACGGCCATCCGCTTTCATCACCACCTGGCAGGATCTCGAAACACGCGACTTCGTTACATTCGACGGTTTAATTGATCACCGGGGAAGATATAAATCATCTTTCTACCAGCTCGGTCATCTCTGGAACAAAAATTTCAAAACACCGGGTATACCCCGCATTCATATACTGCGACCGGCAAGAACCACCTGGGCCAACAGCCGCCTTACCTATCATGCACTTGTTTGCAACAATAACGAATGGAAAACTGCAGATAACAACAGCCCCCTGAAATTTGAATGGTACCTGGTAAAAACCGATCATTACGGCAACAATATTTTCTTAAAGAAACTGGGCACAGGCGCGGCTGTTACCGTCTCCATACCTGAAAACCCCAACCGCTACAGGCTATACCTGGAAGCGGCAAAAGACGATCATGTGGCTACAGTGCAATCAACACTCCATACCCCGTTGTAAACGGAAGAATGCCCACTTGTAAAGTTTATTGTAAATTACATAGTACTATGTATTGGATAGTACCATGTAATAATCTATCTTTGCTACAGACAAGCCGTCATTCTATCACATTCATTATTTATCTCATGAAAAAATACTTTACAAGCATCCTCCTGGCATTGATAGGGATCTTTTCTTTTCGCAGCATATCAGTCGCCCAGGACAACGACCGGCAACTGGCAGCGGTGATATTGCACAACGATAGCCTCTTCTGGCAGGCGTACAATACCTGCGATGTAACAAACATGATGACGTACTTTTCGGATAACATCGAATTTTACCACGACAAAGGCGGCATCACCAATGGCAAACCCGCTTTGGCCCAATCTTTTGAAAAAGGCGTTTGCAGCAACAGGGATAGCTTTACGTTGAGAAGGGAAGCGATCGACAGCAGCATCAAGGTATTCCCGCTCCGGAAAGATGGTGTGATATACGGAGCCATACTCACCGGCGCGCACCTGTTTTATGTACAGGAAAAAGGAAAGAAGGAACGGGCGGAAGGCCTTGCAAAATTCACCCATCTGTGGCTGAAGGAAAACGGCAGCTGGAAAATGACGCGGGTGCTCAGCTATGACCATGGCCCCGCGCCATACATCAATAGAAGAAAGGCTCTTACACTACCGGCTGGTGTATTGCAAACCTATACCGGTAAATATAAGGGCCCTCATACCGCAGCTGCCTACATAAAGACGGATGCCGGTTCACTCCTTCTCCAGATAGGCGAAAAAAAATTCCCGCTTTATGCTGAGAAGGAAAATCTTTTCTTTTCCAAAGAACGCGATCTCACTTTTGAGTTTGTAAAGGAAGGCAATAAGGTAGTAAAACTGGTAGTGCGCGAACGCGATGAAATAGCAGAGGAATTACAGCGGGAATAGCAGTATGCCGCTGATGCAAAGAAGCATCAGCGGCACATGCATTATTTTGTTTCGGGCATCAACACCAACCTGATGTAATTATCGTTGCTGATCGTTTTTGCAGCCAGCGCTTTCACACTTTCCACGGTCACTTTATCCATCGCTTTATCAAAATCATATACCTGGTTCAAAGGTTCTTTGTTGGCAAACTGCGCCCCCAGGTATCCCAGCCAGAACTGGTTGGTTTTTAAAATGGTTTGCCTGCTCACCCTTGTTTCGGCTTTGAACTTATCCATGTTCACGGGCGCAGGGCCCGTTGTTTTCAACTTATTTATTTCATCTACTGCAGACGCAATGAGGCGTTCTGCATTGGCAGGTGCGCAACCAAAAGATACAGACAGGCTGAAACGCTGCTCCGGCAATTTAGCCACATTAACTTCCGCATCCGGTGTATAAACGCCGCTTTCCTCTTCTCTCAAACGCTCCAGCAGCCTGATTTCCAGCACTTCTTTCAAAGCCGCCATCTTCAGGGTATTTTCATAATTGTATTCAAACGGTCCTGAGAATACCAGTAATACACTGGCTTTCTGCTCGCTGCCTTTGTAAACAGTACGTGAAATTTTACCGGCAGGAATATGAATGCCAAGGTCCTTCGCCTGTTCATGACCATTTTTGGATGGCAAAGACGCGATGTATTTCTCGAGCAGCGGTTTTATTTTTTCCTCGTCAATATTTCCTACAAAAACAAAGGTAAAGCCGGAAGCATCGGCAAATCTTTCTCTATAAATATCAAAGGCCCTGTCCAGGTTGATCTGGTCCAGTTTTTCCATGGTAACGGCCGTGCGGCGGATGTTATAGTTACCCAGCACCGCTTTCACAGTATCGCCGAATACCTGGTTAGGATCTACGCCTTTGTTGGCAAGACCAGCTTTTGCTTTGGCTATCTGTCCCACAAAAAAGGAGGAATCTTTACGCGGCTCTGTAAGGCAACCGTACAATAACTCCAGCGCCAGCCCAAGATCCTGCGGGGCTGCGCCACCGCCAATACCCTGGCTCCTGTCTGCAATAAAAGGATTCAGGCTTACCTGTTTTCCTGTAAGGAATTTGCCCAGCTGTACAGCGCCGTAGTTGCCAATACCGCCGGAAGCAATGAGCCCTGCTGCATTTGCAGCGCTCTGGTAATCGGCGTCGCTGTAAAGGGAGGTACCGCCTTCGGAGAAGCCGTTGAACAGGATCTGGTTATCCTGGAAATCAGTTTTCTTCAACACTACTTTAATACCATTACTCAGCGTAAGTGTAGTGATATCCAGCTGTGCATCTTTTTCTTCCTTAATGATCTTTCCTGCCATGGGCGCGGTTTTCAGCAGCGGCAGATTTTCCACATCATCTTTAAACGGGGTGATGGCTTCTTTGTCAACGCTGCTCATCCAGCCCAGCACAGTAGCCTCGTTGGGTAAACCGGCTTTCTCTTTTTCCGGCGCTGTTAAAAGAATATCGCGGTTGGTATTTTTCAGGTAGATGGATACCTGTTTGTTTACTTCCTGTAAGGAAATACCGCCCAGCTGACTTTTTACCAGTTCATTTTCTTTCACTATGCCGGGGGCGGCTGTTCCGTTAAGGAAATACTGCAGGTATTCTTTTACATAGCTGTCCGACTGCACCTTGTCTTTTTCCTTAAGGGCCGCTTCCATGCTGCGCAGGTAGCTGTTCTTTGCCCGGTCCAGTTCTGTTTGGGTAAAGCCGTATTGTTGTACGCGGCGTACTTCGCGATAGGCGGCTTTAAAGCCTTTCTCCAGTCCGCCGGATTTGGTAGTGGCGGTAATGGTAAATGCATCCAGTCCGCCGAGCAGATCGCCGTAACCCGCGCCGCCGTTCAGGAAAGGCGGATCGGCCTGCCGGGCTAATTCTGCATAGCGGCCGCCTAACAACTGGCCAAATAAACCTCTTACCATAGTAGCGCGGTAATCAGCAGCCGTTTTTAATTCCGGGGAAAGCTGCTTCATGATCACTTGTATGCCTGTGTTGGTGATTTCTTTATCAGTTACCTGCAGGAACTGGTTCTTACCGGTAAGCGGTACATTGTATTTAACACGCGGCTTTTCGGCGGCAGGGTTTTTCAGGTCGGAAAATTTCGACTTAATGGCCTGTTCAATCTGCACCGGGTCAATATCCCCCACCACTATCAGCGCCTGAAGATCCGGGCGGTACCAGTCTTTGTAGAAAGAACGGATCGTTTCCGGTTTAAAGTGTAACAGCACTTCTTCTGTACCAATGGGCAGGCGGGAAGCGTAGCGGGAATGGTTTAACAGTACCGGGAGGGTTTGTTGCTGTATACGTTCAGACACGCCCTTGCGTAAACGTTTTTCTTCGATGATCACACCACGTTCTTTATCAATTTCAGCAGGATCCAGGGTGGCTTCCTGTGCCCAGTCGCGCATGATCTGCAAACCATTTTTCAGCAATTCGGGGTTATCGCTGGGTAATGGCAACTGGTAAACGGTTTCGTCGAAATTCGTATAGGCGTTGATGTCAGCGCCAAAACGTACGCCCGACCGTTGCAGGTAATCGACCAGTTCATTTTTCGGGAAATGCGTGGTACCGTTAAAGCTCATGTGCTCCATGAAATGCGCGAGCCCTTGCTGTTCGTCTGTTTCCAGGATAGAACCGGCTTTGGTGGCGAGGTACATCACTACCCTTTTTTCGGGTTGCGTGTTGCGGCGAATATAATACGTGAATCCGTTGGACAGTTTTCCTGTCCGCACTGCCGGATCAAGCGGCAGGTTTTGTGCTTCACTGACCACAGGTAACCCTATGCCCAATGAAAGGACAATCATTAATAATGGCTGGCTTTTAAGTAACATGTTGATTTTGTTGTAGCACTAAAGATACTATAGCCAATAATATCTCCACAACCGTTCAACATTTTTCGCTGTTAAAAAAGCCCCCGGGTCAGGAAGACCCGGAGGCTGATGTTGTTTACCGGTAATATCCGCCATGCCAGTGGTGGTGATGATATGGGCGGGGATGATAATACCCTGGCCGGTCACGCACCACCAGGCAACTGCTTAAACCGGAAATAAGTACAATGGTAACAACCAGATATTTCAAAGTTCTCATGATCGCATAATTTTAATGTTGTGATGAATAGACGGAAGTTTAAGCGACTGCAGGCGGTTTAATCTTCTTGTTCATCAGTATAAATGATAAAACTATGCCAGACCGCTGTGAGAACTGTTATCTATTGTTAACGCCTCACACGAGTTGATACAATGCTTCCCTGTTAAAGCCATGCAGCTCATCCAGCCTGTTTTCTTTCACCTTCTGTACCCAGTAGGGATCTGCTAAAACGGAACGCCCTACTGCTACCAGATCAAATTCATTGTTGTCCATCCGGCGCACCAGTTCTTCTATAGAAGCAGGCGATGCATTTTCGCCCCTGTGCAATGAAATAATATCTTTGTCCAATCCCACCGAACCCACTGTAATAGTGGCTTTCCCGGTGAGCTTCTTCGCCCACCCGGCAAGGTTCAATTCCGATCCTTCAAACTCCGGCTCCCAGAAGCGGCGTGTAGAACAATGGAAAATATCTATCCCTGCATCGGCCAGTGGCGTTAGCCATGCTGCCAGTTCCGCAGGCGTATGAGCGAGTTTGCTATGCAGGTTTTTCAGTTGCCATTGCGACACCCGTATCATCACAACAAAATCATCTCCCACCTGTTTACGGATCTCTTTGGTGATCTCCACGGCAAAGCGGCTGCGTTCCGCCAATGTTTTGCCGCCAAAAAAACCGGTCCGGGTATTAGTATCCTCCCGGAAAAACTGGTCCACCAGGTAACCGTGGCCACCCTGCACTTCCACGCTGTTAAATCCCATCTGTTTTGCATGTGCAGCGGCGCGTCCAAAGGCCGTAATGGTATCAGCAATATCTGCATCGCTCATGGCTACGCCATTACCAATACCGGAAGGGCCTTCAAACGGGGCAGGCGGCAACCACCCGGATGCATGGTTTTCCTGGATACCACAATGCCATAGCTGTGGCGCCATCTGGCCGCCGGCTTCCTTCACGCTGTTGATCACCTGCTGCCAGCCGGCCAGCGATGCTTCTCCATAAAACCTTGGAACATTGCCATCATCGGCGGAGGAGGGCCGGTCGATCACCGTGCCCTCTGATATGATCAGGCCCACTTCTCCCGCTGCACGGCGCTGATAATAAGCGGCCACCTCACTGGTGGGAATGCCGCCGGGGGAACAGGCCCGGGTCATGGGCGACATTACAAAACGATTCCTTGTAAGCAATGATTTCAGGGCAAATGGCCTGAATAAGCTCGTGGTATTCATACTGCTGTTGTTTATGTCCTGATGACGATTGAAATCGCCGGAGGGGGACAAAATATCTTATCTTTTTACAACAGTTATTTACGCAATGCTTTTGCAATGGCTGCTTCGGTTACCTTCGCCATTACCTGGTACCCAGCGGCATTGGGATGCACGCCATCCAGGGTCAGGTTCTCTTTCTGCCCGTTCCTGCTATCGGCCAGCGGTGTAAAATAATCCAGCAGTACCAGGTGGTTTTCCTTTGCATAACTGTTGATCATTTTATTTAACGATATAATATCTTCTGCCGGTGTCAGTTCCTTCCGCCAGGGGTATTGGAATACGGGGAGGTAAGCGCAAAGCACCGGCCGGATGCCGTGCAGCTTTGCCAGTTCGGCCATCGACTTTATATTGTCCATAATGGTTTCATTGGTAACATGACCGGTGTTCCCGGCAATGTCGTTGCTACCGGCAAGAATAACCACTGCCGCCGGATGCAGGTCAATCACATCCTGCCGGAACCGGATCAGCAATTGCGGCGATATCTGCCCGCTGATTCCCCGGTTGATGTAGCGCGGATTTTCAAAAAAGGAAGGCGCCACGGTGGACCATCTCTCAAAAATAGAACTACCCAGGAAAACCACCCGCTGCGCTCCTTTTGCCGGTGCAGGCAGCGTCTTGTTCTTTTCTTTGTAGTGGCGGAGGTTGGCCCAGTCGTCTTTAAAATCTTCTTTTGCCGCCGGTATTTGCTGTTGTGCGTAACTGGCGCTGAGTATCAGTAACAGCGGCAATAAACATGTTATTATCTTCATAAAATCATTTGCTGTTAATACTTCCCGAAAAGTTGATTCAAATCCCCGTAAGGCTTTGCTTCATCGGCATAAGTGAAAGTGCCCTTATGCAGGATCTCTTCCGCGGCCCGGAAAATAGCGCCGTATGCGGCTCTCACCAATGAAGAACCGATACTTACCCTTTTTACGCCAAGATCTTCCAGTTGCTGCAAGGTAAAATTACCGCCTGAAAGTCCCATGATCACATTCACCGGGTGGGGCGCCACTGCTTTTACTACTGCGGCTACTTCTTCCGGCGTTTTCAATCCCGGGGCAAACAGTACATCAGCGCCGGCATCGGCAAAAGCTTCCAGTCGTTTGATAGTATCTTTCAGATCGGAACGGCCATAGATGAGATTTTCTGCGCGTGCCGTGAGCATGAATGGATGCGGCAGGCTACGCGCTGCGGCCACTGCAGCCTTCACCCGTTCCAGCGCCAGTTCAAACGGATATATGGGATCGCCCGGCCTGCCGGTGGCATCTTCTATGGAGCCTCCTGCCAGTCCGTTTTTTGCAGCAAGCAATATCGTTTCCGCGCAGGCGGATGGATCATCGCCAAATCCATTTTCCAGGTCGGCTGCCACGGGCAATGTGGTGGCATCGATGATTTGCCGTGCATTCCGTAAGGTTTCCTCCCGGCCTACTGCTGCATGGCCATCGGGTTTGCCCAATGCAAAAGCAAGACCTGCACTGGTGGTGGCCAGTGCTTTAAAGCCCAGTGTTTCCAATACTCTTGCGGACCCCGCATCCCAGGGATTGGGCGCCACAAATATACCGCTGCGCTGGTGCAACGCACGGAAAGTTTCCGCCCTGGCTTGAAATGAGTTTACTGCAGATGGCTTCATGTCGGATCATTTACGGTTTTCATCAATTATTTTTTTTTGAAAGATATTAGCGGGTCACTCTCTTCAGTTGTTTAAAATTTTTATTACCCCAATCAATCACGGTCATTACCACGGGCAAAAGCGATAAGCCAAATGCGGTTAACTGGTACTCTACTTTAGCCACCGATTCATCATACACCGTTTTGCTGATAATTTCATGCTTCACCAGTTGGTTCAGCTGTACATCCAGTACTCTCCTGCTGGCCTGGGGAATTTTCCGTTGCAGTTCGCCAGGGCGGCTCACGCCATTCGCAATATAGTAGATCAGGGTAATTTTCCAGCGCCCGTATAATATTTCCCGTACATATTCATGCCCGCATTCCAGTATTGGTATTTTCCGTTGGTATGTCATAAAAATAATTCAAAAATAGATGATCGGACCGGGATGAAAGGTACGGATAAATTTATCCGTACTTGTTGATTTACCGGTTCCTGTTGAATTTTGTGTTAAAAAAAAAAGGATATGAAATATAAGATCTTTGGGAACAACAGCGGGTTATATGCCAGCGAACTGATTTTGGGAGGAGCTATGTTTGGCGCTACCGGTTATGGCGCCAGTAAAGAGGAAGCAAAAAGCATCCTGTTTGCTTATGCAGATGCCGGTGGGAATTTTATTGATACAGCAGATGCCTACAAATATGGGGAATCAGAAAAGGTAATTGGTGAGTTCATTGCCGCCAACCGGAACGACTTTATCCTCTCTTCAAAATTTACCAGGAGCGCCAGTGCGGCGCCTCCCATCAGTGCGCTGGGCAATAACCGCAAGGCCATGATCCGGTCGGCGGAAGATAGCCTGAAACGGCTGAAAACAGACAGGATCGATATTTACATTGCGCATTTCGACGACAATATTACACCTGCAGAAGAACTGGTGCGGGGCTTCGACGACCTGGTACGCGCCGGGAAGATCCTTTATGGCGGGCTATCGAACTTCCCTGCATGGAAAGTAGCTACCGCTGTTACCATTGCCAACATTCACCTGAAGGCGCCGGTAATAGCATTACAAACGGAATACAGTCTAGTGCAACGTGTACCAGAAAAAGAACTGTTGCCCATGGCCGGTAATTTCGGGCTTGGCGTTATGGCTTACTCTCCCCTGGCCGGTGGCTTATTAACCGGTAAATACCGGGATAATGGCGCCGGCAGGATCACCCTTGCAAAAAATGATGCGCTGATACAAAACCAACGTAACAACGCCATACTGGATACCCTCATCACTATTGCCGGCGAAACCGGTAGCACTCCTGCCAATGTAGCTGTAGCCTGGATCTGTTCCAAAGGCATCTTCCCGGTGATAGGCCCCAGAACGAAAGAGCAGCTCGATGGGTACCTTGCTTCGCAGCAGCTTCATCTCACAAAAGAACAAACAGCATTGCTGCACCAGGCAAGTGAAATACCTATGGAGTATCCGCATGACCTTACCAAAACGCAGCGTGAACTAATGATGCAACACCTGGTTTAGTAAGGCTCCTACTTTAATGGTTGTACTTCGAAATACAATCCAAAATTATTCACTGGCAGCAGTACGGAAAAACAAAACCGCCGCTTTTGCCGCTTTTTACCTGATTATGCCGAAAAAGGTTCCAGGGACGTAAACCTTTGGCAGGACTAAAAATTTCTATTGTGTGCCTTTTTCAGGACTAAGAGCATGCACAGTGCATGGGGAGAGCATTAGGAGTGTATGGCGACTGTATGGGAAGTGTATGGGAAGTGTATGGGGACTATATGGGGAGTACTACACATAGACGAGTCCGAAGTATCCAAGAAGTATCCGATAAGTATTGAGCGAGCCTGAACAACCCGGGTATTATAACGAAAAAAGGCTGCTCAATACTTTGAGACAGCCTTTCTAAAATTTACCCTCTTTCGTTAATAAGCATTTTTAGCCGTCAACGTGTAGGTGTCCGGCGCTCCGGGGATACCACCACCAACTACCACCGTTTTAACC
>JBCNPS010000072.1:0-17911 GCA_039593235.1 Chitinophaga sp. | reverse complement strand
AGGTGGCGTTTGAAATGGTATTTAAGCTAAGTCACAGGAAAATTTACGCTTACTATATTAAGAAAACGGCGTCCCCGGAATTGGCAGATGAACTGACGCAGCTTGCCTTTATAAAATTATGGCGTTTCCGGCATACCCTGGCAATAGATATCAGCATGGACACACAGCTGTTCAGGATCGCCAAATCAACATTACTGGATCATTTCAAAAAGGTAGCTGCAGAAGAAAGGAACCTGAAATCATATTACCGGGATTATTTCCCGGACACCACTGTTTCTCCCACCTCTTACGAAACCAATGAGCAGCTTACCGCCATATTAAACAGGTTACCGCCTACCCGCAGGCAGGTTTTTATCCTGAGCAGAATAGAAGGCTACAGCTATGCTGAAATAGCAGCCCGGTTGTCCATTTCCCCCAGAACGGTTGAAAAACATATATCGTTGGCATTGAAGCAGTTGGGCGGTTATGGTGGCGCAACGATCATCATCTTTTTAGCATATCATATTTCTTAGAAAATTTTTTTTATTGATTACGGGTATCCTGTAAGCAGGATCGTATTAGGATCAGAGATATGGATATAACCGATAAATTGCTCGATAAATATTTTAAGGGCCAGTGTACAGCGGAAGAGCAGCACGCAGTAAGTTCCTTTTTATGCGAGGTGGATCAGCTACCTGATCACCTGGTTACGAAAGAAGAATGGGATGGTGTGGAAGATGCTTTATTATCAGAAGAAAAGACTGATCAACTTTTTGCGGAGATAAAAGAAAGCATTTTCCCTAAGATCCGGCGTATACAATGGGTCAGAAATGTTGCGGCAGCGGCGGTTATTGGTGTGTTGATAACTGCGGGTTACTTCATGTTCATGAAGCCCCGCGTAAATCCTAAAATTGTACAGCATGAAACGGGTAAAAAAGAAAAAACCCACGTAACGCCGTGGAAATCTACCTATAACTATGGTAATAACAGCGAAGTAGTAATACTGCCAGACAGCTCGGTGGTAAGGGTATACCCGGGAGCTGAAATCAGCTATACGCGGGATTTTGTTGAGGAGAAAAGAGAGGTTTACTTAAAGGGAAGCGCTTACTTTAAAGTATCAGGTAATCAGCAACATCCTTTTATTGTATATGCCGGCGGGGTTTCCACCACGGTGCTCGGCACCTCTTTTACCATTACGGCCATAGAAGGCGGCCATACGGTTAGCATTAAGCTGCATACCGGGAAAGTGTTGGTAAAAAACACTGTTTCAGAGAAGGGAATGCCCGCTTTTAACAAAGTTCTTATACCGGGAGAGGTGCTGGTGTTGAACAAAAATGCCGGAACGGTTAAGGTGGCGGCCAAACAGGAAACTGCCCCGGTAACAGATTCCGTGTCATTTAATTTTGTACAGGCGCCTTTGCCGGAAGTATTCCACAAGCTGGAGCGTCATTTTAAGGTAAAGATAAGTTTTGACGCAGCCGCATTAAAAACAATGTATTTTACAGGAACAATAGACTTACAAATTCCACTTGATCAGATTTTACAGGATGTTACAGAAGTGAACAATTTAACATCTGTCGGAACCAACAAAGGTTTCCTTATAGAAGAATAATTAGCGCCGTTTAGCATTTGCATTTACCCGGTTTGCCGGGAAGGGGCTCCTTTTGCCTAAGAACCAAAATAATTAAACACTATGCAAAAAAGAATTACAAAGAAACTGTTCTTCCTCTTTTTCTGTATCCTCAGTACTGCTATGTTGCGGGCGCAAACTCCCGAAATCACGGGTGTTGTAAAGGATGAAACAGGATTGCCGTTAATTTCAGCCACCGTTACGGTAACACTCAAAAGTGATACACAGAAGAAGAAATCAGCGCTCACCAATACAGAGGGGAAGTTTTCTATAGCAGACCTGGAAGCAGGAGCAGCCTACCAGATCAGCGTGTCCTATATTGGTTATAAAACCTGGACCATTGATAATTTTGTACTAAAACCTGCGGAGCAATCTTCCCTGATTGTGAGTCTTAAAACGAATGCTGAACTGGGTGAGGTAGTGGTGTTGGGATATGGTAAAAGCAGTAAGCGGAACTTGTTACAGAGTGTAAGCTCCATGAAGGGAAAAGATGTGGTGGAAGTACCGGCAGCAACGCTGTCGCAAACCATGGCGGGAAGAGTGCCCGGCCTGGTGATTACACAGTCAGGCGGAAAACCCGGTAAATCATCCAGCATCCGCGTACGCGCATATGATGGCTTTGGCCCTGCCAAACCGCCTTTATTTGTAATTGACGGCGTGATCTCAGATCAGTTTGCCTTCGACGGGCTGGATGCCTCCGAAGTTGATAACATATCCGTATTGAAAGACGGCGCCTCCGCTTCCGCTTACGGCGTACGCGGCGCTAACGGGGTAATTGTGGTAACAACAAAAAAAGGGATCACCGGTCCACCCCAGATAAATGTTATTTCCAGCTACAGCATCAATGAGCCTACCGTACAGCCGGAAACACTGAGCGCTTATGATGAGGCCATATTTTCAAATGATATCCTGCAGCAGATAAATCCTACCGGTTACCAGACTGATTCCAGGTATTATGCGAAAGATGAACTGGATTACTGGAAAACACACAATGTGAACCTGTTGAAAAAGTATTACAAACGACCCACCGAGTACCGCACTACGGCCAATGTTTCCGGCGCCAGCGAAAAGGTCAACTATTTTGTAAGCGGATCCTTTTATAAAGGAACTGGTTCCTTTGATAATGTAGACTACCAGAAATATAACATCCGTGCAAAAGTAGATGCAAGAATTACCCGGGATCTTAGTATAGGCCTTAATCTGACTACCGATATCAGGAACGATCAGAAGCCTTACTGGGAGTACGACTACGATAACGATGACATGCCCGATCTGTACAAAGGATTACTGACCAGGGGTAAAATGGCGCCGGATTATGTGGAATACAATGGTAAAAGCTATCCCATAGGAACGCTGATGGCATGGCATCCCGGGGAGGTGATCAACGGGAATACAGGTTATAATCGTAAAAAATGGAGTAATTACCAGGCGTTGGTGGATGTGAATTATAACTTGTCGTCGCTGGTAGACGGGTTAAAGCTGAGAGCTACCTTTGCCAGCTATACCAGGCATGATTTCAGGAAAACGCTCAATCTGCCTTACAATCTTTATATCACCAACCGGTTCGGCAGTAACAACCATCTTATAGGTGATGAGATAGATTTTTCGCGTACCAAACAACGGAACGACGGTAACGTGATCAATGAAACGTATAATGCGGGTAGTTTTTACCAGTTGAATTTCTATATCAATTATGATAAATCTTTTGGCAGGCATAATATTTCCGCCACCGCCATGTATGAGCAGAGCGAAACCAACAACGATCAATTCAATGCCAGGAACCAGTTTGTACTTTCCCGGGAACTTGACCAGTTAAGCCTGGCCAGCAGTGATCCCCTTAATTATGGCGTTGGCGGCAGTGAATTTGACGATGGACGCCTGGCAGCGTTTGCCCGTTTGAGTTATAATTACGCGGGAAAATACCTGGTGGAAGGATCTTTCAGGTATGAAGGTTCCAGGTATTTTATTCCAAGTAACCGTTATGCCATTTTCCCCGCGGTATCTGTAGGATGGCGTATCAGTGATGAAGCCTTCTTTAAAGATAATGTAAGGTTTGTGAATGATTTTAAGCTCAGGGCTTCGTTTGGTATGACCGGTGAAGAGCCTAATCTGAATGCCGACGGAACGCTGAATACCACGTTGCAATGGGAACAATATTACCGGAAAAATACAGGCGCCATCTTTGGCAATATATCCAACGGCGTTTCATTGGGAGCATACCCGAATGCGGATATTACCTGGGCCAAAAAACGATCCATCGACATCGGTTTTGACGCCAGCCTGTTTAATAACAGTGTGAACATCTCCGCTACCCGCTTTATGACCAGGAGAAATGACATCCTGGGCGATATCGGCGCCAGTGTACCAACCACCTGGGGCGCTACTTATCCCCTGGTAAATTTTGGCGTGATGGAATCTAAAGGATATGAAATAAGTGTTGATTACAGGAAGGCTATCAGTAAAAATGTAACCTTTAATGCAGGCGTTAACTACAGCTATGCAGTAAATAAACAGGTGCGTATTAACCAGGCGCAGAATATCAGGGATTATCAAAACCAGATTGGCAGGCCATCGGGCGGCATTATGGGATATATTGCTACAGATATTCTCCGTACACAGGCAGATATTGATGCCCTGCCCGCCGGTTATACTATTAATGGCGCTGTGCCGAAACTGGGCATGCTTAATTTCAAAGACATACGCGGCGCTACCTCCGATAAGCCCGATGGAAAAATTGATGGAAACGACCAGGAGTTTATTGCTAAATATTCCACTCCGCCTTCTATCTACAACCTGAACCTGGGAGCTACCTGGAAATCGTTCAGTATAGATGTACTTATCCAGGGTACAGGCAACTATTATAAAGTACGGTCGCAACAGCTTAACAATGCACAATACCTCACACAGGAGGCCGGTAGCGCAGCATTTTGGGCCGACCACTGGACACCGCAAAATCCCAATGGCAGGTACCCCGTTTACCTGGAAGAAGGCGGCGGGGGCAATCCGTCCACTTTCTGGCTGGATAATGCTTCCTTCATCCGTTTAAAGAACCTGAACCTGGGCTGGGCGGTGCCTTTGCATCATCAAAGCAAATCGGTATTTAAAAGCGTGAGGTTATACTTCAATGGCTCCAACCTGTTCCTCCTGAAAAACAAGATCAAAGTATATGACCCCGAGGCACAGAGCCTGGTGTCGTACCCGCTTAACCGCAATTATACTTTGGGTGTGAATGTTACTTTATAAAAATCATAATTCTTTAGTGCTATGAATAGATTTTTCAGCTGTAAAAATTTGATGCAGGCTTTTATCATAGGTTTAATAATAGCGGTTTCCGGCTTGCTGGGTTGTAAAAAAGTATTGGATAAGCCGGATCTGGGAGCTATCCCAAGCAGTGAAGTTTGGACGGACCTGAACCTGAGCACCGCATTTCTGAACAATATATATTTCAATGTAATGCCCAACTGGCCGGATGCTACCAACCATGTTTCCGATGAAGGCGCGGGAGGAGGCAGTACCTTATACGGCCAGCTTACCGTTAATTCAATTACTTACTGGCCTTATGCAGATGTGAGGAGTGTAAACCTCCTGTTGCAACAGGTACCGGGAGCGCCATTTACTGAAGGTGACAAGAACTCACTGATAGGGCAGGCCCTGTTTCTCCGCGCATGGCTTTATTTCCAGCTGGTAAGCAGGTATGGAGGCGTACCGCTCATTCTTACGCCACAGAGCCTGGAAGATAATCTTGATGTAACGCGTAATAAAACATCCGAATGCATTGCCCAAATTATAAAGGACCTGGGCGATGCCGCAGCATTATTGCCCACCAGCTGGAGTACTGATAATGCAGGAAGAGTTACACGAGGCGCTGCCTTGGCGCTTAAAGGAAGAGTGTTGCTGCACTATGCCTCCGAGCAGTTTAATCCCGCACAGGACCAGGCCAGATGGCAAACAGCTTATAATGCCAATAAAGCCGCTATGGATTCGCTGACTAAATACGGCAATGCCCTGATGCCGGACTTCAGGAACCTGTGGTTTGTAGAAGGCAGCGGGAATACAGAAGCAATAATGGTGACCCGTTTCAGCTATCCAGGCCGGCCACAAACCCACGATGCATCCGTAAGGCCGCTGGAGGAGTCACAGAATTTTACCGGTGGCGACCAGCCTTCACTGGAACTGGTAAATGCCTTCCCCATGAAAAACGGATTGCCCATCACTGCGCCGGGATCAGGATATAACCCGCAGGCATACTGGCTTAACCGTGATCCGCGTTTTGCCACCACCGTGGTGCATAACGGCGATCCATGGGCGCTTTCCGGGAAAACGGGCCGTATCCAATGGACGTTCAGCGGGGGAGAAGCTATTAGCGGAACTTTCTCCGGCTTTTATACCAGGAAAACAATTTTTGATGGGTACAAACCATTTGATGCCGAGCATAGCGGAACCGACTGGATAGAAATAAGAATGGCGGAAGTAATGCTGAATTATGCAGAAACTGCCAACGAAGTGGGTAACGTACAGGTGGGATATGATATGATAAATGCCATCCGGAAAAGAGCAGGCATAGATGCCGGTACCGATGGTAACTACGGGTTGAAGGCAGGCATGACGAAGGCGGAAATGAGAACGGCTATTCTTATGGAAAGAAGACTGGAACTGGCTTTTGAAGGTAAACGTGATCAGGATCTGAGAAGACGCCGGCTGTACGCATCGGTATTAAATGGAAAAAAACGTACTGGTCTTGATATCAGGCTGATCAAGTTTGGTGGTAAAGCAGCCGATTTCTTTGCGGCTTATGCCACCGGAACCATCAATCTGACTACGGATTACTTCAGCTATTTTAGTGAAACGCCTAAGATGCTGGACCCGAATAATCAAATTAATTATAAAGACGAATATTATTTCTATGCCATCCCACTGGAACATCTCCAGAAAAATCCCAACCTGCAACAAACCAAAGGATGGGATGGCGGAACTTTTGATCCGCTGTTGTAATAACAGAGGTGCAACCGGTTAAGTCCTGCTCCACAGGGCTTAACCGGTTTTTATTCAAATTACTTTCTACACATGAAAAGATATCTGTTAGGTTTATCTGTATCCCTGCTTGGGAGCAGCCTGTATTGTACGGCGCAACAACAATTCAATCTTTCCGGGCTGAATATTGGCACTATCAGGCAGGAGATATTTTCCCCGGTGGTAAACGCGTCTATGACCGGGAAAAAAATGAAGATGTCGCAAACAATTTATGAAAATGGCATCAGCCTGCATGCACCGGCGTCCGGCCTTATTAATTTACAGGGTAAAGGTACCCGGTTTATTGCTGACGTTGGCGTGGATGATAAAGATAACCGCAACCTGGAAGTGACGGGCATGGAGGCTATTGCAGCTTCCAACGGTACAAAAACATTTTATCATACAGGGAAAAATAGCAACCGGAAAATCCTGACCGGGATTGGCCGCGATGCGCAAAGTATTGCGCCGGGAAGTATTGTATTTACATTATCCGGAGATGGTAAACAGATCTGGTCCAGTGGTATCATTAAACAAGGCGATAAGCCGGTACATATTGATGCAGATCTTTCCGGTATAAACGTGCTCAGTTTTTCCATTACAGACGGAGGCGACGGGATCAGCGGAGATGTTGCCAACCTCGCGAATGCTGTTGTTATCATGCATCCCGGCTTTACTCCGGAACTGATAGACGAGGCGCATCTGCCGGAGAACAAAAGAAACAAAGCCGGCATCAATAAAGAATTATCCGCCCGGCTGTTGTTGTTACCGGTTTTGAAGCCCCTGGTGGCTACAGCCGACTGGCTGATTCAAAAGCCTGCAGAGAAAGCGATGGTTTCCAGAATAGGAGATCATCAGATTGTGCTGAGCAATGGCCTGGTAAGCAGAACTTTTTATATAAATGCCAATATGGTTACCACCAGTATCAGGAACCTGGTTACAGGCGAAGAATACCTGCGCGCGGTAAAACCGGAAGCGGAGCTGATGATAGACAGTGTAAACTATCCGGTGGGTGGATTAACCGGCCAGGTAGATCAGGCTTACCTGCTGCCGGACTGGCTTGATAAAATGGAAGTCATTCCCCATTCCTTTTTATTCAAGACGTTCACCGTAACTGAGCTCAAACCAAAAATCCAGTGGACCAGCAAGCGATGGCTGGCAACTACACAGTGGAAAGCCAGCGGTAAGGAACTTACCTGTTACTATGAGCATCCTGCACTCAAAGATATCCAGGTGGCCGTTCACTATGAAATTTATGACGGCATACCGCTTATTTCAAAATGGGTAGAAATAAAAAACAAAGGGAATAAAAAGATACAGGTAAATCATTTTACTGCAGAAACGATAGCCTTCAGTGAGCCGTCTAATTCACCTTCCGGAAAGAATGAATGGATGAAGCCCAACTTCCACCTGGAAAATGATTACGCTTTTGGTGGCTTCACCTATGAAGGTTCGGATCAGTCCATCTTCTGGCAAACGGATAAAGCCTACACTTCCCAGGCAGATTATAACGTATCGATGCCCTGTGTAGTGAAGAGTATGCCGGAAAAAGGACCGGAACAGGTATTGGAGCCGGGCCAGGCAATGGAAACTTTCCGCACTTATTTGCTGGCGTTGGATGGAACCGATAGGGAAAGGAATGGACTTAGCCAGCGGAAAATGTACCGCACATTAGCGCCATGGTCAACCGAAAATCCTATCTTTTTACATCTTACCTCTACCAATCCGGAAGTAGTAAAACAGGCTGTTGATCAATGTAAGGCTACCGGTTATGAAATGATTATCCTCAGTTTCGGGAGCGGGTTAAATATGGAAGATACCAGCGCCGCTAACCTGGAGAAGTTCAGATCCCTAGCCGCCTATGCGCATTCCAAAGGCATAGAAATAGGCGGATACTCTTTGTTTTCGAGTCGTAGCATTGACCCCGAAAATGATGTCATCAATGTTAAAACAGGAAAGCCAGGCGGTACCATCTTCGGAACAGCGCCTTGTCTTGGCAGTAAATGGGGTATTGCCTATCTGGAAAAGCTAAACAGATTTTTTGCAGCAACAGGCTTTGACCTGCTGGAGCACGACGGGCCGTATCCCGGCGATTTCTGTGCATCAGTAAGTCATCCGGGGCATCATGGATATGGCGATTCCCAGTGGAATCAATGGAAGGAAAGCATTAATTTCTATGCGTCTTTAGCGAAGAAAGGTATTTATATGAACCTACCTGATTTTTACTTTTTATCAGGAAGCAATAAAGTGTCTGTTGGTTATAAAGAGGTGAACTGGTCTTTACCCCGCGCGCAGCAGATCATATTAGGCAGGCAAAATAATTATGATGGAACCTGGACCAGGACTCCCAGTATGAACTGGACCTTTGTACCTTTGGTGGAATACCACGGGGGAGGCGCAGCCGCCACACTGGAGCCGCTTTCCGAACACCTGGACGCCTATGGAGCACATATGAAGCAAAACTATGGCGCCGGCGTACAGGCCTGCTACAGGGGCAACCGGCTCTATGATACCGAGGCCACAAAAGCACTGGTGGCAAAAGAGATTGCACATTACAAAAAATACCGCGACATCCTGAATGCGGATATTATTCACCTGCAACGGCCTACCGGTAGAGATTGGGATGGATTTATGCATGCAGATCCGCAGCTGAAACAAAAAGCTTTCGCCATGTTTTTTAACCCGCTGAGCCAACCGATTACACGAACCATCAAATTGCCTTTATATTATGCAGGTTTGAAAACCAGCGCGAAGATCAGTATAGAAGGCGCTGCGGCAATTCCTGTTGCATTAAATTCAAACAGGGAGGCAATGGTAAATGTTACCATTCCGGCCAACAGCAGCACCTGGCTGGTGGTGGAATAATAAAACCGTATAATGAAGAAGCGGGGATTTACTATTTTTATTAACCTGCCCGCCGGCGGTGGGCAGGAAAAATCAATATATGCATAAGATAAAAGTTTTTCTGATATTCCTGCTGATGATCACCATTGCTCCAGGACGGGCACTCACACAGCATTTGCCGGGAGAGGCGTTTATAACCACATTAAAGCAATCGCCCGCCAGGGTTGTAACGGCCACCGGGTCGCCGGCGGATTCCAAAATTTCAGTGCAGCGCACTTGGAATAAGGAAATTTGTACCATGTTGGTGCGCAATAATTCGGGAAAACCGGTCAGCATCCGGGAAATAATCCTGTTCGATTTCCGGCATGGACTACCAGGTAACACCGGTATCTATGGAGAAGGATTTCAAAAATTAGCCCAGGTAGGCGGCACCCTGGAAAAGCCGGCAGATCTGGGAACGTATACCGACAGGAATCATTATAAAATTCCGGAACCGGAAAACATGCGTACTGCATATGGTATGCTTACCCTGCAACTGCAGCATAACAACCGGGTACTGCTGGCCACCACTTCCTGCAACAGGTTTATATCGAGGTTTTCTTTTGATGGAAGCCGCATACGTATATCGCTGGATTGCGAGAACCTGGTGTTACAACCCGGGGAAACCTGGAACCTCGAAGAATTTATGGCTATATCAGGACCTGACCGTGAAGCGCTGTATGATAAGCTAACAGCAGCCATAGCCAAACATCATCCACGCCTGAAACACGAACCGGTGCCAATGGGTTGGTGTTCCTGGTATTGTTTTGGCCCCGGTGTTACCGCAAAGAATGTGGCCGATAACACGGATTGGATTGCCAGTCACCTGCCACAACTTAAATATATCCAGATCGATGATGGCTATCAGCCATGGATGGGGGATTGGATGAGCAAAGGAAACGCATTTGGCGGCGACGTGCAAAATGTGCTGAACGAAATAAAGCAGAAGGGATTGGAACCCGCCATATGGGTGGCGCCGTTCGTGGCCAGTCCGCAATCACAATTGTTTAAAAATCACCCCGACTGGTTTGTGAAGGATGAGCAGGGATTACCCCTGCGTTCTGATAAAATCGGGTTTGGCGGGTGGCGCCTGGGCCCCTGGTATGTACTTGATGGTACACATCCGCAGGTGCAGGCCTTTTTTACGGAACTTTTCAGCCGGATGAGAAAGGAATGGGGCTGTACCTATTTCAAGCTGGACGCCAATTACTGGGGAGCCATACATGGCGGCGTACATTATGATAAAAATGCCACCCGGATTGAAGCTTACCGCCGTGGTATGGAAGCTATACTGAAAGGAGCGGGCGATGCATTTGTGCTGGGCTGTAATCATCCTATATGGGCTTCCCTCGGGTTAATTCACGGTTCCCGCAGCTCTATGGACACCTGGCGAAAATGGGAATCATTCAGGAATATTGGCAGGGAAAACCTGCTCCGGGGCTGGCAGAATGGAAGACTATGGTGGAATGATCCGGACTGCATCCTGCTTACAGACGGAGGCGCCACCGATATCATGGACCAGGCGGGTAATAATGTAAATGTGCAGCAGCGGCCAACAGGACCCACTGAAAACGAATACCTGTTTCATGCAGCCACCGTATATGCTTCCGGGGGGATGCTGCTTAGCGGCGACGATCTTACAAAAATAACACCCGCACGGCTTGATATATTAAAGAAACTGATCCCGCCAACCGGGATAGCGGCAAGGTTTGAAAATGAAGCCTTCACCGTAGGAACAATTACATTGCCCAACCAGGTAGTTTACGCTGTTTTTAATTGGGGCGAACAATCCGTAGAACGCCGTATTAAATTGCCCAAAGGAACTTACCGGTTGGTGAACAAATGGACAGGTGAGGAGCTGGGCAATTTTAAAGAAGAATATGTGATCCGCTCATTATCTTTTCACAGCGCGCTGTTAATTGAAGCGCATAAAGTAGCTGATAACTGATAGCCCGTATTTTGAAATCAGAATGTTACAATGAAGAAATATCTCTTACTCGTCTTTTTTTCTTTTTTAGTTTTTCGCCTGCATGCCAATATCCGCCTGCCCAATATTATCAGCAGCAATATGGTATTGCAGCAGCAATCGACCGTTAAGCTGTGGGGATGGGCTGCAGCGGCAGAGAAGATAGTGATTACCACTTCCTGGAATAACAAACAGATCCAGGTAACCGCAGATGGCAACGCCACCTGGCAAACAGAGATTCAAACGCCTGCTGCAGGCGGTCCTTATACGATAACATTGCAGGGCGAAAATAAGATGGTGCTGGAAAATGTGCTCATTGGCGAAGTATGGATCTGTAGCGGTCAGTCAAACATGGAGTGG
This sequence comes from Chitinophaga sp., assembly GCA_039593235.1. GTDB lineage: Bacteria > Bacteroidota > Bacteroidia > Chitinophagales > Chitinophagaceae > Chitinophaga. The sequence goes on along the minus strand of JBCNPS010000072.1, from coordinate 6,086 downwards.
GATTACAACCGGGGCATTAAAGGAGCGAAGGAAGATGTGGACAAAGTTGGTAAACTTAATATCCGCTTTTTTAAGGTACCGCAAACCACATCAAAAACACCACAGGATAATTGCGGTGGTAGCTGGACGGATTGCGATAACAACAGTATTAAATCATTCAGCGCGGTAGGTTATTTTTTCGGGAAATACCTGAACCAGGACCTGAACGTACCGATTGGGCTTATCAGCAGCAATTGGGGCGGAACACCGGCGGAAGTATGGACCCCGGCAGACCTGGTGGAAAAGAATGCCACACTGAAAGAGGCAGCCCTGAAGAATACACCCGCAGCATGGTGGCCGGTGACCCCGGGGTATGCATATAACGCCATGATAGCTCCCCTGGCTAAATATAACATTGCAGGCACTATTTGGTACCAGGGAGAAAGCAACCGGATGGCTCCCCACAGTTATGCAACATTGATGGAAACGATGATCACAGCGTGGCGAAAATTATGGGATAAGAATTTGCCTTTTTACTATGTACAGATAGCACCGTTTAAATATGATACCTACAGCGTGGGAGCATTGGTAAGAGAGGCGCAAACCAGAAATCTTTCTATAAAGAATACGGGCATGGCGGTTATTTCGGACCTGATAACAGACACATTGAATATACATCCGCTCAATAAAAAAGATGTGGGTTTGCGGCTGGCCAACTGGGCGCTGGCAGAAGCCTACGGCATAAATAAAACGGGATATAAAAGCCCGGTTTTTAAATCGTTCTCAGTGCAGGGAAACAAAGTGCTGATTGAGTTTGATAACGCTGAAGGAGGTTTAATGATGAAGGGAAGCAGCCCCCGGGAGTTGTATATAGCCGGAGACGACCATTTGTTTTATGCAGCAAAGCTTAAAATAGAAAGAGATAAAATAATAGTATCGGCGGCGCAGGTAAAGAACCCTGTGGCGGTCCGCTATCAATTCAGCAACGCAGGCATCGGCAATCTTTTCAGTAAAGCCGGCTTACCTGTAGCCCCGTTTAGAACGGATAACTGGGAGATGGATTGCAGTAAAGTGAAGTGAGTCCTATTTTTTCCGACGCTTAATGAATCGCCTGTAAACGAAATAAAGCACTATTGATACCATAAAGGCAAAGAGAATATCTATCACCAGGTGCTGTGGATAGAAACTTTCAGAGCTACCTATTTCTCCCGTAGCAGCCAGCATCACCAATGCTGCTTTATGATATATTTCTTTGGGGAAGCCAAAACGAAGATCACCGTCGTTATCCATGCTGTTGTGATAGCTTGCAGCAGTGAGGATAACAAATACGATCAGTGTCCGGCCACACCATTTTATGATTGATTTTATTGTGTTCATTTTTCTGCCTGTTTTCCGGATATTGTTAGCGTAACTGCTTTAAGCATGATAGTTTTCGCAACTGAAGATAACCAAAATGTATCCATTTATGGATAGATTTAATTATTTTCGGTGAAAGCGTTATATAATCCGGAATCATGACAAGTACTGATAAACATAAGGATCACCTGTTGCCGCAAGACCTGGAAAACCATTTAATCCACATCGCCAGATCCTACGCCGTTAAAATGAATGAGATTGAAGACCAGATCTTCGAAATGCAGGAAATCGATAAAGCCGGCATAACAGATTGCTTTGTCGCATACAAGGCAAAATATGACCCGGTTTTTCAGCAATACGCTACCAGTAAAAGACGCGTGTACGGCGGACAGGCCAATTCATACGGCCGGCCAACCAGGTATGATGGAATAACTGCGGAAACAACTGCGCAGGCCACTGTGAAATCAAAAAGCAAAGCGCAGGTTCATTTTCAAACAGGTAATCAGTTCAATGCCGAATATTTATTTATGCTGCACCGGGAAGGGGAAGAATGGAAAATTGATAATGTAAAATACAAATGGTATAATAGTGAGAAGTGGAGTTCGCTGATTATGTAAGTATGTATCCCCGGTAGCATGAAAAGTATACCCCTGTTCAATATATAACCTGTACCCGGCCTCAAAAATGAGCTCCATATCCCTTTTTTACAGGAAGTTATGATAAATTGAACTTTTTATTAACTTTAGGTAACAGACGGTTGTCATGATATCTCACCTTGTTACTAACACCTATGATCTGTTTATAATATCTTTATACAACGGTAATATACTTTGATGGGTAGCTCAGCAATATATAAAAATGATCCCGGGCTGGTTGATCGGCTGAAACAGGGTGATGAATCTGCATTTACGGAGTTATATGATCAATATCACCGGGCTATTTACTTTTATATACTTGACTATGTTAAAGCTCCCCAGATAGCGGAAGACCTGGTGCATGAAGTATTCATGAAGATCTGGGAAATACGGGAACAGCTCACCATCACTACTTCTTTTTCCAGCTATATTTACAGGATGTGCCATAACAAAGCCATTGATGCTTTGCAGCATATTGCAAAAGATGAAAAGCTCCGCCAGGAGGTGCTGCAATGGCTGGAACCACAGTTACAGGAAAAGGAACCGCAGCTTAAAGAACACCGCGTTGTTTATTATGAACGCATATACCAGGAAGCCATCTCCGCGCTTTCACCACAGCGCCGGAAAGTTTTTTTACTCTGCCGGGAACAGGGTAAAACCTATGAGGAAGCGGCTGCAGAACTGGGTATAACGCGTAATACCGTGAAAGAACACATGGGGGAAGCCCTCCATTTCCTCCGGAGTTACCTGTTAAAAAAGGGCGAACTGGCATTTGTGATGATCATTCTTGGGAAAATTCTCTGATTTTTTTTCTTTCTCACCCCCCCTATGTAACCCTTTTTCAGTCTTATGAATGTGAAAGCGCCAGAAAGGTGATGCTTTATATCCGTTTGAACACAAGAAAGGGATGCTATGCAATCTGATTCCGGACAAATAGAACAACTTTTACAACGCTATCTCCGCGATGAGCTGAGCAGGGAAGAAGCGCAGGAAATGCTGGGTCATATCCTTCAGAACCCTTTGCTGACAAAGGAATTGCTGGATAAGGACCGTAGTGATGTTTTCTCGGAAAAGCTGCTGCATCCTCCTGTATTGCCTGCTACTGCCAGCAGAAGAATGTATGAACGGCTGCTTACTGTAATCAGGAACGGAGACATGAATACGGAAGAAGAAACAACGCCGGTACGGCGCCTGGATCCCCGTTGGCGCTGGATAGCCGCTGCTGTTGTAATATTAATAACAATTACCGCTGCTTATTTCTGGCAATCCGGGAAAAAGAAACAAAACCTGCAAATCGCGCATGCCACCATTATAAAAGATGCGTTACCTGGTAAAACCGGCGCCGTGCTCACCCTGGCCGATGGCAGCCATGTAGTGTTGGATAGCGCCGGCAACCAGCAGATTGTACGACAGGGAAATGTCCAGATCACCAACCAGAACGGGCAGCTTACATATAATTCCAGCCATAACAGTACTTGCGAATCGGCCTTTAATACATTAACTACTCCTGCAGCAAGACAGTATAAGCTGATATTGCCGGATGGATCTAAAGTGTGGCTGAATGCAGGATCCTCTATCCGCTATCCTACTGCATTTAAAGGTAAAACCAGGGAAGTGGAAACTAAAGGAGAGGCCTATTTTGAAGTAGCGCATAACGCTTCCAAACCTTTCAGGGTTAAAACCGGCAACATCATAATTGAAGATATAGGAACTGCTTTCAACATAAATGCCTACGGCGATGAACCTGCTGTAAAAACAACGCTGGTGGAAGGCAGCATCCGGCTGCATGCAGGAAGCAATAATAAAATACTCCGACCGGGTATGCAGGGTACCGTACAACAGGGCGGTAGCAATATTGCAATAAATAATGTGGATGTAGATGAGATCATCGCCTGGAAGGAAGGACTGTTCAATTTCAGTAACCTGGATATAGAAACAATAATGCGGCAGATAGGCAGATGGTACAATATGCAGATAATTTATGAGGGTAAAAAACCGGAAGGGCAGTTCTCCGGCATTATTGATAGGAATACCAACCTGGCTTTTATATTAAAGAGTCTTGAATACAGCGGTATGCGCTTTAAAGTAGAAACAAGTACAGATCCGGCACAAATGGGTAAGATCATTGTGCTGAAATAAACAACCAAAATATACCGGTCTAAAAAAGCGAGAAACATTCATGGTTTTTTGCAGGGGAATGTATGCAGATACACCAGCTCCACCCGCCGGTTTAACACAATGTAGCGTTATGCAACCAAAGACTTATTGTAAAGTCTGTTTTCCGGCATTCCGGACAACCATTTTACTCATCATCACATTATTGGCAGCCGCTAGTAAAGGCGCTGCCCAGAAAGTAACGATCAGCAGGAGCAATGTTCCCCTGGAGATAGTGTTCAAAGAGATAAGGAAACAAACAGGTTACAGTTTTATTTACAGGAACGAATGGATACAAAAGCTGGGAAAGATATCTATAGACGTGAAGGATGTGCCGCTTTCACAGGTAATGAGTATTTGCCTGGAAGGAAGACCGTTTACCTATAATATTGAAAATAAGATCATCACAATTTACCCATTGGCAGAAAAAAAAGCTGCTGATGATGCACAGGAAATACCGCTGGTTGCAGAAGATTCACTGATATATGGACGTGTAGACAATACAGCAGGCATACCATTAATAGGAGTGAGTGTTACAAATATTTCGCACAAGGGTTCACAAAGAATAGTAACCGTGAGCGGAGCGGATGGAAGTTTCGGGATAGAAGGAAAAAAGGGAGATAAACTCCAGTTTACGATCATTGGTTTCGGAAAAACAGAAGTAAAATATACCGGTAGCCAGAAAATGATCATCACCATGAAAGAAGAAGCCTTAGACCTGAATACGGTGGAGATCAGCAACCAGGACTTTTCCCATAAAAGAATACCCTGGACGGATACGATAGATATGAGGTTCCGGAATCACATGAACCTGGGGCAGGTATTGCAGGGGACTATACCGGGGCTTACGCTGCAAAATTCTACTCAAACGCAAGCTGCGCTGTCATCGGTAGACTGGGGCGGTGGTGGTACCTTGTATGGGAAGCAGGTGTCATCACTGGCCGAAGTACGGAGGAAGTATAACGCTGATCTTAATGATGGTAGTTTGCCCCCTAATACCAGTTTTGAAACATATTTGAACAGCCTGGCGGCACAGGGCATTAAACTCAATTATACCACTTCCGTTAATAGTAATGGCCTGATACCACAGTTAAGAGGCGTGAGTGGTTTCTCCGGGAATACTTCCGGTATGCTGATAGTAATAGATGGTTTCCCACAGGATGGCTTCCCGGCAGATTATCCCATGACGAACGTAGAATCGGTAAAGGTGATCAAAGATCCGGAAACGCTGACCAAATGGGGACCAAAAGCTGCCGGGGGGGTAATATTGATCACCAGTAAACGTGGAGAGGCAGGTAAGCTGCGATGGGGTTATAATACAAACTTTTATTACGCTCCCAGGCCCCGGTTTGATCGCAACAGGCAACGCCTGGCTACTGCCGCTGATATATTGGACTATTTAAAGGATGCCTCCGATTCGGGATTCATTTCTACCGGTGCTGATCCTTCGGGAAGATTTATGTTCAATCAATCCCCCGCTGAGCTGTTATTGTACAAGCTGAACTCAGGTACAATTTCCCCCGCTAAATTTAATACACAATGGGATTCATTGGGAAGGCTGTCTAATGAGCAACAGCTAAGGTTACTGCAACAGGACATCGTTAACCAGAACCAGATGATCACCGTGTCTGGTGGAAGTATGGCCTGGCGTTTTAATGCAGCCGGTATTTATAATTCCAATCGTACGAATGCGCTAAACAATTATAATCGCACCGTTGGATTAAATATGTTCAACAATTTCCTGTTGTTTAATAATAAGCTTAATGCTACCTGGAATATTAAAATAAACAGCAGCCGGGCCAAGCAGGGTACAAACCTGGATCCCGACGCCTTACCACCTTACCAGCTTTTGCTTAATCCGGCCGGTGGTTATGTGTATGATTATTCAAAATTTAACCCCGAAGCCAATGCTATACTGGTAGATGCAGGCTACAACGATTATGGGGTGAATCTTTTGCAGGA
>JBCNPS010000071.1:0-17956 GCA_039593235.1 Chitinophaga sp. | reverse complement strand
CACCATACAGGAAACCGGTACCGCAGATCCCGCAAATGCCATCCGGGATATCAAGGCCAGTGTTTTTATCCCGGCAGCGCCATTTCCTAAGCCCATGGCATGGACCTGGGCCGATACCAAAGGGGCGGATCTTATCTGGACACCCATCCCGTTCCGCGAGTCCCTTCGTATCGCTTACTCCCGCACCCACTACGGCACAGGGTACTACATCTACCAGCTGTTTGCTGATCCCGGTAATCTTTCCCGCCGTATCCGCAGCTGGGATATCAACAAAGCGCCGGAGAAAAAGATGGTGGACCTTGTTAGTAAAGCAGGGCAGGACATTGCCCCGCTGCATATTCCCACCCGCAGCGGCGCCGTAAAGCTCAATAAAGAAAGGATAACGCTTACGGATATACGCGCCGCCGCCGTAGTAAGGGCGTTAAAACTAACCATACCGGTGGCGGATGCAGAAGCACTGGAAAGACTCCGCCTGCTGGTTACCTGGGACGATGCGCCGCAGCCCTCCATAGATGCACCGCTCTGCCTGTTCTTCGGCGCCGGCACACTGCATAACCGCGATAACCGCGAATACCTTGTAAAAGGCTTTCCCATCAATATCCGTTACGACAGCGCAACGCAACAGGTAACACTGGCCTGCTATTATCCCATGCCGTTCTTTAAAGCGGCAAAGTTTGAGCTGGCAGGTATCACGCCAGGCGAAACATCCGTTAATTACGAGATCCGTTACCAGCCACAGAAAATAAACCCTGCATTCAGCAGCTATTTTCACGCAACCTACCGCGATTTCCCCACACCCGAATTGGGGAAGGACCTAACGTTACTGGATACACGTGGAATGGAAGGTGCAACGGAATGGTCGGGTAATTTTGTGGGCACCTCCTTCATTTTTACGCACAACGGCGACCTGGGTACGCTGGAAGGGGACCCGCGCTTTTTCTTCGACGACAGCCAGTCGCCACAGGCACAAGGCACAGGTACGGAAGAGTGGGGCGGCGGAGGCGACTACTGGGGCGGCAGGAATATGACCCTTCCCTTTGCAGGGCATCCCTGCGGCGTAGCCCGTAAGGACCAGGCAAAAAGCAAGAAAGACCTTATCCACTCGGCCTATCGCTTCCTCCTGGCCGACCTGATGCCCTTTGGCCGCAATGCACGTATACAACTGGAACATGGCGGCGACAACCGCTCCACTGAACATTATGAAAGTGTTACCTACTGGTATGGTTTGCCAGCCCCCACACTGGTAAAAACAGATGAACTGGATATAGGCGATGTAAACAGTGAACAGCAACATGCGTATCATTCTCCGCAGGCATCGCCGGTGGAAACTATTGTTTCCCGTTATGAACTGGGGCCTGATTCCCTGAACATTAAAGGCGCAGGAAAAGTTGAGGTATACCCCGCTCATAAAGAGGACGGCCGTTATACCACGGGCGTATCGCAATTCAACATCCGCCTGGATCCTGCCAACCAGGGCGCGCTGTTGCGCCGTACGCTGGATTACAGCCATCCTAACCAGAAAGCGGCGGTATATATTGCAGACAGCTCCGGCCGCAAATGGAAATTTGCAGGCACCTGGTATCTTGCCGGCGCCAACACCTGTATGTTCAGCCACCCGCCAAAAGAAACAGATAAAAGGATGTATAACGTACAAACCAGCAACCGCCGTTTCCGCGACGATGAATGGCTGATACCGGCTGCGCTTACCAAAGGCCGCAGCAGTATCCGGGTAAGGATCGTGTTTGAACCGGTGGAACAGGAACTGTATCCCGGGTATAAATTTCCGGGAAAGAATGCATGGAGTGAACTGCGATATACGGCATATAGTTATGTGCTGCCGGTGATAAAGAACTAAATATCTTCCAGCAGGATCTTTACCATGTTTTTATAATTATTGATAAAATGATGGGAGATCTTATAGTTTTCTGTTTCCGTATAACTGGTTTTTTTGATCCCGTTTTCAGTGAGCTGGTAAATGGTGGCATCGGGATAAGCCATTACAATGGGGGAGTGTGTAGCAATAATGAATTGCGATTGCTGCCCAATCAGCTGGTGCATCCTGGTGAGCATAGCCATTTGCCGCGTGGGAGAAAGCGCAGCTTCCGGTTCATCCAGGATGTACAGGCCATTGCCGCCAAAACGATGGGTAAGCAAAGCCCAGAACGATTCCCCGTGCGATTGCTCATGTAAGGACACGCCGCCATAGCTGTCAATTACCCTGGGGCCTCCCATTTCCCTGTCCAGTTCTTCAATGTTAGTACCCACGTTAAAAAAGCTTTCGCTTCTCAGGAAAAAGCCATCCTTTGCCCGCACCGCTGCCCTGGCTATCCTTAGGTACTGGTGTAACACGGAGTGTGACGCCCGGGTGCTGAAGCTGAAATTCAATGAGCCGCCTTCGGGGTTGAAGCCGCAGGCAACAGCAATAGCCTCTATCAGGGTGGATTTTCCCATCCCGTTTTCACCGGAGAAGTACGTTACTTTCGGATGCAGCTGTAAGGTGGAAAAGTTTTTCAGTGCCGGGATGTTAAAGGGATATTCCCCCGGAGAAGTGATCTTGTCCCTGTTGAATGTAACGGCGGTTAATCCCTTTTGCGAAAGCATAGTAATGGCTGTTTAACATGAAAGTAAAGGATTTTCCGGGAATCTGCGGATCCTTATAAACCGTTTGAAAAAGAATACCTGTTCACCTAAAGGGTTGTAAATAAAACAGGGCCGGCGTTTAGTGCCGGCCCTGTTTTACTTAAATTTAACAGTTGTAGTTTAGAACAGTGGTGTTGTCAGTTTAATAAAATACACCGTATTAAAATCGGTTTTACCCGTAAGCGGTAATATTTTCTGGATATAAGTATTGTTCACCGGGTCAGGAGGAATAATTCCAAAGTCATCATCATTGCTCACCGCCAGTGTAGTACTGTTCACCAGAACAATGCCTTCCGGTTTATCGTGCGGATAAGCGGCCACATCTTTCAAAAGATCCACCACCAACGATTTGCTGACGGTTTTGATACCGGCGGCCTGTAATTCTTCATCAGTGAGCACTTCCAATGTTTTACCATTTACCAGTTTGCCGCCTGCGCCGTCGGTAGCATCGGAAATATCCGTAGCGGCCGACAGGTCTATTTTATAGATCTTTTTGATCAGTGAAGGTTTGGTGGCATCACCGGGAAACTCGCCGTCGCGTTCCAGTACCAGGAAGGTATTGTTGCTGATCACGGTGATTTCACTGTTGGCGGTATTTTTATTATCCAGTTTATAGATGTATTGTTTGGATTGACCGGAAGCGATATCATATGTGAGGATGCGGGTATACAGGGAGTTTTTCACTGCATCTTTGGTAGGGTTGTATAAAGGCGACTGCATGATGCCTACCAGTGTTTTACCATCAGGGGTGATGGTGAGTCCTTCCATGCCACGGTTGGCGCGGCGATTGGCAAACACCTTGGGGATTTTCCTGCCACCGGCGCCTGTACCAAACGGGTTGATCCTTTCCAGGGTTTTACCGCTTCTGTCCAGGTGCACCAGGTGAGGCCCGTATTCGTCGCTGATCCAGAATGAGCCATCAGGTGCTACGGTTAAACCTTCGCTGTCAATACCATCCGGGTCGTTGGGCAACGTTTTACCATCTTTATCCAATGCGGTTTCCCCGGTGCCGCCCGATCCTGCGGGGTTGGGAAGTCCCGTTACCGGCGTGTTTGTGGCAGATTTGATATGGATGGTTTCTACCAGTACCAGTGAATCGCCGTTCAGTTTGAACTTCCCGATCTGTGGATTAAAATCCGGTACGGCAAATACTTTGGAATCCTTGATGGTGCCGTCTGCGTTAGGGCCGCGGTCCGTCATCAGGTAGAAGTAACCCGGTTGGCCCGGCACATTGACGATAGATGACCCGTAACCGCCATTGTATACTTTTACGCCGGCGGCGTTGGTGGTCATTACCACAGCGCCGGCCAGCGTGGCTTTAGCGGGGTAAGAAATGTTGTTGTCAGTAGGGTTGTCGTTTTTCTTGCAGGCAAAAAGGAACACAAATCCCAATGGAGCAAAGTAGCGTACTACAGTCATAGTGGTTGATACGTTTAAGGCGCAAATGTGTCCTTTCCGTATAAAGACTATGTTACCTAAATATTATCAAATCATGAAATTGTGTGTCCCCGCTATTCTTTCTTAGGTTCCCTTTCCACCGTGATGCTGCATTCGCCGATCAGTGCTGCCAATGCGCCAACAGCTGCGAAAACGGGCGCCAGTAAAGCGCCTACTACGCCTATGGTAAGCGGGAAGGTCATCAGTTCTTTGCCTTCTTTATCTGTGATGGTGATTTTCCGGACATTCCCTTCAGCGATCAGCTCTTTGATCTTTTTTAACAGGTTTTCGCCGTGGAGACTAAAGGTTTCTTTTGTGGTCATGGTAAACAGGTATTTTATCTTTTTAAGATACTAAGAAATTGTGAGATAGATCTTCCAAAGCCAATCGGTTTTTCCGTACTTCCGCACCTGTTTATTTCCCTGGTATGCCTTTCCTGGTAGCGGCGTTACTTACACTGATAAGTATCGTATTGTTGTTTAAAACTTTCAGGAGCCGCCAGGGCGTGTAGTCATCACCGTTGTCATACATCAGTGAGTTCTATCCATACCGGTGCATGGTCGCTGCTCTTTTCCCAGCCGCGCACGTTGCGGTCTACTCCACCGCCTACAAGCCGGCTTTCGAGCTGAGGGCTTAGTAAAAAGTGATCGATGCGCAGGCCGGCATCGCGACCGTAGGCATTGCGGAAATAGTCCCAGAAGGTATAGATCTTTTCATCGGGATATAGTTTCCGGATGGCGTCTGTCCAGCCCTGGTCCCTTAAATTACGGAATGCTTCACGGGTTTCCGGCCGGAAAAGCGCATCGTCCACCCAGCGTTCCGGTTTGTATACATCCAGTTCGGTGGGCATTACGTTATAGTCGCCGGTTAATACCACCGGTGTTTTGGAGGCCAGCAGTTCTTTGGCGTGCGCAGTGAGGCGTTTGAACCAGGCGAGTTTATAATCGAACTTAGGACCGGGAGCGGGGTTGCCGTTCGGCAAATAAAGACAGCCGATGGTGATATTGTTGATCTCAGCTTCTATATAACGACTATGCATATCTTCCGGATCTCCGGGAAGCACCCGTCTTATTTCCTTAGGCGCTCCTATGCGGGAGAGGATGGCTACACCGTTCCAGCTTTTCTGTCCATGCCAAATAGGTTCATAGCCGGCGTCCCGGATAGCCTGTTCGGGGAATTTCTCAGGTGGGGCTTTCAGTTCCTGTAAGCAGGCTACGTCCGGCGCCGTTTCCTGCAGCCAGCGGAGTAATACGGGGAGGCGTCCGTTAACGCCATTAACATTGTAGGTAGCTATTTTCATAGATGCTGTTGATTCATTTGGGTTCGCAATTAACCGCACAATTATCTCAACTGCAAGATCGGTATTTTCCCGTTTACAAGTATCAGGCAGTTCCGTAATGCAGCCGGAAAGACTTACATTTGTAAAGCCTGTTATCATATCACGACAGGCTTTATAAATTACGGCATACCATGGCAAAGAAGAATATATCACAACCTGGCATACAACAGTCCGGCTTTAATTTTTTAAGTAAATTAAAAGAGAACAATAACAGGGATTGGTTTAACACCCATAAACCAACTTACCAGCAGGAGCTCGCGTTGGTAGAAGAATTTGCAGAAGCGCTCCTGGCGGAACTTTCCGCGCACGATGTGATAGAAACGCCTTCCGGTAAAAAAAGTCTCTTCCGCATTTACAGGGATACCCGTTTCTCCAACGATAAAACCCCTTATAAAACGCATTGGAGCGGCAGCTTTAAACGTGCCACTAAATTTCGCAGGGGCGGATACTATTTTCATATAGAGCAAGGCAACAGCTTTGTAGCCGGCGGCTTCTGGGGGCCTGTTCCGGAAGATCTGAAGCGCATCCGGGAAGAGATCGCGTTTGATCCCGCACCCCTGAGAAAGATCTTAAATAGTAAATCTTTCAAAACTTATTTTAAAACAATTGAAGGAGAACAGCTGAAAAAAATGCCCAAAGGCTACCCGGTAGATCACGAGGCCATCGATCTGTTACGCTACAAACAATTTGTGCTGATAAGAAGATTTACCGATAAGGAAGTATTAAGCGATAACTTCCTGAAAGAAGCCAATCTTACCTTTAAGGCCATGCGCCCGTTCCTGGATTATATGAGCGAAGCGCTTACCATGGATCCTAATGGCCTTACGGAGTAACAATTCCTTATATTTGTTACCTAATCCTTCCACTATGGATAAACTGAAGCAGGTCATCGGCATTTTTGATAAACGCGCCACCCTGTACCAGGAAAGACACATGGATGTGTCGCGTTATCATGCATCTTTCGATTTGTTTTGTAACAGCATCCCGGAACAGGGAGCTGCTGTGCTGGAAATAGCCTGTGGTCCCGGCAATATTACCCGGTACCTGTTACAGCAACGGCCGGATTTTCACCTGCTTGGTATCGACCTGGCGCCTAACATGCTGGAACTGGCCCGCACCAATAATCCGCAGGCGCAATTCCAGCTGATGGATGCCAGGGATATTTCCCGGCTGGATAAAACCTTTAACGGGATCATGTGCGGGTTTTGCCTGCCTTATCTCAGCAGGGAAGGAGCGGAAAAACTGATTGCTGATGCCGCCGGTTTGCTCACGCCCGGCGGCGTACTTTATATCAGTACTATGGAAGATGAATATGCAAAATCCGGTTTCTTCCACACCGATGGGAACGATGAATTTTATATGTACTATCACGAGGCCGGTTACCTGGTAAACGCTTTAAAGGAAAATGGGTTTGAGTTGATGGATCTTCAGCGGCAGCAATATCCCGCTGCCGACGGAAGCAACACAACGGACCTTATCCTCATTGCCCGCAGGTAAGCTGTAGCGAATAGATTTATTCCTTACCTGGTAATGCTCATAAGAGTGAGAAAAGAGTGGGAGAAGGGCAGTGGAAGGCCCTGATCCGCTACGGAATATAAGGTCCGCCAGGCTCACCCCATCCCCATTTCGGCATGGGCTCATCCGGCTTCATTGGAACCTCTCCCTCCTGGGAGTTGATCACTGCGATACGTGTGCCCCATTCAATATACGCCACAAAGGCCGACCTAAATTCCGGATCATCCGGCAGTTGCAAGGTGTCTGCAGTTTCAAGCAGCAGCGCTACCCATCTTTTCCGGTGTTGCTCTGTAAGATGCCTGCCCAGGTGCTTTTGGATCATGGTGAAATGTGAACCATCGTCATCTTCACTGTACATTTTCGGGCCGCCGAAAACTTCGGCGATAAAATGCGCTACATGTAGCTGGTGCTGTGGCGACATATGCCGGAATACGGGCGCTAATAATTCATCCTGTAACACCTTATCGTAAAAGGCATACATCAGCTTTTCAAATACAGGCATACCACCAGCCCATTCGTATAATGTGGGGATCTTTTTTTCTGAAGTCATTACCAGGTTGCTTTCTTATTCTAAAGATAATAATTAAGCAGTCAAGTTAACGGGAGGAAAGATGCAAAACAAGCGCCTACCAAAAAGTAGGTGGGGTTATTCACCCGGTGCCGGGATGAAAACGGCGCCGGGTGAACTAAGTTTAATCCAGCAATTGTTCTATCGCATTGTATAAGGTTGTTCTGTTAAAAGGTTTCTCAAGGAACAGATCGGCCCCGTTGGCCAGCGCCACATCCCTTGCGGCCGCATCCATCCCGGAAATCATAATTATTCTGGTAGCAGGATATTTCTCCCGGATATAACTGATGAAATCCAATCCAAACCCATCGGGCAACCGGTTATCAAGCAATACGATGGCGGGCGGGTGCTGTTGAAAATATTCCACAGCTTCGGAAATGGTTGGTACATGTTCTATTTCCATCTCTTTACCATCCAGCAGTAAATTGATCAGCAGGCACATCTCTCCTTCATCTTCAATAATAAGGAGCTTCTGTTTGGACGTGGTATTTGTAAGATGATGTATCATAAAATGGTTTTAAAAGTAATAGTTGATGAGCAGTGAATGTTTAAAAACCGTACCAAATGAAAATTGCCGCTCCGGACACAGCGCTAATACCGTGGGAAAATCTATCTTTACAAATACTTAATAATTATTTCAATGGAAATAAAAGATCTTTCACCAAAACAATTATGGCAACACTTTGCTGAGCTGAATGCCGTTCCCCGCGCTTCCAAAAAGGAAGAAAGGGTAATTGCTTTCATGATGAATTTCGGGAAAAGCCTGGGTCTTGAAACAACAAAAGATGCCATCGGTAACGTGGTCATCAAAAAGCCGGCAACACCAGGTATGGAAAACCGGCAAACGGTGATCCTCCAGTCGCACCTCGATATGGTACACCAGAAGAACAGTGATACCAATTTCGACTTCGATACCCAGGGTATTGATATGTACGTGGATAACGATTGGGTAAAAGCCCGCGGTACTACGCTGGGCGCCGATAATGGCATTGGTGTGGCTGCTATCATGTCGGTACTGGCCGCAAAAGATATTGCTCATCCCGCCATAGAAGCCATGTTCACTATTGATGAAGAAACCGGTATGACCGGCGCCAAACAACTGGACCCGGTGAATTTTACGGGCAAAATCCTTTTGAACCTGGATACAGAAGAGGAAGATGAATTAACCATCGGTTGCGCCGGTGGTATCGACACGAACACCAAAGGCACTTACAAAGAAGTGCCTGCAGATAAAAATGCAGTAGCCTTTCTCGTTAGTATCAAAGGCTTACTGGGCGGCCACTCTGGTATGGATATCCATAAAGGTAGGGCCAATGCCAACAAACTGATGAACCGGCTGCTGTATAAAGCAGCGCAACAGGTAAATATACAACTGGGTAGTATTGATGGGGGCAGTCTCCGTAATGCCATTCCCCGCGAATCCCAGGCAGTGGTTACTATCCCCGCCGGTGATAAGGAAACATTTACCCGCTTCATCCATCAATTCACGGCTACAGTAAAAGAAGAATACCAAACTATAGAACCAGGCCTGGCGCTGGAGTGTAAAGAAACCACGTTGCCTGCACAGGTAATGGAACCGGCTTACATGGAACAATTGCTGCGCGCCATCTACGCCGCGCCCAATGGGGTATTCCGCATGAGCCCTGATATTGCCGGGCTGGTGGAAGCTTCTTCCAACCTGGCCAGGGTGCAGGTAAAAGACGGCGTTTTTATTACACAATCACTGCAACGTAGCAGTGTGGAAAGTACCAAGAACGATGTGGCTAACGCGGTAAGCGCCGCCTTTGAAATCATTGGCTGCGAAGTAAGCCAGGGCAGCGATTACCCGGGGTGGAAACCCAATGCCGATTCCGCTGTGCTCCGTTTATTACTGGCACTGTATAAAGATCACTTCACCCATACGCCAAATGTAGGGGCCTGCCATGCAGGGCTGGAATGCGGTATCCTGGGCGCACATCTTGGCAACCCGGATATGATCTCCTTCGGGCCTACCATCCGCGGTGCACACTCCCCGGATGAAAAAGTGCTCATTTCCTCTGTGGCAAAGTTTTATGAGTACCTGTTGCATATTCTCCGGGAAATACCGGCTAAGTAATAACGGGATGCTTTAGTACCATCCCTGTAATTTAGCGGCGGTATATTGTTGCTGCCGGAAAAGCAGTCCGCCTATAATAAGGGTCACCACGCCTTGCAGCAGCACGGTGTTGGGCGTTCCTATCCATTGGGAAATAGCGCCTATCAGCAATCCGCCGAGCGGCTGCATACCGAAAAAGGCCATGGCATAAAAACTGATCACCCTGCCCCGCATAGACGGATCTACGGTAGTTTGGATCAGGGTGTTACTGATAGTGATCTGCGACATCATGCCAAAACCCGCCATCGTGGCAAATATCAGCGCAATGGGGTAAATGGTGGAGTGGGAAAATAACACAAGGCCTATCCCGAATACGAAGGTATTAAACGCCAGTATCCGCCGGAGATTTTTCCCCGGTTTCAGCGACGCCAGGAAAATAGCCCCGCAAAATGCACCCATCCCGATGGCGCTGTCTATGACGCCGAAGGTGGAGGCGTTGCCTTTGAAAATATCTTTGGCATACACGGGCATCAGCGTGGTGTAAGGCAATACCAGCAGGCTCACAGATGCAAGGGTGATCAGGATCAGTGAAATGGCCGGCGTGGCCCGTATGTAGACAAAACCTTCTTTCAGTTCTCCCAGCATATTTTTAGTACGCGCTTTGGGAGTGTAGGCGGGCAACTTCATTCGTAATAATGATCCTATCACTGCAATAAAGCTGAGCGCATTTAAACCAAAACAAATGTCTTCCCCGAACTTCTCCAGTGCCAGGCCGGCAATGCCGGGGCCAATGAGCCTCGACAAATTCACCATCGAAGAGTTCAGCGCCAGCGCATTGGGAAGATCCGCTTTATCATCTACCATTTCGTACACCAGTGATTGCCGGGCCGGCACATCAAATGCATTGATCAAACCCAGGAAGGCGCTCAGCCCGATGATCTGCCAAACCTGGTAATGCCTGAAGTAAATAAGCACCGTTAATAGTATGGCCTGTAGCATGGAAGCCAGCTGAGTGATCAGCAACAGTTTGTACCGGTTATACCGGTCAGACGCCACACCGCCAAGGAACGAGAAAACAAAAGAAGGAAACATACTGGCAAAAAGAGTGAGGCCCAGCATGAACTTGGAATGCGTTTGCGAATAAATAACCCAGCTCACGGCAGTTTTCTGCATCCATGTGCCTATCAGCGATATCGACTGCCCACTGAAATATAACCGGTAATTACGACTTTTAAATGCGTTAAATGTGCTGATGTTCATATTAATTCCCCTCTTTTATTCATACTCCACCAGCTTTGTTAAAGGCCCGATGGCTGCCTGCAGGATGGCCTGCTCCTCTTTTGTGCAAACTTCACCTATAGCCTTGCTTAACCACTCATCCCGCTCCTTCCGTACTTTCAGGATCCGCTCCTTACCCGCTACAGAAAGGGAAATGTTGATCTTTCTTTTATCGTCGGGAGAAGCTGTTCTGCTGATCAGGCCAAGCTGGAAAAGATGTTGCAGTAATTGCCCCATCGATTGGGGCGTCATTTTTTCCATCACCGCCAGTTCCGCCGACAGCAGGGAATTATGCTGGTCCAGTAGCACCAGTACGGAACGCTCGCTTTGCCACACCTGTTCATCTGCCGGCGATAATTTCCGCAGCTTTCTCACCAGCCTGGTAAGCAGGGGACGGAGCTGTGCAGCCAATTGATGCGGATTCCGGGAAGCCATATAGTAAGGTAAAATTATAAGTTTACCTTACAAATATAGTTATTATTTCCCGGAAGGAAATAAAAAGAAATGCTTACCCACGGAAAAACGGCGCAACAATGCACCAGGATAGCCGGCAATCAGCGTTTGGGGATGCATTGGAAGAGAGTAGGATACTGGGGGTAATTGTTCGTAACAGGATTGTCCATTATCGTTGAGCGGCGATAAGATCGGTTGCTGCAGCGTACATTGCTGGAATTGGTTTTCCCCGGAAAAAATGCGCCGTTTTATGGAAGGCTTCGTAAAGCTTTTTTTGTTTTGGAAGATAAATAAGCAGGGTGGCAACTTCAGTACAATCAATGCTCAGTTGCACCGGCCGGAACCCTGCTCCCATACAGTTAACAGGCGAAAAAGCAGCCGCAGCCCCGGGCGTGAAATGAGATAACAATAATTATATAAAGCCTTCAGACCAGCCCGGTCTGAAGGCTTACGTTTTTTAATTTGCCGCCACCGGTGGATGCAGTTTATGATAGTACACATAAGAAACCACCAGGCTTACAAAAAATGAAGTATGGCCCACTTCCAGTAATACACTGTCGCCGCTGGACAGGTGCGCAATAGCCGCCGAAATCAGCGTGATGCCAAACCCAAAGTAGGCAAACTCCCGGAGCTTCGGCGGTGTGAATGGCAACAGCAGCGCCAGCGAGCCCAGGAGCTTTGCCGTGGTAAGTTCTATCCGGAACCAGTTGGGCAGCCCCAGGTGGGCAAAAGCCCCTTTCATTTCCGGGTTAAAGGCAAAATTGAAAGCACTCCACAACATAACCCCGGTAAGAATAAGGGTAGCCGTCCAGTAAATGATCTTATCTTTTTTCATGATGTTTGAATTGATCAGTTGAATTTGTATACGCTCAACAGAATGATGATAAAAACGATGAGCAATTGAAGCACGTGAAACAAACGGATGTTACCCCTGATCTTTTGAACCGTACCATCAGTAGTTTCAAGGGATTTGATAAGCTGCCTTTTCTGGCGTAGCCCGAATAAAAAAGTATTAAGGATAATAACAAGCACCAGGGCAAATTTTATCCGGAACCATAGCTGCTCCCCGAATGCGCCATGCGTCATGTACATGATGCCTATCCCGGAAAGAATGATCAGCCCTATCCCCATCCGCATCAATACCGGGAATACGGAAATAGCCTGCATCACAGTGGCCGCCTTGCTTTTATCCAGGTCGTACTGCTTCCAGAACTGCCGGAAACCCACGAAATCCGCTACAGAAGTGCCCGCGAAAAGAAGAAATCCTATGAGATGGAGCACTATAAAGCCCTGGAAAAGAATCTGTGTTGACATCGGATGATGATTTTTGTATGACGAAATTGTAATAATAATAGTAAATGTATAACGGAAATGTAGTAAAAACAAAAAATCCGAAGTATTTTTTATATTATTGCTACGAAAATAAAATATATGGTATGAATAAAGCGGTAGAATTGATTACAGTATGGGGAGCATTTGACGAGCAGCACCCGGGAAGCAGCATAGAAGAATTTTGCAGGCATTACCTGGCAGGCAAACAAACACGCAAGCCGGTTCCACAGGAAGGAAAATTCCTGCCGGTACACAGCGATGGCATCCTGATGAGGGTCATTGGCCGCATCTTTAAACTGCATACCATTTATACGGTAGCAGCGCTGGATGGCACCGGTATCAACACTATCGACGAATATTCATTGCTTAATACAGTGGCGCAGCTGAAGGAACCCCGTAAAACGGAGGCGATCTATGCGGCGCTGCAGGAGCTGTCTACCGGCACAGATAAGCTGAACCGGCTGAAAAAACTGGGTTACCTCACGGAATACGACGATAAGGAAGACAAGCGCTCCAAACGCCTGAAAGTAACCCCTAAAGGAGAGAAAGTACTGATCCAGTGCCGGAAGCGGATCAGCCAGCTCGCAGAGTTAATGTTCCACGATATGACAGACGACGACCGTAAATTATGCGTACAACTGCTGAAAGGCGTGGAAACAAAATTCACAGGCATCTGGCAGTCGCACAAAGGAAAAAACTTTGAAGAGATCTATGCAGAGATCCTAACGGGTAAAGACTAATATTTCATATCAAACCGGCCTTCGGTCATACGAACGGTATCGCAGCCTGCTGTTATCAGTGTACAGGTAAAGGTGCCGGCAATGATCTTTTGTTCCGTATCCAGTTTGGTGATCACCAGCTGCCCTTCCTGTGTTACGTGTTCCGCATCCATACCAAAATATTCACAACCGGTGTTGGTGCTCATTCGCAGCCTGCTGTAAGCGAAAACAACATCCTTCTTCGGCGTTACAATAGGATAGGCGCCCGTTTTATTTAAATTGGAGGCTATGATGTGGAAACTGCGGCGTATTGAATCCCCGGGGTCAAAGCGGGTCATTGAAAGATTAAAACTGCCGCCGTTGGCGTTGGGATCATAGTAGGCGCCGGGGTTAGCGGGACCTATATTTCCCCGAGGAATAAACACTTTCCCGTTCACCAGGCTGCCAACGGTATTTTTACCTTCGGCCGTAACTGCAGGCAGGGTATCCGCAACAGGAGAGGGAGGATAAGTGGTTCCCTTACCACAATAAAGGCATAGCAGGGAAACAGAGAGCAAAGCTACACAGCACAATTGTTTCATGGGTCTTATTAAGAGGATATTAAATTACTACATACTCAAAATAAAACGGGAAAGGGCCGGCAAAATTGCCAGCCCTTTCTATCATTTTTTGCATTTACTTATCTACATCCATACAGTAGGTAACACAATGCCATACTTTTGTAAAGTCCTTACCTTCATGCTGCCCGCTGGCTTCTTCGGTAAAAGTACCTTCCAGCATATAACGGCCGGGCCATGCAGGTGAAAAAGTAACATCGCCCGCCTGACCGGCTTTGAATTTCTTAGTCCATCCTTCAGGCGATTGTACGGTTACTTCGCCTGCGGCAGGAGCAGCCTTCTTATAGCTCAACTGCACAGCAGCAGGCTGATGCAGCTTATTGGCTTTTTTGAGGTTGGTTTGCAAAGAGAAATCCGTGTATTCTTTGGCGTTATCCACACCGGTCAGGGAATTGTTTACTTTCACCAGTCCCATGGCATAGTAATGGATCTTACTGCCGCCATACACTTCCTGCACGGTATGATCAATTGATAATAAATGTGTACCGGCAACAGCAGGCGTAAAAGTGGCAGTGAAATAATTACCGTTAGGGGTAACGGTCAGTTTTTCTTTCTGCCCGTCCGGCTTCACCAGGTACAGGGTAAAATCTTTCATATTACTGAACCAGTGCTGGATGGAATCACGCTCGTTATCGGCATACTCTCCCAGGAAAACTTTTACTTCCTGCGGCTGCCCGATCTTCCCGGTGGTAATAGTTTCAATCCAGATGGCATGTGCAAAAAGCGGCTGAAGGCTACAGCATAAAATAACAGAAAACAGGAATTTTTTCATTTTAGCTCGATTTATAAACAGGGCAAAGCTACACCCGGAAGGAGGGGGCTTATAAGCGAAAGGGGAATATTATTTACGCAATCGGGAAAAATAGCGGGTTACTCTATGTTCACCAGGTAATGCAGCAGCCGTTGCAGGTCCTGGTTCACCGACCGGATAGTGGATTGCAGCTCATTCACCATCGCCGCCCGGGTATGCAGCTCATCTGCTTTGTACACGCCCCCGTTGCCAAAGAACAACGCTACGTCTGATGCACTCGCGCTTCCCTCCAGGTCGAACCGTTCCCATCTCTTTTTTACATTCGCCGCCAGGGAAACCTCCCCGCTGTTGCTGAAATGCTTTTCATTCAGCACATACCAGGTAAAGGGAGGATAAATAGCGGAAGTATCAGGCATGTACCAGATATCGGATAACACATTCCGCAGATGCGCCAGCCGGATCTTCTTCCCGGCGGCATTGATCGTAAGCGCGCCCAAACCGGCGGAGAGTAGTCCGCCGCTGATGGCAACGGCATTCTGCGGCCCGTCGTCCTTAATGGCTACGGTAGCTATGGTGGTAATGGCGCCGGTAATAATGGAAGCCACCGTGAGCCGGGTATTGCGTTTACTGTTGAAATTATCCAGGTACCGTGCCAGCTGGTCTGCTTTTTCGGCTTCACAATCCAGTTCGGCGGCAATGCCGGCAATTTCCATGGTGGCCAGCAGCAAACGGTGCTGGATCCTTGAACGGATCTCCGCTTTTTTCATCATCCCCGTCAGCGTGGTATCACCGGAAATGGCTTTCATTTGCCGGATCAGGAGCAGGCTACCGGTGGCATTGGCCATCAGCACTTCATGCACGGGCATATCGGGGTTGGCTTTTACCAGCGAATCGGTGTTCTTTAAGGGAATGGTATCCTGGCTGTTGTTGAACGCGGCCGCCGGTGCACAATAGCTGCCGGTAATAGTAAGGTCGGTGCTGTTCACTACCCGCGATGTTTTGCAGGCATACAGCAGTACCAGCGTTATGCTGGCAAAAAGCAAAAGAAGGCGGCGTGTTTTCATGCAGGCATTTTATCATCATACACTACAAAAAAAACGCTAAATGGTTTGACTCTTTGCTCTATTCTTCAGCCGGCAGTATCCACTGAAGCCCTTTTATAAAAGCAGGCAGCTGCGTATCCATATGTCCGAGGTTGGAATAGATGTCGCCCTGGTAAGTAACTGCAGCGGATTGTTTTTGGGAGATAGATGCTGACAGTTGCGCCATCGTTTCCTGTAGCGGTAAGGTAGCGGAATCGCCGGCCTCCGGTTCTTCCAGCCCGCCGAAGGCGAAGTAGGCTTTCACTTTGGCCGCCCCGCTGTCTTTTACCGGGGCGGCTTTTAATTGTTTGGGCAGGTAGTAGTGGTTATAATGCAACGAAGGACTGGCAGCAATATATCCATTGAAACCGGTAGCGGTGCCGCTGATATCACGGTAAAGCGCATACGAAGTAAAGTATCCGCCCAGGGAATGCCCCATCAGCACCCGTTTGCTGGTGTCGGTACGGTATTGTTTATCTATCACAGGCATCAGTTCATCATGTATAAACGATAGGAATTTATCAGCCCCTCCGCTGGTGCTCATTTCATATTCCGGGATCGCCACAGGGTAAGTATCATCCCGGTTCCTTAATGAATCCATTGCTGCAAAATCTTTATAACCGATTCCCACCAGGATCACTTCAGGCGCCAGGCCCACTTCCGCATATTTGTTCAGCGTAACGGCCATGATATCAAAGTAGAGATTAGCATCCAGCAGGTATGCCACGGGATATTTTTTGGATTGCTCGGGGTTGTAATCAGCAGGAAGTTTTATAAAGATGGAAAAAGAATCGGCTACCGCACTGGAATACAAACGCATCACAGGTGTTTTGTTTTTCTTCTCGGCCACCGGGGCACATCCGGCCATTATCAGCAATGTTATTGCAAAAGTAACATAACGGGTCATAGCTGTCGGTTTTAGGTAGGTTCTAAAGTAGGGCTATTTTCTGTTTACAAAATGTTATATTTAATCTCACCTTTTCCTGATCCATCAATAAGTATCCATGAGTAATACCGCGAATGAAAGAGCGGCCATGCCGAAAGACAGCAGCGTTTTAGACAGCAGGAGTTTGCAAAACAGTTATGCCACACTGGTACCACTTCTCCGCGAAGGGATGCGGGTACTGGATGTAGGTTGCGGCACCGGCGCCATCTCCGCCGGCATCGCCGCTGCAGTGGGGGCAGCGGGCGCCGTGGTGGGCATCGACAACAGCGCGCACCTGGTGGCAAAAGGCAATACTGATCATGCAGATATGCCTAACCTTACACTGGTAGAAACAGATCTCTTTGCTTACAACCCCGCGGAAAAATTTGACCTGGTTGTTTCTGCCAGAGTGCTGCAATGGTTAAGCAATCCCCGCGAAGCATTATTGAAATTCAAATCCCTGCTAAAACCCGGCGGCTGTATTTCTATCCTGGATTACAATCATACCCAACTGGAATTTACACCTGCACCGCCGGAAAGCATGCAACGCTTTTATAACGCGTTCCTTGCCTGGCGCGCCGATGCCGGCATGGATAATGAAATGGCCGATCACCTACCGGCGCATTTTGAAGCGCTCGGCTTCCGAAATATTGAAACACTGAACGCCGATGAAATATATACCCGTGGTGAAAGCAATTTTGCAGAAAAAGCAGGCATCTGGTCCAAGGTTGCGGAGCTAAGAGGACCACAGGTAGTGGAAAGCGGCTTTATTACAGAGGAAGAACGTATACGCGCCATTACAGACTACCAGGAATGGATAGCTACTACTGCGCAGAAAATGATCATGAAACTGAAAGATGTAAGGGCAGCGGTATAATAGCAATACCGAGGAGTAACGGTAGTTACTCCTCCACATACGTTTCAAATTTCAGTACCCGGCCATTTTCAATGCGGAACGATTGCCCGCAGTCGGCGCTGTATGCCGCAATGCCGCCGGGTGTTTCATCTTTATAGGTAATGCCATAGCAACCACTGCTGGTGGATGATCTGACCACTATTACATAACTGCGTTTGCCCGTTACAGTTAGCCCCGGATTTATTGCCACCGGTTGGGGCGACCAGCTGATACTATCACGCGAAACAACTGTTTCATACAATACTTTTCCCGGTACCGGCAATCCATGCTCATTTGCCGGGTAAATACTGATATGAAGATCATCGTCGGG
>JBCNPS010000709.1:0-2600 GCA_039593235.1 Chitinophaga sp. | reverse complement strand
GACCATGAAGCCCGCGCTGACGCCGCCTGCACCGCGCAGTTGATGCAGAACCTGCGCGACGCCGCCGAACCGCTGCAGGCCTGAAATTTCCCAACGGGATGAAAGTGGTGGCAGATTACATACACCGGAAAGGATTAAGAGCAGGGTTTTATTCGGAAGCGGGCGCCAATACCTGCGGCTCCATCTGGGATGCACAACAGGGAGGAATTGGCGGAGGCCTGTATGGGCATGATGAGCAGGATATTAATTTGTTTATGAAGACATGGGGCTTCGATTATTTAAAGGTCGATTTTTGCGGCGGATTGCAACAAAAGCTGGATGAGAGAACCAGGTATACTGCTGTGAAACAAGCCATAGACCGTACCGGCAGAACGGATATCAACTTTAATGTATGCCGCTGGCAGTTCCCGGGTACATGGGTCACAAAAATCGCCAACTCCTGGCGCATATCCCAGGATATTACGCCCGACTGGAAAAGCATTATCAGCATCATCAATAAAAATACCTATCTGGCTGCCTACGCGGATCAGGGACATTACAATGATATGGATATGCTGGAAGTAGGCAGGGGATTAACAAATGAAGAAGATAAAAGCCATTTTAGTTTATGGTGCATTTTATCATCGCCGTTGATCCTGGGCAACGACTTAACAAACATCTCGCAACAAACCAAAGATATCTTAACCAATACCGAAGTGATTGCTGTTAACCAGGATACTACAGGCTTGCAGGCCCGGTTGATAGCTGATAATGGAAAAGGGCTGCAGGTATGGGCCAAAAATTTAAATGGCAGGATCAGTAAAGAAAGAGCGGTGCTGCTTTTCAATGCAGGTGAAACGATGGAAGATATGACCGTTAGCTGGAGAATGCTTCATTTAAAGGGTAACATCACCGTGCGTGATCTTTGGGAACACAAGGATATAAATGTAAGGCCGGACACGGCTTTTACGGCAGAAGTGCCTGCTCATGGCGTAGTGATGCTGAAAGTAACCGGTTCGGAAAATATACTGCAACAAACATTTGAAGCAGAGTATGGCTACATGAATAATTATAGCCTCCTGGAAAATACAGTGGTGAAGCCTCACCAGGGCGATGTAGCTAAAGACGCTTCCTGCTCCGGGGGCGCCAAAGCCATATCACTGGGCAATAATGCAGATAACTGGATTGAATACAGGGATGTTTTTGCCAACAAAAGCGGCATATACCGGCTAACCATCACTTATATGTGTGAGGCCGACCGGGACATTACAGTACAGGTAAACGGAAAAGAAAGCCTCCTGAAAAAGCTCAATTCCGGTTCACTTACTAAAGCCGCTGATAAGCAGGTAGCCGTTAAGTTAATTAAAGGGCGTAATACTATAAGGCTATCAAATGCAAAAGGATGGATGCCGGATATTGATAAAATAAGTATAGATGTGAGATAAGGGGCGCCTCTCATGGAAAGGAAACGTGTCAAGGTCTGACATTTGGCTACAAAATAAGGTAATCGGGCTACAGCTGCCTGCTTACCCCTGGTTAAATTTGCAAAGGAGAAATAGTAACAGCTACTTATCATCCGGGCATTTTTAATCTTAATATTGAAATTTATGAGAACCGTTTTAATAACCGGCGCCAATAAAGGCATCGGCTTTGAAACAGCCAGGCAACTGGCGCAGTCGGGCAACTTTGTGTACCTGGGAAGCAGGAACCTTCAGAACGGGCAAAAAGCGGCAAACCAATTAAAGGCTGCCGGCATAACTAATGTGGCCGCCATCCGGATAGATGTAACGGACCTGGAGTCTGTAAAACAGGCAAAGGCGGAACTGGATAGCCAGATTGATGCCCTTGATGTGCTGATAAACAACGCAGGTATTTCAGGTGAGCAGCAACAGCATATTGCGGAATCCGGGATGGAAAGCATCCGCACTTTATTTGAGACGAATTATTTTGGCGCGGTTCAAACCACACAGGTAATGTTGCCGTTGCTGAAAAGATCTTCCGCCCCCTCTATCATCAACGTATCCAGCGAAATCGGATCTTTAACTATGCAGATGGCTGCCGGCAGAAGCCCCAACTGGAGCAATTTTTCCACATATGGCGCCACTAAAACCGCGTTGAATGGTTTTACCGTAATGCTGGCCAATGAACTGCGTCAGCAAAATATTACCGTTAATAGCGTTACGCCAGGTTATACGGCTACAGACCTTAACCAGTTTCAGGGTTTTAAAAGCGTTGAAGAAGGTGCAAAGGCAATTGTGCAGCTGGCAATGCTGGAAGACAGAACCGTAACAGGCAGGTTCTTTAAAGACGGAGGGGAAATCCCCTGGTAGCGGCACTTCTGTATTGTAAACGAAAAGCCTTGCAGTGGATAGCTGCAAGGCTTTTCGTTTTATCCAACGGTTTAGAAAATAAAATTGGTACTTAGAAATTCTGAGCTACGTTCATTCACAATATCTTCCAGCAGTTTTTTGTTGGTATCATTCATTTTGGTAGCTACGAGCGACCGGATAGAGAAGGAGCGCAGCGCATCATGTACCGAGAGGGTACCTTCTGCACTGAGTTTCCGGGCGGTGAACGGAAATACATCAGGGCCACGCTGACATTGGCTGTTGATATTCACC
>JBCNPS010000708.1:0-2654 GCA_039593235.1 Chitinophaga sp. | reverse complement strand
TTTCTAAAAGCGCCATAGCGGTGGTTTATTCCATCATACGTAATTGTGCGGCCGGGGTGAGGTAAGGATAAAACATACCTGCAATAATTTTACTGTAATGCTTTATGGCATTGCCTCCCCTCAGCCGCCCCGTTAACTCATTATTCGACAGCCAAAAGTCGCCCACAATAAATATCTGCGTTACCAGCGCCTCCCAAACACTTTCCGGCAAATCGTTCCGGAACACCCCGTCTGCCTTCAGCTGCCTGAAAATAGTAAAGAACTCCGTTGTGCGGCGCTGGGTTAATGCGTAATAATCCTTCCTGATGGACGGTACCCGCAGGCTGATCTCCACAAAATGTAAAAATATAAACCGGTATTTGTACCCAAGTTCCAGCGAACGAATGGAAAAATCACCAAGTATATCCAGGCTAACAGGCTTCACCGACTCCAGTTCCGATACCAACGCATCAAAATCTGCAGCCAGGTATTCATAGAGTGTTTTTATGATCTCATCTGTTTGCCTGAAATGATAATGCAGATTACCCGGGCTGATGCCCATTTTTGCCGCAATATGCCTGCTGGTAATGGCATTCACACCCTGGCTGTTATAAAGCTCCAACGCCGTTTTGAGAATATTTGTCCTCGTATCCATTCCCAAATTTAGAGCAATTGATCTAAATAAAACAAGAATTAGGTCATTTGTTCTAAATAAGTTAGTACATTTGTTCTAAATAAAGATGATATGAATAATGAATCGTATGATCAGCAGGAGGAAAATCAACCTATATGGCAAAGGCTCAGGAGCAGTATGTTCCCGGTTAAGCCAACAGATTCCGTACCCTTAAAATTGCTGAAGAACAGCGGTTTTTACCTGTTTGCGGTAATGGCATTACTGGTAACGCTGCTGCTGGGAGGCGCTATAATGTTCGTGTTATAAAATGAAACGTTTATTTGACCCCTTGTTTCTTACTTACTGCGGGCTATGGGGTATGATCCACTTCTTCAGGTATATACATCTGCCGGTTCCCCTGCTGAACGGATACCTTACCGATTTCATAGCAGTACCAGCCATGGCGCATGTAGCCCTAACCTTTACGCGCCGGTATATTGTACGCAATGAACACTACGCTTATCCCTTGTATTACTTATTGTTTATGGCCTTTTATATGGCGGTTGTTTTTGAATGGGTAATGCCGCAGTTCTCTTCTGTTTACACCAGCGATGCCTGGGATGCGGCAGCATACTTTGGAGGAGCATTGTTTTATTATTATGTGCATGGGAAACAAACTTTTTTTAAACATAAAGTCCGTCACTTCAACCCGATACACCCCGCTACCACCAACCCTACCGTAACCACCGCGGCTACCGTGCGCACCGTATGCAACCGGTTCCACCGCTGCTCAAAAGCAGCCCGGTATCCCGCCAGCTCAGCCTCGCCGGCGGCCGCAAGATCCGCTTTATCCAACGCATTATTGAGCGGCACATTGCCGCCTATTGTCACCCCGAAAACACCCGCAAAGTAAACAAAAGTAGCCGCCAGCAAACACCAGCTGCCCGGGGATGCCGCATAACTGAAATACGCCCAGGTACAAACAGGCAGCAATACCAGTGAACCCAGAAAAGAAGAGAAAAATACAGGATTGAGAATAGCCCGGTTGATGGATTGCATAGCCGACAGGTAACCGGCATCAGACAACCGGCCAAGCCCGGGATTAACAGAACAGGAATAGGCGTAAAAAAGTCCACCCATTAAAGCAGTGGAAACAGCTGTAATTCCCAGTAAGATCTGCAGAAAAATAAGTTCCATATGCTACCCGTTTAAATGATACGGACAAGATACAAAAAACCGCACAGATCAGGCGATCCGTGCGGCGAAGTATCCTGCAGAAAGAATAGACTGACGCGGATTAACCAGCCAACGCTTCCGTATATTTTTTGAAATTATCCAGGATAGCCTGCCAGCCTCCCTGTTGCATTTCAACACTGTGCGTATCTTCTGCATCAAAAGTTTCTGTAACAGTGGTAGTGTTTCCTGAAGCAGAGAAAATAACCCGTACCCTTCTGCCATCACCCATAGTATAGGCAATGAGTTCGTTTTCTTCCACTTCGTCATATACGCCGCCGAAATCAAAACCAAAGCTGCCATCTTTAGCTTCCATACGCGTTTCGAACTTACCGCCCGGGCGCAGGTCGTTTACTGATTTTGGGCTGTGCCAGTCGTCGGAAGCAGTATTCCATTTTACGATATGTTCCGGTGCATTCCAGAGCTCCCAAACTTTTGCAACAGGTGCATTGATAGTTGCAGTTACTGTGATCTTAGTGGCGTTATTAGTTGTTTGCATTTTTTTAAGATTTAAATGTTAACGGTTGTCGTTAATGCAAACATAGCACGAGTATTTCATACCCTGCATGGCCATATCCGACAAAATAGCGTACCATTTGCGACAGTCTCCGCAATACGGTTTATTTCCAGTTCACCACCGTAAATACAATGGAAGAATAGTGATCCTTTTCATACAGTATACCGGTTTTCTTCCGGCCCACCTGCACTATATCAGAATAAGCAGCATAGGCATAACCGGCTTTCTTTGAACCATTGCCTTTATAGATCACATAACTTTTTTTCCAGGTATGCCCATCGTCAAAACTGATCCGGAAAGTGAGGTTATCTC
>JBCNPS010000707.1:0-2594 GCA_039593235.1 Chitinophaga sp. | reverse complement strand
TAATAACACCGTTATAAATATTTACCGGCACATGGTAAGTTTTTTTGAAAATATTCCATCAGTATACCGTACTGCCATCCTGGTAAGCGGGCTCTTGTTGCTGTGGATTATCGAGGGCATGGCGCCCCGGTTCCGTTTTGGCAGCAACCGCTACCGGCATGCCGGCACCAATCTCTTTTTTACATTAACCACGGTGATTGTAAATACCGGACTGGCATTCCTTATTGTAAAAGCCTCGCGGTGGACGAGCAACCAGCAGTTCGGGATCCTTTACCTGAAGCAGCTTCCGCTGTGGTTGCACACGGTACTGGCACTATTACTGCTGGATTTTATAGGGGCATGGCTCATACATTGGGTGCAACATAAAACGGCCTGGATGTGGCAGTTCCATAAGATCCATCATATAGATACACAGATAGACGCCACTACCGCCCTGAGACACCACCCGGTAGAAAGCCTGCTGAGAGTAATAGCTCTTTTTGCCGCTATTATGATCCTCGGAGTGCCCTTCTGGATGGTAATGTTATACCAAAGCCTCTCGGCTTTCATGTCGCAGTTCAATCATGCCAATATCCATTTGCCCAAATGGCTGGATAACGCGCTTAGCTGGGTCATTGTATCGCCGGATATGCATAAGGTACACCATAGCCATTACCAGCCGGAAACAGATGCTAATTATGCCAATATATTCTCTATATGGGATCGCCTCTTCGGCACTTTTATAAAAGTGCCGGATACACAGGCAATCAGATACGGACTGGACGAATACCAGGACGCCCGCTACCAGGAAATAGGATCCCTGTTAAAAGTGCCCTGGGAACATGATAATGTGATGAAGGAAAAGATCAGCAGTCAACATAAATAGATACCTGTTTGCAAAACAAATTGTTCCTTCACCTTTCTTTTAAAATTCGAATACATATGCAACACTCAACAGCATTAACAAAAACGGCCTGTATATCAGCGCTCATCATCGGTGTACTGTCGGCCGCATTCGCTTTCAGTACACACACTCCTTCCTATGCAGTTACCGCCGGTTCAGTAGCTATAGTAATAGGTCTTGTTTCCCTGTATATAGGAAGAAAAAATATTGACGATATGCAGCTTGCCGCTGCCGGCGTATTTATGGCCGTGGTAGCCTGCCTGGTAGGACTCTGGCAGCTCTACAATTAATTACTTCTATGGTATTTTTCCACATAGCCCTCGGCGGCTTTCACGGGAAACAATACCAGTGAAGTATCAGAAAGTTCTTTTATAATAGTCGTATCCACAATAGTGGAGGTATCTTTTACGCCTTCGGAGTGATTCCATAACAACAAGGTGTCGTGCGTCAGCAACCATTTTTCATATACCAGCGTGTACATGTTAATGGATCTGGCAGTTCCGTTCTTTCTTAGTTGAAAACCCTGAGTTTCCCTGTCCAGGCCCGCTACGGGCTGTATCCACTTTCCTATGAGCTTAGCTGCATCAATATGCAGCGTATCCGCAACAGCAGCAATGCTGTCAGTAATGCCGGCATTACTGCTGTCTGCGATCATACTAACCAGGCTGCTGTCATCCTGTAATTCTTCCTTCTCCACTTCCTTCTTACTTCCATTACAGGCAATCGCCAGTACCAATAAACACAGTAAACTGAATCGTACCATAATTTAAAAATACACAATTCATCATTTGTAACGCAAATTTTAAATATTTCCATTACTTTTACACCTACACTTTAGGGGTGTTTATCCGGTATAAGTTTAAACGGATAAACTGAGATGATACCCTCAGTACCTGAAGCAGCTCATACTGCCGTAGGGAAAAGTAACTGAACCTTTCTCATCTTCCACATCCTTAAAGTTTATTGTTTCACTTAAATTCCAATTAACATGGAAGTGCATGTAAACAATAAACTTTATGCGGTGCAGCCAGGAACAACCATTGCTGCACTCTTACAGTTTATTCAGATCTCTGCTCAAAAAGGCATTGCAGTAGCCGTCAACAACCAGGTGATACCAAAAACCTCCTGGGAAAACCAATCATTATCTGCAGCCGATAACATTACTATTATCCGGGCTACCCAGGGCGGTTAAACCCTGCATTCATTTTTCGTATAGTCTTTTCCGTAGTACAATATTACGGAAGCAGCATTTCTATCTCTAAAAAACCAGACATCATGCATAATCAGCCTGTGGCACTCAGCCGCACACCATTTCCTGCCTCGCAGAAAATATATGTAAACGGAACCATTCACCCGGTAAAAGTAGCCATGCGCAAAATAACGCTCACGGATACACGTATTCACGGAAAAACAGGCGAAGCTGTTCCCAACGATCCGGTAGTAGTATATGATACCAGCGGCGCTTTCTCCGATCCGGATATCCATATAGATGTTAGCACCGGCATTCCCCGCATCCGGGAAACATGGATCAGCAACCGTAAAGATGTGGAACAGCTCCCGGAATACTCCAGCCCGTTTGTAAGGGAATTGATGAAAGATGGTGGCAAAATGCCGCTGATGAGCCACACGCATAAACCCCTGCGTGCTAAAGCCGGGCAAAATGTAACCCAGTTATATTACGCACAACAAGGCATCATTACACCTGAAATGG
>JBCNPS010000706.1:0-2680 GCA_039593235.1 Chitinophaga sp. | reverse complement strand
GTTCTACCACCCTGGAAGCGCCTTTGAAGGCAACAGGGTATTTCAGTGAGCTGGCAGCGTTAAGCCATACATTGGTCCCATCAGGTAAGGTTACCTGGAACTGTCCGCCCCGTGGTGTACGCAGGGTGTTATATTGAACCAAATCAACGTTTTCCGGGCCTCCTGCCTGCTGGGTGTACAGCAGCTGTCCGCCGGCAGGTTGCATAATACTGGTGTTGCCTTGTTGCGTCAGCGTTCCGCTGCTGGCGCTGTCCAGCGGTACCTCGGTGCCGTCAGCCAGTACTAGCATGGCCTTGTTACCACCGGGGGTAACATCATTGGATGCGGGTGCGGTAGCAACAACTGTGGATTTACGGACAGCAGGCCGCAGGAACCAGTAGGCCCCGAGGGATAACACCAATACGGCGGCAGCAGCTGAAATCCAGCGCAAACGGCGCCATGGGCTGAGGTGAATAACAGCGGGTGATACATCTGTTTTTTCTGTTGAGTTGTTTCCCTGTTCTGCAATTTCGCTTTCCGGCCGGTCAGCTGCCAGGATCCTGCCTGCTATATCATCCCAATAGCTCATATCGTAGTCACCCATGGCAGTATCCGGAAGTTCCTGTAACAGCATAGCTTCCACCTGCCGGGTAATGTTGCCATTATCATCTTCCCTGATCAGCGTTATTAGTTCCTGCAACTCCGTATCAGTAGCAGAGCGCTGCATCGCCTGCCCAAGCAGGTATGTAAGGCGGTTTTGTGTAGACAATTTGAGATTGGTTTACAGTTTTTAAACGGGATGATTTTGGTATATTCTTCAAACGTGAAATATCTCCCTATATAAAAGACGCGCAAGTTTTCATTTAGGACCTATGGGAGGGAAAAATATTTTTACAATTTCAATAGCCACAAAATAAATACAGGAAACAGCATGCCCAACTGCTCAAGATGCCCGCGGATGGAATGTAAAGACCGCACAAGGGAGTTTTTTATAGTATTTGGCGACAGAGAGAGCTTTGCTGCTATTTCGGGAATCTTCAATCCCTGTTCCCGGCTTAGCAGGTATATCCGTTTGGCCTGCGGGGGTAATTGTTGTACCGCAATACCCACCTGTTTTCTCATGAAGGCATAGGTCATATCCTCTTCGGGGCTAAATACGGTCTCAACCGGTGTAAGATTGGCAATTGCCTTATGATGTACAGCCTGTTTACGCAAATAGGTGAAGCATTGATAGAGGCCAATGCGGTGTAACCAGAAACGGGGCTGTTCTATTTCTTTCAGTTTGTCCCGGCTAATCCACAGCCGGAGAAATGTTTCCTGGATGATATCTTCTGTGACGGACTCATTTTGCGTGATGCGGAATGCCATTGCTCTCAGGTGAGGAGCATATATGTGAAAAAGCTGTCTGAAAGCCGTTTCATCGCCTTCGGAAATTAATTGAAAAAGTTCGTTGTTATCCTCCAGGTACGCATTCATGTGGAACAGCCTTCCCGCGAAAGTAGGAAAATAATTGGTAGTTGCTTTGATAGAGGACGAAAGTCTATGTTCGTAGTTTAAATGAGGAAAGAAAGACAGAGAATGGAATCGCAATGATTGAACATGGCAGATTTACAAAACCGTTTTTATCTTACAGAATTGATTGATAAGACAAAATTCATTGAAAGGTTTTTATAATTGTTTATCGGCATTCACTGCACCAAAACAAAAAGTCTTCAAATCTAATGACTTGAAGACTTTCTTAATCCCCGCGGACTGAGTGGGACAACTTTCGAACCGGTTTGCAGAAGATTTATCTGAGATTCACAACTTTTATTATAATGCAGGTATACGTAAATTACCAGGGACTGCTTTGCGTAATGGAGCTACAGGAGAAGTTATTTACACTCCCCCTGATGACTATGATGCTATCCTTAAGCTGATGAAAAATCTGGAAGAATATTTAAATGATAAAGACGATCTTTCTCCTCTTATTAAATTGGCAGTGCAACATTATCAGTTTGAAAGTATTCATCCCTTCTATGATGGTAATGGCCGGGCTGGAAGAATCATCAATGTGCTTTATTTGATCATTCATGGATTGATTGATAGTCCGATATTATATCTGAGTGATTTCATAATAAAGAATAAACCTGACTATTACAGACTGTTACAGAAGGTGCGCATAAGTGGAGAATGGGAAGAATGGATTCTTTATATCCTGAACGGAATCGAGCAAACTGCAAAGCAAACAATTAATCAGATTAAAGAGATTAATAGGTTATTTATTGCCACACAGGAGAAAATAAAACTTGAGGCTGAAAAGCTATACGATAAAGAGTTGGTAGAACTATTATTTGAACAGCCTTATTGTAGAATTGAATATGTGATTGAGCGATTAGGTGTATCAAGAATTACTGCGTCCAAATATCTGAAAGGATTAGAAAAGATAGGGTTATTAGAATCCAGGCGTGTGTGGAAGGAAATATTATATATCAACACAAACTTATTTGCACTGCTAAAAAGTTAATTAACATTAGTAGGGATTTGCTACATCTGAAAGTTCAATTAATTCGAACTTTAATGTATTTGAAAACAAACAAGTTAGGGATCAAGTTGAAAACTTGGGGGATTAGTAGAAAAATAGTTGCTTTGCAGGCAATTAAGATTGATACAAGTGGATAAAAACTTTGGCCTGCTGGTGGAGGCGCTGTTACCAGAAGGG
>JBCNPS010000705.1:0-2683 GCA_039593235.1 Chitinophaga sp. | reverse complement strand
GTAGTCGCCGGTAACCACCACCCGGCCGCTGTCGCTGTCATTTTTTAATACTACTACATTCTTCAGGTGCTGTTGTAAAAAAGCTACATCTTCACCGAAATTTTCAGGCTTCATATTTTTTTGTTCTTTCGTTGGTCCGGCGCCGTTACAGGCAAAAAGTCCTGCAGCAATACAACCGGAGAGAAGGATATTTTTCATAACGATGGCATTTTTTGCGTGATAGAAACAAACTATAGTGATACCCCTCTTTTCCAGGGAATGAAGTCATCCTGCTTTAGTACCTGTGCTTTGGTCTGGTAGTCGCCGCTGGCAGTAGCTATCACCAGTTCCATGATACGGTTGGTGACTTCCTGCATGGTTTCTTCCCCGTTGATAATAGTGCCGGTATCAAGATCAATGATATCATGCATTTTAGCAGCAAGGGTACTGTTGGTAGATAGTTTAACGACCGGTGTAACCGGGTTGCCGGTGGGCGTACCAAGGCCGGTGGTAAACAATACGAGGTTAGCGCCAGCGCCTACTTCTGCAGTGGTAGATTCCACATCGCTGCCGGGTGTGCACAGCAGGGCGAGACCAGGACGTTGTACCCATCCGGGATAGTCTATTACATCTGTTACAGGGGAGGAACCTCCTTTTTTGGCTGCCCCGGCCGATTTGATGGCATCGGTGATCAGGCCGTCGCGGATATTGCCGGCGGAAGGGTTGGAGTCGAAGCCCGATCCTACGGCTTCCGCCCTGCTGGCATAATCGCGCATCAATTGTACATATCGTGCAGCCATGTCCGTAGTTACGCAACGGTCGCTCAGTTCCTGTTCCACGCCGCATAGTTCCGGAAATTCTGATAGTATTACGGAGCCGCCAAGCGCCACCAGTATATCAGCCACTTTGCCAACAGCAGGATTAGCAGAAATGCCGGAGAAGCCATCAGAGCCGCCGCATTCCATACCAACGCATAATTTGCTGAGAGGAGCCGGTTGCCGTTGCCATTGGTTAGCATAGGCTAATCCTTCAAATGTTTGCTGAAGGGCTTTGGTCATCAGCGTTTTCTCTGAACCTTCCTGTTG
Source organism: Chitinophaga sp. (assembly GCA_039593235.1). Classification (GTDB taxonomy): domain Bacteria; phylum Bacteroidota; class Bacteroidia; order Chitinophagales; family Chitinophagaceae; genus Chitinophaga. Next base: position 1,619 of record JBCNPS010000705.1, on the reverse strand, counting down.
CTGTTCCAGGTAGATCACTGTTCTGTCGAAGCCCGGTGATCTTTTTTCAATTTCTTCTTTGAGGATACTGATCTGCGCATTCTGGCATCCCAGGCTTAACACGGTAGCGCCGGCCACATTGGGATGTGTTATATAACCGGCCAGTAAACCGCAAAGCGTGCGGGCATCGTCTTTAGTGCCGCCGCAACCCATGGTATGTGTGAGCAGCTTGATACCATCGATGTTTGGAAAGGTGCGGGCAGGGAGTGTAAGTGTAGCAGTGGGTTCATGAGAGGTGCTGCCCTGCCTGAAATCCCGTAGCAGTTGTTGCAGCATGGCTTCATATGGTGAAGGTTCCCGGTAGCCCAGTTCCTTTACCAGCATTTCATGCAGCAGCTGTACGTTGCGGTTTTCGCAGAACACCAGCGGAATAATGACCCAGTAGTTACCGGTGCCTACACGGCCGTCTTTCCGGTGATAACCCTTAAAGGTGCGTTTTTCCCAGGGAGATGTATCCGGCGGCGTCCACTCAGCATGTCGTTCACCGCTCACGCTGAACTGCCCGGAAGCGTGGCGTATATTTTTGGTGGTGATGAGTTCCCCGGCAGGGATATCTTCATTGGCCAGTCCTACCAATACGCCGTACATAATAACCGGCCCATCTTTCGGAAGAAGGGTCATCGCTATTTTATGCTTGGCGGCAATATCACGTATAGCCGTTACCGTTTGTTGTCCGTTACTCACTGCCGTACCGGCGACAATATTTTGCAGCGCTACCCAAACGTTATCTCCCGGATGGATCTGTAAGATGTTTTGTTTCATTGTTGCTTGAATAAAATGAGTTTACACCAGGGCCCTGTCCAGATGCACATAGCCACCATCTACATGAATAAGCTGCCCGGTAGTATGGCTTGATTTAGCCGACAAAAGGAAGGCGGTCATCTGGGCAATTTCTTCAGGAGTTGTCATGCGTTTTTCCAATGGAATACGTTCCACGATGCTGGCTAGTTTCGCTTCCTTATCGTGGAAGGTGTTGATCCAGCTTTCGTATAGAGGCGTCCATGATTCCGCTACCACAATGGCGTTTACACGGATGCTGAAAGGGAGCAGTTCCACCGCCCATTCCCGGGTAAGCGCATTGCGGCCGCCGTTGGCTGCTGCATAGGCGGAAGTATTACCCTGCCCGGTTTCCGCAGTTTTGGAGGTGATATTTACAATAGCTCCTTTGGATGTTTTAAGGTAGGGAAGTGCATGATGCGCTACCAGGTAATAGTGTACCAGGTTACGATGCAGCGATTGCATAAATGCCTCGTAGCTTCCTTTTTCCAGTCCAACGCCATCATTGATACCGGCATTGTTCACCAGGCCGTCTATACGCCCGAATTGGGCCGCTATGGTTGCCACGGCTTTTTCACATGCCTGTGGATCAGTAAGCTCGGCCACCACCTGTGCGCCTTTGCCACCGGCTTGCTGTATATGCTCCAGGTGCCGGCGGTTATCCGCTTCGCTCCGGCCTATGATAACGGGAATGGCGCCTTCCTGTGCCCCCTTGCCCGAAATACCCAGCACCTGCTCGATCACCGCATCCACCGCCGGGGCCATGCCCTGCAGGCTGCCGCAGACCAGGATCGTGGCGCCTT
>JBCNPS010000704.1:0-2688 GCA_039593235.1 Chitinophaga sp. | reverse complement strand
CAACAATTTCAACGGCTATGATATCGGTGAATACGCCTCCGATGTAACCTGGGAAACCGCGAAGAAAACAAACCTGGGAATGGAGATCACCACCTTCAAAGACAGGCTGAATATCCAGGTGGATGTTTTTAAAGAAAACAGGAAAAACATTTTCCTGCGTCGCTCTTCCATACCCGCAATGATAGGGCTTCGCAGCAATCCTTATGGCAACCTCGGCAAAACAGAAAATAAAGGCATCGATATCTCGGTAGATTATAATCACAAAATAGGCGCTGTACAGCTTAACCTGAAAGGCAACTTCACCTACAACAGGAACAAGGTAATTGACGATGATCTGCCGGCATGGGCCTATCCATATCTCGAAAGAAAAGGGCAGAAGATCGGGCAGCGCTTCGGCTACATAGCAGAAGGTTTGTTCGCTGATTCTGCTGAGATCGTGAGAAGTCCTGTACAAAACGGCAACGTACGCCCCGGCGATATCAAATTCAAAGACATTAACGGCGATGGTATCATTAATGCGTACGACCAGTCCGCCATCGGCTACGGATCTGTTCCTGAAATTGTATACGGCTTTGGTGTAAACGCCGCCTATAAGAATTTCTCTATTGGTTTATTCTTCCAGGGTATTTCCAATGTGGATATCTATGCCTATGGAGAAGGTTTTGTTCCCTTCCAGCAAGGTGGTACCCGCGGTAACCTGATGGATGTGATCACCGACCGGTGGACGCCTGAAAACCCCAATCCACATGCGTTTTACCCGCGCCTGTCGTTTGGCGATGTGAATGATAATTACAAGTCCAGCACCTGGTGGGTGAAAAACGGCCGTTACCTGCGACTGAAAAATGCGGAGATCAGTTACACCCTCCCTGTTTCCTGGCTGAAACGGGTGGGCGTGCAGCGTTCCCGCATTTACCTGATGGGGTACAATATTCTCACCTTCAGTCCTTTCAAACTATGGGATGTGGAACTGGGAGAAGGTCGCGGTACCAAGTATCCACAGCTTACTACCTATAACGTAGGTGCATCATTTCAGTTTTAATGCTAAAATCTAAAGGGATGAAAAAAATAACTGTAAAATATACCTTGCTGGCAGTGATCCTGGTAATAGTGGCCGGTTGTAAAAAGGGGTTCCTCGACCAGGTGCCGGATGACCGTATCACCATCGAAGAAATTTTTTCCAGGAAGAGAACAACGGAAGAATATCTTGCCAATGTATATTCCTATGTAAGGGATGAAAGCAATCAGTGGCAAAGTAATCCATGGACGGGCGCTTCCGATGAAGCAGATATGACCTGGGCCAGGAGCGGTTACAATTCTTACTTTATGAACATCGGTAGCTGGGATCCTACTTCCGGTTTCTTTGATTTCTGGATGGATTATTATAAAGGCATCCGCTCCGCCACCTACTTTATGGAGAATGCCGATAAATGCAAGGAAATACTCGATCAACCCGGTGGTGCAGATATTATTAAGCGTTATAAAGCGGAAGCACGCTTTCTCCGCGCTTATTTTTATTTCGGATTGCTGCGGCAGTATGGTCCTGTGCCATTACTTGGCGAAAGCATACTGGCGCCGGATGTACCGTTTGATGAAACACAGATCCCCCGCAGCAGCTACGATGAGTGTGTGAATTTTATTGCTTCGGAACTGGACCGCGCAGGGCAGGACCTGCCATTGCAGCAATCCGATGAACTGGAATACGGCCGTATCACCAAGCCTGTGGCCATGGCTGTAAAAGCAAGAATGCTGTTGTATGCCGCCAGCCCGCAATTCAATGGTAATGCGGACTATGTCAGCTTCACCAACCAGGACGGTAAGCCGCTGGTGAGCACTACTTATGATGTGAATAAATGGAAGAAAGCCGCAGATGCCGCCAAAGCAGTGATTGACCTTAACCTGTTCCAGTTGTACAAAGTAAATGATGCCAGTGGGGCCTATGATCCGTTTGCTTCCTGCCGCGATGCGATTATGTCGCCCTGGAATAAAGAAGTGATCTTTGCGCGGGCCGGTAACGGTGTAGATCAATGGGAAGTGCACTGTTCCCCTCGTTTTGCCGGCGGTTGGAGCGGCGTTGCCGCCACCCAGCAAATGGTAGATGCGTTTTTTATGGAGAACGGAAAAGCCATTGATGAAACGGGATCAGGGTATGTGTCTTCAGGATTTTCCACTACTGATACGCGCTACACTACTGCGGGCACTTACAATATGTATGTAGGAAGGGAACCCCGGTTTTATGTATGCATTACCTATAACGGTATGACCTGGTTTAACAAAAGTGAAGGAGAGAAAAAAGTAGAGCTGTTCAATACCGGCAATACGGGTAAAAGAGGGACTTACGATTATTCCCGCACCGGTTACCTGGTACGTAAAAATTATCATCCCGATACCTATCCCCGTTTGAGCCGTTATGTGTATCGTCCGTTTGTATTGTTCCGGCTTGCTGAAATGTATCTCAACTATGCGGAGGCTTTGAATGAGGCCCAGCCTGGAAGTGCCGACATCCTCACATATGTGAATGCGATCCGTGAACGTGCGGGCATTCCCGCCTTGCCAGCCGGCTTACCGCAATCAGAAATGAGAGAGCGTATCCGTCGTGAGCGCCGGGTGGAGCTGGCGTTTGAATGCCATCGTTATTTTGATACCCGCCGCTGGAAAATTGCAGAACAAACGGATGGCGGCCCTTTCTAC
>JBCNPS010000703.1:0-2704 GCA_039593235.1 Chitinophaga sp. | reverse complement strand
TGAAGCTATTCATGAACTGGAAGCAGCCGATATTGTGGTGATAGGTGTACCTGTTTATAATTTTAGTATTCCCTCCGCCCTGAAAGCCTGGATTGATCATGTAGTGCGGGCGGGCAGAACATTCAGCTACGGCAATGGCCATCCTGAAGGATTATTGAAAAACAAAAAAGTATACCTGGCCATTGCCTCCGGTGGCGTTTATTCAGACGGCCCTATGAAATCGGTGGATTATGCAGAACCCTATCTCAAATGGATCCTCGGGTTTATTGGTCTGCACGATGTTACTACATTCAGGGTGGAAGGATTGAGTGTGCCGGATCTGAAGGAAACTGCTTTACAAAAAGGATTGGAAAGTGTAGTGGTTTAAAACATATCAATTAAAAATGGCCGGCAGTTATTCCCATCTGCCGGCCATATCGCCATTGGGAGAGGAGTATCTCGCATCACCATCTTCCAAAAAACAATAATTGATTTTTATTCCCTCAGCTATAAATACAGAAATATTTTAAGAGAAGAATTTGTGTGATATGAAAATTACGTATTTCTACGTATGAAATGGTAGGTAGGAATCATAACTTAACTGAAGTGCAACTTCAGGTTGTATGTTGTGAAATGTTTATTGGTAGCTGTTTTACGGAGAATGGTAAATGTGGTTTACCAGCATGACGCAAACGTATTTCCCGCAGCATATTTTAACCGGAGTAATAATTTTAGAAGATGTAAGGAAGATGCTTGCTGGTATTGTATTCCGGCGATGTGTTGCCGCAAAATACGATTGCGTGAAATTTACATCTTAAAAAATATTTATTTCCGAATTAAAAAATGTTCTTTAACTTAGTTTTCAAGAACGTTTTGAAAGACCAGAAGAGACAGGTAATTGAACCCCAAATTTACTGAACCCCCAAATCCCTCGTCATTCGTGATAAGTAATGCGCTTACATTGATACGTGATCATTTGCAGGCATTCTTTGCGCTCAGAGGTTTTCCTGCCAATAGCGTGATCGTTGAAAACATTGGTTTGCTGGAAACAACGCATGCCAATAATTTCAATGGCAACGTGATCATTTCCCTCGTGAATGTAGAAGAAGAGAGCACGCTTAAAAACAGCAAAGCGTACACCACATGGCCGGATAACCGCGCCCGGTACCAGCATCCGCCGGTATTTCTCAACCTCTATGTACTGTTCACCGCCGTGCTTTTTGGCGATGCTACACACGACTACTACGAAGAAGCATTACACCGGCTATCGGCAGTGATCAGCTTCTTCCAGGCGCAGAAAACTTTCAAAAATGCCGATGGCTCACTCGACTTAACACTGGAACTCTACACACTTACATTCGAACAGATTAATCACCTCTGGGCATCACTCGGCGGACGACAGGTCCCTTTCGTGATGTATAAGGTGCGACTCGTTGCTATCACGGAAAATGCTGTACTCAGAGTAGTACCGCTGATAGAGGAAATAGAAGACACACAACACCCTACTGCTTAAAGTTTTTATGTCTGTTATTTACAAGATATTGTTTGAAGTGCAGTTGCTGCACGAATATTATCTGCAAAATACCAAAGGGATCTCCTTTTTTGAGCAGACCACCGATCAGCAACGTGCCGATTTCCTGATGGAAAAGCTGCGGCAGGACCAGTACCGGCTGCTGCGCGACTGGGACATTCAACCCCTTCCGGCTACCGCGTTGCTGATGAGGAATTATCACCTCCGCCTGCTGCCCACTGCTACCGGTTTTAAAGGCGCCGTGGAAGTGAAAAAGGTGATGCAGGGAAGCACAACAGCTTACACCCCCTTTGTACCAATTCCCCCGGACGTGGCTTTCCGCTTTGCCATCGTGCCCCGCAATGCAGATGCACTGGCCTTTACCAGCATAAGAATGCGCCGAACATTGCCCGCACAGTACTTCTTCTCTAACGATAACACCGCTAACACAAAAGTATTCCCATCGTTGTCTGTACCGGTGCCCGCAAACGATAATACCCGGCAATACGAACAGGGTGAGCTTTCCAAAGTAGGCGCCGATGTATCGGAATATCTCAACAAACCAGGCGCCTCACCCAATGATCCTTCACAGTGGAGAACGGTCAAAGGCAACGGGTTTGTGCATGAAGGCGACCGCTTGTTGCTGCCTTTTGTTTTTCAGTATTCCTTCCCGCCTGCTGTACAGGTAACCAACGGAACCGCCACATTGGAAAGTATTGCAGGCAGCACATCTTTACAGCGTACATTTACTACCTCCGGCGCATCACCCGTAAGACTGGATTTCTCCGGCCCCTTACCAGACAACTCCCTGCTGGCAGATGGCTGGTATAATCTAACGGTAACCGGCGATAATAATTTTGCCGCGCAGCACCTGGTGTATGTAAGTCGCACCGAAATGTACAAAGCCGGCAACATTGGCGTCATAGAACTCCATGCAGCTGCCACCGGCGATAGCTTCGCCATGCTCGACCCCGACGGTACCCTCAAAACAAAACTGCAACCTGACGGTACAAAAACGCCGCATACCATTTACGAACTGCGCTTCAGGAGCAGAAGCTCCTACTGGCGCTATTCTCCCCAATACGGGCAAACGCTGGTGTTCAGTAACCACGCCAACAACCTGCTTACGGTAGCAGATCCCAGCGGCGCCCGTACCACCAAAGAGCCCTGGCCGTTTTCCTTTAACAACCGGCTGTTCCCCGTTACGGAAAATAA
>JBCNPS010000702.1:0-2730 GCA_039593235.1 Chitinophaga sp. | reverse complement strand
CACGGGGGCGGACAGTAATAATTTACCGCTTCTTAAAATGGCTACATGCGTGCATACCTTTTCCACTTCATCGAGCAGGTGACTGGCCAGGATAATGGTTTTGCCGCTATCGGCCAGTTTACGCACCAGTTCGCGCACTTCCGCAATACCGGAGGGATCGAGGCCGTTGGTAGGTTCATCAAGGATCAATACATCGGGATCGCCGAGTAATACGGAGGCAATGGCCAGCCGTTGTTTCATTCCAAGCGAATAGGTTTTAAAAGCTGAGTGCTGCCGTTGCGTAAGACCGCATATTTCCAGCACCCTGGCAATGTCGTCTTTGCCGCGTTGCTTAACAGCAGCGGATATCTCCAGGTTTTTGTATGCGCTGAGATAGTGATAGAAGTTAGGCGTTTCCAGCAGGGTGCCTATTTGCCGGCGTTCTGCGGCCGATGGCATTCTGTCGAAAAGGGTGAAGCTGCCTGTATCTGCTTTGAGCACATCAGTAACAATACCCAGCAGGGTTGTTTTACCGCTGCCGTTTGGGCCCAATACGCCGAATACGCTACCAGCCGGCACGTCAAAGGAAATACCGGACAATGCCTGTACGGCGCCATATTTTTTGGAAATATTCTGTAAGGATAGAATTGGCACGGGAATTAATCTAAAAAGATGAAAATAAAAAGGGAAATGCAGCGAATGATCTTATGGCTAATCTTCACTACATTTCCCATACATTGAAATAACAGTTTTTAATTTCGTACCGGTTTGCCGGTTTTGATCACGCTTTGTAAGCGTTCCAGCGTTTTGCGTTCACCGCACAAACTCAGGAAGGCTTCCCTTTCGAGATCCAGCAGGTATTGTTCACTTACAAAAGAGGCTTCTGTAAGATCCCCGCCACACATTACATAAGCCAGTTTATTGGCTACTTTCTGATCGTGTTCTGAAATATAGTTACCGAACTTCATGGCGTATACGCCTGCCAGTAAGGCTCCTAAAGCACCGCGGCCCATTACTTTGATGTCTGTTCTTTCCACGGGGCGGGTGTATCCTTCGTCGGCCAGCGCTATCACGCTGCGTTTGGCGTCGGCAATAAGGCGACTGAGATTCATGGTTATTTCATCATGTCCTTTTTTCAGTACGCCCATATCAAATCCTTCAAAACCGGAGGTGGCTACTTTAGCAGTGGCAACGGTCATAAAGTAATCTTTCAGGGGTTCTTCTTCGATGCGGCCTTCCTTAAATTCCAGGCTGGCGCGGAGCGTCATTTCCTTGGTGCCGCCGCCGCCGGGGATCAGGCCCACACCCAGTTCCACCAACCCTATATAGGTTTCGGCTGCCGCCTGTACTTTATCGGCATGCAGGCACATTTCGCAACCACCGCCCAATGTAAGTGCATGTGGCGCCACTACTACCGGTACAGCGGAATAGCGTAAACGCATAGTACTGCGCTGGAAAAGCCGCACGGCCATATCCAGTTCATCATATTCCTGTTCCGCCGCCAGCATGAAGATCATACCTACATTGGCCCCGGCAGAAAAGTTAGTGCCTTCGTTGCCTACTACCAGTCCGCGGAAATCTTTCTCTGCGCGGTCTACCGCCTTATTCAAACCTTCCAGCACTTCCCCGCCGATGGTATTCATTTTTGTTTTCCAGTCGAAACAAACCACCCCATCGCCGATATCAATGAGGCTGCAGGCATTGTTTTTCCACACTACATTATTGGAGAAGTTTTCCAGGATAATGAACTGTCCTTCTCCGGGTAACGGTTTATAAGCCTGTGTGCTTACATCGTAATATAATTTCTTACCGTTATCTACTTTGTAGAAGCTGGTGATTCCTTTCGCCAGCATATCTTTTACCCATTGGGCCACGGTGAGCCCTTTGGCTTCAATAAGTTTTACAGATGCTTCCACACCCAGCAGGTCCCAGGTTTCGAAAGGCCCGATTTCCCAGCCAAAGCCGGCTTTCATAGCGTCGTCTACTTTATAGAGATCATCCGCTATTTCGGGAATGCGGTGCGATACGTAAGAGAAAAGAAAGGCATGGAACTGCTGGTAAAATTCGCCGGCTTTATCTGAAGCGCCAGCCAGCGCTTTGATGCGTTGTTTCAGGTCTTCAATGGGTTTGGCCGCATCGATGCTGGAAAACTTTGCCCGTTGTTTGGGGCCGTATTCCATTGTTTGCAGGTTCAGCGTAAGGATTTCCTTGCTGCCGCCTTCTCCTTTGGTTTTCTTATAAAAACCCTGCCCTGTTTTATCTCCCAGCCAGTTATTTTCCACTACTTTCTGGAGGAATGGAGGTATTTTAAAGATGCCGATGGCTTCATCCTGCGGGCAGTTTTCCATTACGCCTTTGGCTACTTTCACGAGGGTGTCTATCCCTACCACATCGGCGGTACGGAAGGTAGCGGATTTGGGGCGGCCTATTACCGGGCCGGTGAGTGCATCAATTTCGTCGATCCCCAGTCCCATTTCCTGCATGATGTGGAAGATGGCCATGATGCTGAATACTCCTACCCTGTTGGCAATGAAGGCAGGCGTATCTTTACACAACACCGTGGTTTTACCCAGGTACAGATCACCATACTCCATCAGGAAACTGATGATAGCTGGATCAGTATGCGGTGTTGGAATAATTTCTAATAAGCGCAGATAACGGGGAGGGTTAAAGAAGTGGGTACCACAGAAGTGCTTTTGAAAATCTTCACTCCGGCCTTCTGCCATCAGGTGGATGGGAATACCAGAGGTG
>JBCNPS010000701.1:0-2740 GCA_039593235.1 Chitinophaga sp. | reverse complement strand
CGAAGAGATGCGGCCGTATATGTAACCCCTATATCGCCTTCGGCGATGCGGAGTCAGACAAAATCCGCTTAGCTGGCGAATTGCATATCGCTGAGTGTGCGGTATAAGCCGCCATCCAGCCCTATCAGTTCGGTGTGGGTGCCTTCTTCTACGATACGGCCTTTGTCGAGTACAATTATTTTATCGGCCTGGCGCACGGTGGCCAGGCGGTGTGCGATCACGATAGAGGTGCGTCCTTCCATGAGTTTATCGAGGGCGTCCTGTACCAGTTTTTCGGATTCGGAGTCCAGTGCTGAAGTGGCTTCATCCAGGATGAGAATGCGCGGATCTTTCAATACGGCCCTGGCTATGGCAATACGTTGCCGCTGTCCGCCGGAGAGCTGTATGCCCCGCTCTCCTACTACAGTTTGCAGGCCTAGCGGGAACCGCTGTATAAATTCCCAGGCATTGGCTTTTTTCGCGGCTTCCTCCATTTCTTCCGGGGTAGCATCGGGCTTGCCATAGGCAATATTCTCGGCGATGGTGCCGCCGAACAGGAACACATCCTGGGGAACTACTGCCATTTGAGAACGAAGCTCCGATAAAGGAAAGGCCGTACTTTCTTTACCGTCGAACAGGATGCTGCCGCTTACAGGATCGTACAGGCGTAACAGTAAGGAAACGATGGTACTTTTCCCTGCACCGCTGGGGCCTACCAGCGCTACTTTCTGATCGGCATACACATCAAAGGAAACATCGTTCATGATGGTAAGATCGGGACGGGAAGGATAATGAAAAGAGATATTGCGGAAGCTGATCTGCCCGTCCAGGTGGTTTTCCGGGGCAATGGCCGTTACCGGGCTGATATCTTCCGCAGGTTCATCCAGTATTTCCAGCAGGTGTTCAGTAGCGCCGATGCTCTTCTGCAGGTTGGTATATACTTCTGCGAGGCCGGCAATCGATCCGCCGATGAACAGCGAGTACAGTACAAATGAAAGGAGATCCGCGGTAGGCATTCCAATAGATACGCCTCTCCAGATAACCGCTACCAGGGCCCCAAAGATGCCCATGATAATGAAGGAGGAAAAAGCGCCGCGGAATTTCCCGCTTTTCATACCCAGCCTGGCTGCTTCATTGGTACGCTGCCGGTAACGCGCTATTTCAAAAAATTCGTTGGCAAAAGCTTTTACATTCAGTACTCCCTGCAATGTTTCTTCTACTACGGTATTGGAAGCCGCTACCTGCTCCTGTACCTGTTTCGAAAACCGGCGGATAAATTTTCCAAACACCACGGCTGCCACCATCATCAGCGGTAAAATAGCCAGCATAAAGAGGGTGAGGTGCGGGGAGGTGACCAGTAAAATCACTACGCCTCCTATAATGATGATCATCTGCCGGATAAATTCGGCCAGGGTGGTGGTAAATGTTTCCTGCAGCAGGGATATATCTGATGAAATACGGCTGCTGAGCTCTCCCACCCTTCTTTCCAGGAAAAACTTCATGGGCAGCCGGATCAGGTGGCTGTAAATAGTTTGACGAAGCGTTGCCAGTGTTTTCTCTGTTACATTAACGAATAGTACAATTCGAAAGAAAGAGAAAATGGCCTGGGCCACCAGCACGGCTACGAGAAGTACGCCGGCCTTGTTCATACCATTGAAAAGATGCTCGTTGCTTTTCGGATCTACCAGGTTACCCAATAGTTTGGGGAACGCAAGCCCTGCTAAACTTGAAACCAGGAGGAAAATAAGACCCAGTGAAAATTGAGGCCAGTAGGGTTTTACATAACGGAACAGGCGGAATGTTTTTTTTAATGCGGCTACCTTAATTGGTTGTTTTGGCGCCGGGGTTGTGGTGTCGTTTTGCATTCGGATATTGTCTTTAATAATAGAGGTAGACGAAACGTATCCAAATATATTGCAAAAGCGGGATAAAATTTATAATGCCTCCGGGGTTGCTTTCTATTGAGTGAAAACAATACCGGAGGCATTATGTTGGAGTTAAGGTCTGTTTTTAGAAGAATCCTGGGTGCCTGTCCCAAAGCGGGATGAATCTTCCCCTGGATTAATAGCGCCCGGAGGCATTTGTGCAGCGGGTACAGTGTCTTGTTGAATCATACCGGCCGTATCCATCGTATTTACTGTTGAGTCGGTTCCGGATCTGTTACCGTTACCGCATGCCGCAAGCATCAAAACCGATGCTCCTGCCAGCATGAGCATGTGTGTTACTTTCATATACCGAATGTTTAAGGGTGAGGTAATACGTTTCTCATCAGATAGGGCGCCTTCCTTAAACGGGTGCACTGTTTACATTTTTGTAGAATCCGGTTTGGTTTTAGTAGTGTCCACCGGTATAACACTGGTACTGTCTACCGCAGGCATGGATACCGCAGCGGAATCGGCCTCACGGCTGGCTTCTTTGGAACTGTTGCAGGCAAAAAGGAAAATACTCAGAATGCCGGTCAAACAGAGTACAACGCATGATTTATAGAAGAAGGGTGCCATTGGTAATTGTTTTATAGTGATAGATTACATTCGTAACAGGCATTAAAGCAAACAGTTCAATATCCGTTACTTTTTTATTAAAGGAAGAATTGTGCCAACGCTTACATTTGTAGCTATATATTTTCAGATAATGAAACATGTATTACAGATCATAGAAGAAGACCAGGTACTGAAAGTACTGATCGCATTGCTGATGGGGGTATTACTTGGGCTTGAAAGAGAATATAAGCGAAAGGCAGCGGGTATGCGTACCATGACCC
>JBCNPS010000700.1:0-2776 GCA_039593235.1 Chitinophaga sp. | reverse complement strand
CTGAACGAACTGAAAGAACGTTTCGATTATATCATCATTGACTCGGCCCCTGTAGGGCTGGTAACGGATGCACGCCTGATATCGCCCTACTGCGACGCCACTTTGTACGTGGTGCGTCATCAGCGTACCCCGAAGAATTACCTTAAACTCATTGAAGAGCTATACCAGAATAAAGAACTGGGAAAACTAAACATTGTGTTTAACGGTATCAAGCGGCAGGGCGTAGCCGGATACGGGTATGGATCAGGATATGGCGATATTAACGGATACGGATATACGGAAGTAACAAAGAAACCCGGATTGTTCAGACGCAGTGTAAAATAACAGTGCTGTAATCTCTCAAAATAAATAACCAAAGGGCAATACATTGCCTGCTCCTGCCTTTATAAATCTCCACAAAACTATCCGATCACCTAAAAACCGGCTACTATGTTTAATGAACAGCCTCCGGTCTGGTATGCGGTATATACCCGGCCCAAATGCGAAAAGAAAGTGGCAGACCTTTTCACGCGTAAAAAGGTGGAACACTATGTTCCCGCTACACCGTTGGTGCGTGCCCGTAAGATCATCCAGGAACCTCTTTTTCCATCCTACGTATTTGTGCATATTCCTGAAAGCAGGAGTTGGGTGGTAAAGGAAACAGATAACGTGGTCAATTTTGTGTACTGGCTGGGGCAGCCGGCAGTGATCCCGGATCACGAAATAGCGTTGATCCGTCATTTTATTCGTGATTATGAAGAAGTGTCTGTGGAGAAGGTTCCCATACAGGCAAAGGAAGAAGAGCAACCTACTACCTCCTCAGCCAGGATCCTGCAGATCAGCCGTAACCGGGTGAAAGTGGAACTGAGCAGCCTGGGGTGTATGCTGGTAGCTACGGTGCCATCCAGGGAAATGACAGTGATCACAGGACATAAAACAGTTAACGGACATTACTGATAATAAACCAATCATTTTATGATGCAGCATATTCTCCTTTGCGGGGGCTCCGGTACACGGTTATGGCCTTTGTCTAACCAACAAACGCCCAAGCAGCTACTTACCCTGTTCGACGGTTACAGCCTTTTGCAGCTGGCTTTCCGCCGGAACCGGTTTGCCTGTAATAAAGTAATGGCTATCGTCAATGAACAACAGTCTGATATCGTGAAGGAGCAGTTGGAACAGGCCGGCGCAGCTGCCCCGGTATGCCTGGCGGAACCTGTGGGGCGTAACACCGCTGCTGCCATTGCACTGGCTGCCTTTACCTCGGCGCCGGAAACCATATTGCTTATCACCCCGGCCGATCACCTTATTGGTACGCCGGACCGGTATGCTATGGCTGTTGAAACGGCCAGCCTGCTGGCAGCAGGCAATCATATCGTTACCATTGGCCTGGTGCCTACACGACCCGATACTGGTTTCGGCTATATCAGTTATTCCGGCCATGATGTACTTCGCTTCGTGGAAAAACCCGATCGCCCGGTGGCGGAAGCCATGCTGGCCGCCGGCGGATTCCTCTGGAACAGCGGCATCTTCTGCTGTAAGGCGGGCATCATGCTGCAGGAGCTGCAAAAACACGCACCAGCCATTTATGAAGCCGCTGCTATTGCAGCAGAAGAGTGGAAACAAACCGGCGCGTTGTCGAGGGAAAGCATGGAAGCTATCCCGGCAGACAGCATTGACTATGCAGTGCTGGAGAAAAGCGATATCGTAAAAGTAGTGCCAAGCAAAATGGACTGGAGTGATGTAGGCAGTTACGAGGCACTGGCAGATGCGCTGTCGCAACACTACCAGTACAGGAATCACCAGGCCGTATTTATTCAAAGCGATCCGCGCAAAAGTATGGTGATCGGGAAAGATAAGCTGGTGGCGCTGGTAGGCGTGGAAAATATGGTGGTGGTGAACACGGAAAGCGCGCTGCTCATTATGCAGAAAGGCAGCGGACAGGATATCAAGCAACTGCATCAATGGGTGAGGGAAAACCGCCCCGAATTGCTTTAAACATAAACACAATCAATCAACACGTATGGAGGCAAACGATCTTATATATGTAGCCGGCCACCGCGGAATGGTAGGAAGCGCTATCAAAAGAAGACTGGAAACATTAGGTTACCAGCATATTATTACCCGCTCATCCGGCAGCCTGGACTTAAGAAATGCGGCAGCAGTGGACGAGTTTTTTGCAAAAGAGAAACCGGCGTATGTATTCCTGGCTGCTGCCAAAGTGGGCGGTATACATGCCAATAATACCTACCGCGCAGAGTTCCTGTACGATAACCTGATGATTGCCGCCAATGTGATCCATGCTGCGTGGAAGCATAACGTTACCAAGTTGCAGTTCCTGGGTAGTTCCTGTATTTACCCCCGCATGGCGCCACAACCTATCAAGGAAAGCTTCCTGCTAACAGGTTTGCTGGAACAAACCAATGAACCCTACGCCATTGCGAAAATTGCGGGCATCAAATTATGCGAGGCTTACCGCGATCAGTATGGCTGCAATTTTATCAGTGTAATGCCCACTAACCTGTTTGGGATCGGCGATAACTATCATCCGGAAAATGCGCATGTATTGCCGGCATTGATCCGCCGTTTTCATGAAGCCAAAGTAAACCAGAAACCATCCGTAACGGTATGGGGCACGGGAACGCCTAAACGGGAATTTCTTTTTGCAGACGACCTGGCGGATGCCTGTGTATACCTTATGCAGCATTACAACGATAAAGAGCTGGTGAGAAGGAGGAATCGGCGCATGGGAGGTATCTCCATGACAGGGTTGCCCCCAGTGTGCACCTGATCATTG
>JBCNPS010000070.1:0-18069 GCA_039593235.1 Chitinophaga sp. | reverse complement strand
TGCCGGACTTTGCTTCCTCTGTAAGCAGCGTTCAGCTGCAGCGGGGCGTAGGTACTTCCACCAACGGCGCCTCCGCTTTCGGCGCCACGCTGAACCTCAGCACCAACGAATTTAATGAAAAGGCTTACGGCGAAATCAGCAATAGCTACGGCTCCTTCAATAGCTGGAAACATACGGTGAAAGCAGGTTCCGGCCTCATCAACGATCACTTCACCATTGATGCACGCCTCTCCAAAATTTCATCAGACGGGTATATAGACCGCGCCACTTCCGACCTGCGCTCTTTCTATACTTCCGCCGCCTACGTTTCCGCCAAAACAGCCATACGGCTGAACGTCTTCTCCGGAAAAGAAAAAACATACCAGGCCTGGTACGGCGTGCCGAAAGCACTCCTGGAAACAGACCGTACCTACAACGCGGCCGGCACCGAAAAACCAGGCACTCCCTACGATAACCAAACCGATAATTATCAGCAGGATCATTATCAATTGTTCCTGAACCAGGAAATTAACTCCCACCTCAACTTTAACGTAGCCTTCCACCTCACCCGCGGACGCGGCTACTACGAAGAATATAAAGCGCAGCGGGCATTCTCTGACTACGGCCTGCAGGGACCGGTGATCAACGGCAAAAGGGTTGACACTACTGATCTCGTCCGGCAGCTGTGGCTGGACAACTACTTTTACGGCTCCGTATTTTCCGTAAACCGCACCGGCGAAAAATTCAACTGGAGCCTGGGCGGCGGCTGGAACCGTTATACCGGCGATCATTACGGCAAAATCATCTGGGCGCAAACCGGCATCGACAAGGACCATGAATACTACAGGTATCCGGCCGCCAAAAATGACTTCAATGTATACTGGAAAGGAGAATATAAACTTACTACTGCCCTGAGCATTTTTGCTGATATGCAATACCGCAACATCATGTACAACATGGATGGCTTTGAAGCAGCGCCCACCTATATTGCACATGTGAACTATAATTTCTTCAATCCCAAAGCAGGTATCTCTTATAACATCAATCCCACTAACCGGGTATTTGCATCCATTGCCATTGCGCATAAAGAGCCCAATCGCGTGGACTTTGAAAGCAACTACGGTGTGGCAACTCCCCAACCGGAAATACTCCGCGATGTGGAAGCGGGTTACTCATGGAACAACAACATTGCCGCCATACAGGCCAACGTATATTACATGAACTACAAAAACCAGCTGGTGCAAACCGGGATGCTCACAGATGTAGGCGCCTATGTACGCACCAACATCCCTAAAAGCTACCGCACGGGTATTGAAGTGAATGGTAACGTAAAACTGGGCAGCATCGTGAACATAGCCGCCAACGCCGCTTTGAGCCAGAACAAAGTACTGGATTACCATGCCGTTAGTTACGATGGCGACGCAGCGGCACATACACAGGTGTTCAACAAAACAGATATCTCCTTCTCTCCTAATTTCGTAGGTGGGTTCACGTTAACCGTGAAACCGGTTAAAAACCTGGACATCGATGTGCTCGGGAAATATGTGAGCCGGCAGTATATGGACAATACCTCCAACATAGATGGCAGCCTGGATCCTTACTTTGTAAATAACCTGCGCATTAACTACGTAGTGCCGCAACCGTTATTCCGGGAACTTGGACTGCAATTCATGCTGAACAATGTTTTCAACGTGAAATATGAACCCAACGGAAGCACTTACAGCAGTTACGACCTTGGCAGCAACCGCGTAGTATATGATAGCTATTACTATCCCATGGCGGGCATTAATTTCTTTGCCGGGGTAACTATCGGTTTCTGATATATGTACATAAAAAAAAGCGGGGATCAACTATTGATCCCCGCTTTTTTTATGTACATATGTTTATCAACTGTTGAGCAATTTTTCTATCGCTTTATCTACCGATTCAAAAGGAAATCCTTTGATCACGGCATCCATTTGTGCAGCAATCTGCTGTGTGCCTAAATTGCCGATGCTGCCGGCATGGGTGTGATTCACGGCCTTGTCCGGTGAGAAAGTGCCGTTTTCAATATCCATTCCTACTTTTTTATAGGCCTCACGGAAAGGAGTGCCCTGCAGCACCAGGTTATTTACCACTTCCACGCTGAAGAGGTATTGGTACTTATCATCGTCCAGTATGTTTTCCTTAATGCGGATATTTTCCAGCATCAGGCGGCTCATGCGAATACAGTCTTTCAGCGTTTGAAAAGCGGGAAATAAATTTTCCTTCAGCAGCTGTAAATCGCGGTGGTAGCCGGAAGGCAGGTTAGTGATCATCATGGCAATTTCATTGGGCAATGCCTGGAGTTTATTGCCATGAGAACGGATCAGTTCCCACACATCCGGGTTCTTTTTATGCGGCATGATACTGGAGCCGGTGGTCAGTTCGTCCGGGAAGCTGATGAAGCCAAAGTTCTGGTTCATGAATAAACAGGCGTCCATGGCCATTTTAGCAACAGTAGCGGCAATACCTGCCAGTGCAAAAGCGACTATTTTTTCCGTTTTACCGCGTCCCATCTGTGCGTATACTACGTTGTAGTTGAGCGCATCAAAACCAAGCAATGCGGTGGTAAGCTCACGGTCAAGGGGGAACGAAGATCCGTAACCGGCAGCAGAGCCCAGCGGGTTTTTATTTACCACCCGGTAAGCGCCCTGTAACATGGTAAGGTCGTCTACCAGGCTTTCCGCGTAAGCGCCAAACCATAACCCGAAAGAGGAAGGCATAGCAATTTGCAGATGGGTATAACCCGGTATCAGGTGCGCTTTATATTCCTCACTTTTTTGTTGCAGCAGGTGGAATAATGCCAGTACTTCTTCCGTCATGGTTTGCAGCTCATGACGCAGGAACAGCTTCAGGTCTACCAGCACCTGGTCGTTACGCGAACGGCCGCTGTGGATCTTCTTGCCAACTTCGCCCAAACGACGGGTCAGCAACAGTTCTACCTGTGAGTGAATATCTTCCACTCCTTCTTCCAGTTTAAAACTGCCGGACTGAATTTCCTGGTAAATATTTTTAAGTTCCTGTTTCAGTATGGTGAGTTCTTCCTTTTCCAGCAATCCTATACTTTGCAGCATGGTGATATGTGCCATGGAACCCAGCACATCAAACGGCGCCAGGAAGGCGTCCATTTCACGGTCTTTTCCTACGGTGAATGTTTCCACCGCCGCTAAGGAGGCTTTATCTTTTTGCCACAATTTCATAATACTATAGTTTTTTCATGCGCTGTTAAGGCATGAAATTAAAAATCATATTTACCAAAAATACGCTGCTTTACATCCGGCCACTCCTCTTTCAGCAGGCTGAAGAAAACACTGTTACGCAGCCGCCCGGTGCTGGTGATCATATGATGCCGGAAAATGCCTTCCTGGGTGCAACCCAGGCTAAGGATAGCGTTGCGCGACTGTGTGTTCAGTTCATCTGTTTTAAACTCTACCCGGTTCAGCTCCATCTCTTCAAACGCATATTGCAGCATAGCAAATTTCATGGCCTTGTTAAGGCCGGAGCCATGCAATGCAGGTGTGATCCAGGTTCCACCTATTTCCGTTCTCTTATGCGGCAGCGATAACCCCATAAAGCGGGTGGAACCGGCCACGCGGTTGTCCTTTTTATCAATGATCACAAAAGGAATGGATGTTTGCGCAGCTCTTTCTCCCAATGCTTTCCCTATATATGCTTCCAGGTCCTGTTCATTGGCAACGTGTTGCAAGCCTACTGTCCACAGCGATGGTTCCAGCGCAACGGGCAGCAGCGCCTGCAGGTGTTCCTGCTGCAAAGGTTGCAGCAAAACGCGCTTATTTTCCAAAACAGGTTCAAAATTCATACTACTGGATCATTTCAAGTAACTGAATATAACTCTGGATACCCTCCTTAATTTCGTGCAGGTGAATATATTCATCTGCGGTATGTGAGCGGGCGGAATCGCCGGGGCCCATTTTTACGGAGGTGGCCGGGATCAGCGCCTGGTCGGAAGTGGTAGGCGATCCGTAGCAGGATTTACCCACGCTTACGCCTGCTAGTACAAACGGGTGATCCATCGGGATAAAGGATGGCCGCATCCGCATGGATCGTGGCTTTACCTCGCAGGATACATTGGCCCGGATAATCTCCAGCAGCTCTTCGAGTGTATACTGATCCGTAGCCCGTACATCTACCACAAAGGTACAATCGGCCGGTACTACGTTATGCGCTTTATTGGAAGTATTGATCACGGTAACGCTCATCTTCACCGGTCCCAGTGTTTCCGATACTTTAGGGAAGCGGAAATCTTTAAACCAGTTAAGATCGGGCAGCACTTTATACAAAGCATTTTCTCCTTCCTCCCTGGCTGCATGACCGGCTTTGCCATAACTGGTGCAATCCAGTACCATCAAACCTTTTTCAGCAATGGCCAGTTGGGTCAAAGTAGGTTCGCCCACAATGGCAAATTCAATAGCGGGCAGTTTTGGAAGGATACTTTCTATCCCGTTGGCGCCGCTGATCTCTTCTTCTGCGGTAGCTGTCAGAATGATGTTATAGCCAAGATCGCTGCGATGATAAAAATGCAGGAACGTTGCGATGAGGCTTACCAGGCAACCGCCGGCATCATTGCTACCGAGCCCGTAGAGCTTTCCGTTTTCCACATCCGGGCTGAAAGGATCACGGGTATATTGCGGATTGGGCTTTACGGTATCATGATGCGAGTTCAGGAGTATATTACGTTTGGAGGGATCGTAATGTTTATTGAAGGCCCAGATATTATTGAGATGCCGCTCATGCGGAATATCCATGGCCGTCAGAAATTCACTGATCAGTTGTGCGGTGCCGTCTTCTTCGCGGCTTAATGAAGGGGTGGCGATCATCTGTTTCAGCAGGGCCACCGCCACATCATATAGTTTTTCGTTCCACATAGGTTAGCATATTAGCGTGCCTGCCACTTTGGGAGTTGTGTTGCTCAGAACATCGTTTGCATGCCCGATCAGCACTTCTTTTACACCATTGTCTATTGCCCCGAAAGCATTTTGCAGTTTAGGCAAAATTCCGTCCGACAGTATTTTTTCTTCCAGCAGTTGCTGGTAAATTTCTTTGTTGATGAGATTGATCACCGCTTCATCATCTGCAGGATCCCGCAATACGCCTTTCTTTTCAAAGCAGTAGATCAACCTCACGCTATAATGCTCCGATAAAGCAATAGCCAGGGAAGACGCAATGGTATCCGCATTTGTATTGAGGATCTGGCCCTTACCATCATGCGTAAGTGGAGCAAATACCGGCGTGATACCGGCATCCAGCAAGGCTTTCAGCGGAGCGGTATGCAGGCCCCCCGTAGGTATATCGCCTACAAAACCGTAGTCGATTTCTTTTACCGGTCTTTTTACAGCCGGAATGATATTGGCATCCGCACCGGTTAAACCGATGGCATTACAACCATTGGCCTGCAGCCGGGCTACCAGCTGTTTGTTCACCAAACCTCCGTATACCATTGTCACTACGTCGATGGTATCTGCATCCGTGATCCTTCTGCCGTCTACATACTTTGATTCGATGCCAAGCTTATCGCCGATACGGGTAGCGATTTTACCGCCGCCATGTATCAGGATCTTTTTACCGGGAATGGCTGCAAACTTCTCCAGGAAGGTTTGCAGCAATGCCGGGTTATCGATCACGTTTCCGCCTACTTTGATAATAAATAAGTCGATCATAATTATCCTTTCAGTATTTCACTCAAAACCGCCTGAGCAGCCCATACCCGGTTACCCGCTTCCCGGATAACGATGGATTGCGGACCATCCAGTACCTCATCTGCAATTACCACATTCCTTCTTACAGGCAGGCAGTGCATTACTTTAGCCGCATTGGTGTGCGCCAGTTTTTCGTTGGTCACCATCCAGGAAGGATCTGTACAGGTGATCTTGCCATAGTCTTTGTAGGAAGACCAGTTTTTCACGTATACAAAATCAGCATCTTTCAATGCTTTATTCTGGTCATATTCAATATGTGCATTACCGGAAAATTTTTCATCCAGTTCATAGCCTTCCGGGTGAGTGATCACAAAATCTGCTTCTCCCCATGCGTTCATCCATTGTGCAAAAGAGTTGGGAACAGCCTGTGGTAACGCTTTTACGTGAGGCGCCCAGGTCATTACCACTTTTGGTTTACGGGTTTGCTGCCAGTTTTCCTTAATGGTAATTACATCTGTTAAACTCTGCAAAGGATGCAGGGTAGCGCTTTCCAGGCTTACCACCGGCACACCGGCATACTTAATGAACTGGTTAATATATTTCTCCGTATAATCTTCTTCCTTATTTTTCAAACCGGGAAATGTACGGATAGCCAGTATATCGAAATACTGTCCCATTACTGCCGCAGCTTCCTTTACATGTTCGGTGGTGTTGCCATTCATCACCACGCCATCATTCATTTCCAGCGCCCAGCCTTCCTTATCGATGTTAAACACAATGGCTTCCATACCCAGGTTCTTTGCAGCGATCTGTGTACTTAAGCGTGTTCGCAAACTGGGATTCAGGAATATCATTCCCACCGTTTTATTCTTACCTAATTCCTTATCCCTCAAAGGATCTTTCTTGTAGTTCAGCGCAATGTCCACTAACCGCGGGACACTGGGAACATCTGCTGTAGAAATAAATTGTTTCATTTCGCTTATAGGCTTTAAACAGGCAGTGGAAAGATGTAAAGGCACACTGCCTGCCGTACATGGTTGTTTACTTATTTATTTAATGCTTTTCCGAATGCTTCCAGGAACTGATCGGCATGTGCTTGTGTGAGCGCCAGTGAAGGCAGCAAACGGATCACGTTTGGTTTTGCTTCACCGGTAAAGATCTTATGGGTATGCAGCAGTTCTTTTCTTACGTGTGATAATTCTTCGGGAAGATCTATACCGATCATCAAACCACGGCCTCTTACTTCTTTTACCTTATCAAAAGTGCGCAGGTTTTCCATGAGATAGTTACCTACAGTAGCTGCATTTTCTACCAGTTTTTCCGCCTGTATGGTTTCCAGCACAGCCAGGGCGGCGGCGCAGGCCAGGTGATTACCCCCAAAGGTAGTGCCCAGCATACCATACACGGCCTGGAACTTAGGCGCAATGATGATGGCGCCGATAGGGAAACCGTTACCCATTCCTTTTGCCATGCTATAGATATCTGCATTTACACCGGCAAAATCGTGCGAGTAAAATTTACCGCTACGGCCGTATCCGCACTGAACGGAATCTGCAATGAACACGGCATTGTGCGCATCGCAAAGGCTCCTGATCTTTTGCAGGAAGGCTTCACTGGCTACGTTGATGCCACCCACGCCCTGTATACCTTCAATGATCACGGATGATACTTCGTACTGCTGAAAAGCCTGCTCCAGTGCGGCCTGGTCTTCCCAGGGTAAAAACACCACGTTGTCTGTTTCATTCACCGGCGCTACGATCTTCGGATTATCGGTGGCGGCTACTGCCAGGGAGGTTCTGCCATGGAATGCTTTTTTAAAAGCGATCACTTTCTTTTTACCGTTGTAAAAAGATGCCAGCTTCAAAGCATTTTCATTGGCTTCTGCACCGGAGTTGCAGAGGAACAGCTGGTAGTCTTCCTTACCGGATACCTTGCCCAGCAAGGCGGCCAGTTCTTCCTGTAAAGGCATCTTTACGGAATTGGAATAGAAGCCTACTTTATGCAACTGGCCGGTAAGGCGTTTTACATAATGCGGGTGCGTGTGACCGATAGAGATCACGGCATGTCCGCCGTACAGGTCCAGGTATTGCGTACCCTTATCGTCCCAAACATGGGAGCCGAGGGCTTTTTCTATAATGATATCGTTAACGGGATATACGTCGAAGAGTTTCATGCTGGCAAAAAAATTGAGAATGATAAAAACGTTTAGAACACGATGGACTTCAGTTTCAGTCCTGCCGTTTCATCCAGTCCGCACATCAGGTTCATGTTTTGCACTGCCTGACCGGAAGCGCCTTTCAGCAGGTTGTCTTCAATGGAATGGATCACCAGTTTGTTACCGGTTTTTTCCAGTTGGATCAAACACTTGTTGGTATTTACCACCTGCTTCAGATCTATCTGTTTATCGCTTACGTGTGTAAACGGATGACCGGCGTAAAAGTCTTTATACAGCTTCACAGCCTCTTCCAGCGATAAGTCGGTTTGCAGGTACGAGGTTACCCAGATCCCTCTTGGGTAATCGCCACGTACCGGAACAAAGTTCACCTCACCATTGTAGCCTGGCTGCAACAGCTGCAGGCTTCGTCGTATTTCTTTCAGGTGCTGATGAGTGAGTACTTTATAGGTAGAAATATTATTGGCTCTCCAGGTAAAGTGAGAGGTGGTCTGTAAGCTCTGCCCTGCGCCGGTGGAGCCGGTGATACCGGTGGTATGCACTTCTCCCAGCAGTCCTGCTTTGGCAAGCGGCAACAGCCCCAGCTGGATACCGGTAGCAAAACAGCCTGGATTGGCAATGTTCTGCGCGGTTTTAATTTGCTCCCGCTGCATTTCAGGCAGCCCGTATACAAACACGCGTTCTTTAACGGTTTCGCCTAAACGAAAATCCTGGCTCAGGTCAATCACTTTTACATGCGCTGCCACATCATTGGCTTCCAGGAATTTCTTTGATTCGCCATGACCCAGGCAAAGGAACATCACGTCAATATCATTACTAAGATCGCCGGTGAACAATTGCTCTGTTTCTCCCAGCAGATCAGCATGCACAGCATACAGCGGGTTGCCCGCGTTACTACGGCTATGCACAAACGAAATTGTAACATCCGGGTGGTTCAGTAAAAGCCGGATCATTTCACCGCCTGTATAACCTGCCCCGCCTATAATAGCTACTTTTATTTTTGATGGTTTCATTTATGATTTATTGTGCTAAAAAGCTGAAAGGACAAAGCATAAAGCCCAAAGCTATTACAGCGATTGATGATGCTTTTATTCTTCTTTTTTAGCTCATGATACTCTTAAAGCTTTGATAAACGCTATTAACATGGCTTTTACTTCGTTAACCTTTTTGTTGAGATCAGTATAATCTGCTACTTAATCTCCAATGCAACAGCTTTCAGCTTTACGCTTTCGGCTTTACGCTCTCCCGCACCTGGTGCCAGATCATAGTCTGGTTACCAAAAATTTTGCTGAATCCTCTTACATCGTCGCCGCTCCAGCCGGTGTTCATTTCACCGTATTTACCAAACTTGCTGCTCATCAGGTCGTAAGGGGAACTGATACCGGTTACCTGGAAACGGTAAGGCATCAGGGTTACGAACACTTCGCCGGATACGTTTTCCTGGGTGTTTTGCAGGAAGGCTTCGATATCGCGCATTACCGGGTCCATGATCTGTCCTTCGTGCATGTAGTTACCGTAGAACTGTGCCAGTTGGTCTTTCCAGCTCAGCTGCCATTTGGTTAACACATGCTTTTCCAATGCGTGATGCGCTTTAATGATCACCATCGGCGCAGCGGCTTCAAACCCAACACGTCCTTTAATACCAATAATGGTATCGCCTACATGAATATCGCGGCCAATAGCAAACGGACCGGCAATAGTTTGTAAATATTG
Organism: Chitinophaga sp.; assembly: GCA_039593235.1. GTDB lineage: Bacteria > Bacteroidota > Bacteroidia > Chitinophagales > Chitinophagaceae > Chitinophaga. Next base: position 8,526 of record JBCNPS010000070.1, on the reverse strand, counting down.
AATGGCTTCACTCGGGTGACCGAAAGTTTTATCGTTCACACCGGTAAGCTCTCCTTTTTCAAATGTCAGTTTCACCTGCTCTTCTCCCTGCTTCGTAAGCTGGGTAGGCCATGCCGCTTCAGGCAGCATACCATTGGAAGTCAGTGTTTCTTTACCGCCTACGGAAGTTCCCCACATACCTTTGTTGATAGAGTACATGGCTTTTTCAAAGTTCACTTCCACTCCTTTAGCCCGGAGATAAGCGATCTCTTCTTCGCGGCTCAGTTTCATATCACGGATAGGGGTAATGATTTCCACACCGGGGATCATGATATGGAATACCATATCGAAACGCACCTGGTCGTTACCTGCACCGGTGCTGCCGTGGGCTACTGCGTCGGCGCCCACTTCCTTCACATATTCCGCGATGGCCAAAGCCTGGCTCATACGCTCTGCGCTTACGCTTAACGGGTAGGTATTATTTTTCAGTACATTACCGAAGATGAGATATTTGATCACACCATCATAATAAGAACGTATTGCATTAACAGTTTTATGACTTTTAACGCCCAGGTTATAAGCGCGCTTTTCTATTTCCTGCAGTTCCTGTTCAGAGAAACCACCAGTGTTTACGATCACTGAATGCACTTCATATCCTTTTTCTTCGGTCAGATATTTAACGCAATAGGAAGTATCAAGTCCTCCGCTAAATCCCAGTACTACTTTTTTCATTATGACATCTTTTTTTATAGATCCAGATTACAATATTGACAATCCTGTAGTCAGAACAGGAAAAATTTCTTTTTAGACCCGGTGGCGCCACCTTCTTTCCTGCTTTTCAGCAAAACAAATCTTTTAAAACGTAACCATCGCTCGTAGAGCTTTATGTTTCCTTTAAATCTGCGGCGGCGCCTGGCGTGGTGCATATGACCGCTGGCGTTCACAGATAATTGCGGCTGCGGTTGTGCTTCTGCAGCGGCGGCTTTTTCGGCCATCGCTTTTTCTTCTGCTTCTTTCAGTTTCTCCAGCGGATTGTACAGCATGGCGGTACATAAGCAGTTCTTCCTGTTTTTGGCAGTGAGGATGTCGAAGTTCACGCAGCTTCTGCAACCTTTCCAGAACTCTTCATCGTCGGTAAGCTCAGAGTATGTTACCGGCTCGTAACCAAGCTCGGAATTGATTTTCATTACTGCCAACCCGGTGGTTAAACCGAAGATCTTGGCATCCGGGTATTTCTCTCTCGACAGCTCGAATATTCTTTTCTTGATTGATTTGGCAACACCATGCCCTCTGAAGGCGGGGTTAACGATCAGTCCGGAGTTTGCCACGAATTTCTCATGCCCCCAGGCCTCAATATAACAGAAGCCCACCCAATCGCCCTGTTCGGTAACGGCAATCACGGCCTTACCTTCCCTCATTTTCAGCTCTACATAATCAGGGGAACGCTTGGCAATGCCCGTTCCTCTTGCTTTTGCAGATGATTCCATCTCGTCTGTGATGGTATTTGAATAGTGAACGTCGTCAGGAGTGGCTACCCTAACGATGATATGTTGATTTTCCAACTTTTTAAATTGAAATCGTGAATCAATAAACTAACTTGAAATTCCATTAATGGAAAGGTTCACCGGAGGATTGGGGAATCACGGTGCGATAGCGGTTATATCAGACAAGCGCTATCAAATTCTAGGTCGTCGGGAAAGGAATCTAAAGACATTGAACCCAACAGAATATACCCCTTTGTTTAAAGCGGGATGATATGCAGAGATGTTGGTATGAGTTGCGGTTTTTTCCAACTTCAGTTCAGCGTTAAATTGTTATAAATATTGTCTTTAGTTTAGATTATCCGCAAAGTTATAACAATATCTTTTTAAATAGTCGAATTTTTTTTGTGCGGTGAAGAATTTTAACAAACGCGGATTTTGTCTGACTCAGGATTAAACTGATTACGCTGATTACGCTGATTTATATCTGGATTTTTATACTGATTATTAAAAGATTAGAGAAAATATCCATTGCATTTTATAATAATAAATCAGGGAGATAAAAATGGTATATCCATTTCTATCTCCCCGAATCTTTTTATTAAACAGAATAAAATCTCAGAATCCGCTTCTATCTCCCCGAATCTTTAAAATCCTAAAAAATCAAATCAGCGTAATCAGCGTAATCAGTTTAATCCTGAGTCAGACAAAATCCGCGGCGAGCTTAGCGGGTAAGTACCCCCAGTTCAGCAATAGCCGCCTGCGCGTCTTTTTCGTCGGCCGGTGAGGTGGCAACGAAGCGGATGTAGCGGGCAGTCGTTTTTTTGAACGCTACCGTTTGCTGCACAGGATTATTTTTGATATTGGCGAACTGGCCGCTGGCTACCGGGCTACCCCAGTTTTTGCCGTCGGCGCTGGTGTAAAATTCGTAGCCGTAAATGATACCGTTGCCGGCAGGTGTATAGGTAAATCCTTTCAGGGCAAGGTTTTCGCCCAGGTCTACCTGCAGTTCGTATGGGTATCTGGCAGTTGCTTCTTTGTTACCAGCCACATAAACACTGGCGGTGTTGCCATCAATTGCCTTGGCCGGGTTGTTGTCTTTGCCGGTAGCTTCCGACGCAATCACCTTCCATTTGGCAGGCGCTATGTCGAAAGTGGCGGTAACCGTTTCGCTGGCGGTTTTTCCCTTATCCAGGAAGGCTTTGGCTTTTACCACACCGCCCCGGGGGAGGTTGATAACTGTTCCATTGACATTATCGTTAGCTGCCGCATACTTCGGCGATTTCAAGGTAGGTTCGCTGCCATCCAGGGTGTAGTGGATCTCCGTATCTCCGGACTCGCTGCGGATCCATACCTTTCCATCGGCCGTGCGGCCAATTTGCGGCAGGGTAAGTAATCCCGGCGCTTTGTACAGCTGTACCTCGCTGATCACCGGGGCCGCTTTGGCATCCAGAATATTGATACGCACCTGCGTGGTGGTATAGTCCTTTAAACGCAGGATGCGTTTATGCCCGATAGTGGTTTCCTTTGCAATCTCTTTCCAGTTACCGTTTTCCAGGATCTCCACGCTGAAGGCTTTCACCCGCTGCCCCAGCGCAATGTATTCCTGCAGCACCACCCTGTTAAAGGTAATGGGTTGCTTGTAGCTCAGGTTGATCACCGTAGTGGTGGCATCGTCTGTGGTGGCCCAGTAAGTACTGTTGGTGCCGTCGTTCAGGTGAGCCACCTTTACATTTTTATTATTGCTGCGTGTATTGGTAGCTGTTACCAGCGCCTGTTTTGCCAGGTTATTTTTGAAAGATGCGTCCAGCACACGGCGCAGCTCCATCAGGCGGGTAGAGTCGTTCGGGTGGATGAGTCCATCCCGGTCTACCGGCACATTGAGGATCAGGTTACCATTGCGGCCTACGGAGCCATAATAAATATCGAGCAGTGTGGACACTGATTTCACTTTGTCGTTTGTTTCCGGGCTGTAAAACCATCCCGGCCGGATAGACACATCGCACTCGGCGGGGATCCATTGTTCGCCATCCTCATTACCCTCGTTGAGCGATTTGGTGGCCGGGCCATTGGCCCCGGGAGAAAAGCCTTTTACATTCAGCGTGCTCCAGTTGGTAGTACCGGCAATGCCATTTTCATTGCCTACCCAGCGGCAACCCGGACCTACATCACTGAAGATAACGGCGTTGGGCTGGTTCTTATATACCACGCTGTGGAACAGGTTCCAGTCGTACGGCTGCTTGATATTGCCGCCATTGGCGCCGTCGAACCATTGCTCAAATACAGGACCGTAGCCGGAAAGCACTTCATTGAGCGTATTGGCAAACACCTGGTTGTACCCGGGCTTACCATATTCAGGATGGTTACGGTCCCACGGGGAAAGATACACGCCAAACTTCAGCCCATACTCTTTACAGGCGGCGGACAGTTCCGCCAGCACATCGCCTTTGCCATCTTTCCAGGCGCTTTCACGCACGGTATGGGTGCTGTATTTACTGGGCCACAGGCAAAAGCCATCATGGTGTTTGGCAGTGATCACGATGCCTTTCATACCGGCCGCTTTGGCGGTACGCGCCCACTGACGGGCATCCAGGTGGGTGGGATTGAACACCTTCGGATCTTCATCTCCATGTCCCCATTCTTTATTGGTAAAAGTATTGGGGCCAAAATGAATGAACATATAATATTCCATGTCATTCCAGGATACCTGTGCTTTTGAAGGCAGCGCGCCATAAGGCTTGATCTCCTGGGCCATTGCCATATTAAAACCAAGCAGCCCTGCGAGGAGTAACGTGTTTTTTTTCATTGCCGGAAATAAAAGTTACGGATTACAACGTCAGCGAAGATAGGGCAGATAATCAGATTGGTTCAATTTCAAATTCCCCATTAGTAATTGAATTTTAGCTTTAACCATGCCTTGAAGCAGTATCGGGCTACCAGCCCCTTACCGGCTTTTCGGCATAAACCTGCAAAAAGGCAGTAATAATCAGTATATAACGCTTATCTTATAGATAACGCTTATGTAACGCTTATGAAACTATTATATAAGGCTTATATATGGCTTATCTCTGAAACCCGCACCCATGGCGGGCATAAAAACGTGCCACTCACCATGCCTTTGAATGGGGCTTAATGCGTGTTCAGCCACCGGGAGAATGTGGGATAAGTGAAGATTCCCCGCCGTTTATCACAAAAATGTAAGATTATTCTCCATTGGGTTGGTTTAGATAAATCAATTTTTATAAATTTAGTCCCTCCTAAGACGTATAATGTATACGCTGATAAACTTTGAACAATGAATAAAAATCCACTGCATCGCAGAAGTTTTCTGAAAAACACGGTAGCAGCTGGCGTAGGACTTTCTATGCTCGGCTCTTCTGCCAAATTATTTGCCAACGAAAAGAAACCCAAGGTAAGAATCGGCCTGATTGGCGTTGGCGCCCGCGGACTTGGTCACCTGAATTTCTGTCTCCATCGTGAAGATGCGGAAGTAGTTGCTTTCGCTGATCCCGACACCGCTTACACCCTGCCAAAAGTAAGGGCAATGATCGAAAAGGTATACGGCGGCAAAAGAAAGGTAGCTGAATACACCAATGGTCCGGAAGATTTCCGCAACATGCTGAAGCGCGACGACATCGATGCGGTGATCATTGCCACTCCATGGGAATGGCATTCCATCATGGCGGTGGCCTGCATGAAAGCAGGGAAAACACCGGCGGTGGAAGTATGCGGCGCATCTGATATCCAGGAATGCTGGGAACTGGTGAACACCAGCGAAGAAACCGGTATCCCTGTATTTGGTATGGAAAACGTATGTTACCGCAGGGATGTAATGGCGGTGCTGAACATGGTACGCCAGGGCTTATTTGGTGAGCTTACCCACTTACAGGGAGGCTACCAGCACGATCTGCGCGCAGTGAAATTTAACAACGGCAAGCAATATTACGGCGGTGGCGTTGAGTTTGGCGAAAAGGCGCTGTCTGAAGCCAAATGGAGAACCAACCACTCTGTACACCGTAACGGCGACCTCTATCCTTCCCATGGCCTGGGTCCTGTTAACAACTATATCAACATTAACCGCGGTAACCGCTTGGTGTCGCTTACATCCGTAGCTACCAAATCACGCGGCCTGCATAAATACATTGTGGATAACGGTGGTGAAAACCATCCGAATGCAAAAGTGCGGTTCAAACTGGGCGATATCGTGTCTACCCTGATCCAAACCAACAACGGTGAAACCATCATGTTATCTCACGATACCAACTCTCCCCGCCCTTACTCACTGAACTTCCGCGTTCAGGGAACCAATGGTTTGTGGATGGACGATCAGAGCTCCGTTTATGTAGAGAAGAAGAGCAAATACGATGAGTGGGAAAAAACCGGCGACTTCAACGATCCTAACAGCTACTTTGGCAAATACGACCACCCGCTGTGGAAAAAATATGCCAACGATGCAGCAGGCGCTGGTCATGGCGGTATGGACTGGTTTGTACTGAACTCTTTCCTGGAGTGTATTAAACGCGGCGCTCCATATCCGCTGGATGTATACGACATGGCTACCTGGTACGCCATCACTCCGCTGAGTGAACAATCCGTAGCAGAAAGCGGCAGCGTACAATTCATCCCCGACTTTACCCGTGGCCGCTGGATGAACAGGACTCCGATCTTCGCGCTGAACGACGAATATTAAGCGCGCGTAGAGCGCCTTCGGCGCTTTAAATTGTCCTGGTGCAGGACAATTTAAAACGCCGAAGGCGTTTAGTCTATAATAGACACGCCTTCTTCAATAATGGTCACATATACTTCCGGCTCCTTACCATATTGATCCTGGTATCTTGATTTGATAAAGGATACGTATTCGTCTACCTTATCTGCTTTTACCAGGTTGATGGTGCAACCGCCAAAACCTCCGCCCATTACGCGGGCGCCGGCCACTTCCTTTCTTTCTTTTGCGAGCGATACCAGGAAATCCAGTTCAGGGCAGCTTACTTCATACAGTTTGCTCAGTCCTTCGTGGGTGGCATACATCAGTTCACCAAACTGTTGCAGGTTGCCTTTTTTCAGCAATGCCGTGGCATCCTGTACGCGCTGTATTTCAGCGATCACGTAGTTGCAGCGGTCGTATACTTTGTCTGATAGCTGCGCGCGTACTTCATTGAGCATGTTCATATCGGCATCCCGCAGGGATTTCACCGCAGGGTGATTGGCCTGGATGGCTTTCACGCCTTCCTCGCACTGCAGCCTGCGAACATTGTATTCGGAAGAAGCAAGGGAGTGATGTACCATGGAATTGCACAATACTATTTTATAATCGGGGAAATTGAACGGGAAATATTCAAACTCCAGGCTGCGGCAATCGAGGCGCATTACCTGGTCTTTTTTACCATGCAGGTTGGCAAACTGGTCCATGATGCCGCATTTTACACCGGGGAAAGTATGTTCCGCCTTCTGGCCGATAAGGGCCATTTGCATGCGGTCCAGTCCATATTTAAAGATGTGATCCAGTGCCGCTACCAGGCCGCCTTCTACCGCGGCAGACGACGACATGCCCGCGCCAACGGGGATATCGCCTGCCAGCACGCAATCGAAGCCCTGTACCTCCAGCCCGCGTTCCTGCAGCTGGTACACTACCCCCATGAGATAGTTGATCCATCCCGGTGTTGGTTTTACATCGTTCAGCTGGAATGATACGGTTTCATTGGTGAAAACCGCGTGTACATTACACTGCCTGGTATTGTTAAGCGCAATGGCGTATACGATCTTTTTATCGATAGCGGCGGGTAAAACAAACCCGTCGTTGTAATCTGTATGCTCGCCGATCAGGTTGATCCTTCCGGGGGAAACGACCATCAGTGGCTCTTTTTCAAATAAGTGGATAAACTGCTCCCTGGTTTCTTGTATCATTAATAGACTATTAAACGTAAAATTTACACCTAAAAATATAAAAATGATTCAGAAATAAAAAAGGTTGTTCTGAAAAACAGAACAACCTTTCAAATAATACCAGGAGAAGTTAATTCTTACCTATTTTATCGCCCACGAGGGCGTAGAACAGGATATACAAGTAGCAGGGCACCATGCAATAGAGGAATGCGTGCCTGAAATCGATGCTGCTGCTATAAAGGCCGTTGAACATGCTGTGCTGGTCGAACATACCGCTGTAGATCTGCGGGATAATGCCCCCACCGGCAATACCCATTACCAGTAAAGCGGAACCTATTTTGGTAAAACGACCCAGCCCGTCGATCGCCATGGGGAAAATAGCGGGCCACATGAGTGCATTGGCCAGTCCCAGTAAGGCGATGAACGTTACCGCGGAGAAGCCGGTATTGAAATAAGCGGCTACCGTGAACAGTACGCCCAGCACCGCGGAGATCTGTAAGCCTTTTTTACCGGTGAGGTATTTCGGAATGGTGGCAATACCTATTATATAACCCGCCAGCATAGCTACCAGGGTAAAGGTGGTAAAATACTTGGTATCGTCCACGCTCATACCCAGCGCTTTTCCGTACTGGCCAATTACGTCGCCGGCCATTACTTCCACGCCTACATACACAAAGATGCAGAGAACACCCAGTACCAGCTGCGGGAACTGGAATACGCTTGTTTTACCGGTGGTAGCCGCCGCAGTAGCTTCATCTTCCGTATTCGTATCTATTTCCGGTAAAGAAGAACGTTTCAGGAGAAACGCCAGTATGGTTAATATGATGGCGATAGCCACATAAGGCCCTATCACGCGGGAAGCCAGGCTATCGAGTAATGCATTTTTCTGCACAGCGTCTACTGCTGCGGCAATATCTTTTTCCAGCTTATCGGCTCCTTTCAGTACAATAGAGCTGAGGATCAATGGCGCAAGGGCGCCGGCGCTTTTGTTACAGATACCAAGAATACTGATACGTTTGGCGGCGCTTTCCTTTGGCCCGATGATACTGGCATAGGGGTTGGAAGCGGTTTGCAGCAGCGATAATCCCGCACCCTGTATAAACAGGCCGGTGAGGAACATACCAAAGCTGCGCGCGTTGGCAGCAGGAATAAATACCAGTGAGCCGATGGCTATGATAAGGAG